>USDK01000067.1 GCA_900553355.1 uncultured Lachnospiraceae bacterium
GACAAGTTTTTATTATTTCACTTGTCTACTTAGAAGGGAGCATATCATTGCAAAAGTGTACGTCCCAAACTGCGTTTTGTGGTGTCCCCATTTGTAAAGTGCCCTGTCCCCATCTGAAGAATGCGTAATAATTTTGTAACATTTGTAATAAAATTGAAATTATTGAATATACTTTATTAAGATTATTTTATGAATAATCTTTTGGATTATGCATACAAGCATGTGGCAGGAGGCGTGATATGAATCGGAGAACATGGTATGGATCTGCGTATTTATTGTTATCTGCAGGGATTTTGACGGCAGGCTTTACAAGCTATGCGGCTGTGCCAGAGGCGGCACAGTCGGTAGTGTGTGTGCAGTCCCAGACTTTCCTGGAGGAGCAGAATGCGGCTTTTATGAAAGAGGAAATCGGCAAGGAGATTTCCGGGGAGTCTGAGGAGATTTCCGGGAAGATGATGGCAGCCTCGGTGAAGGTGCTGGATGAAAAAAATCAGCAGGAGGCGGAAGAAGCCAGGGAGAGGGAAGAGAAAAGAGAGCAGGAGAGAAGAGCAGCCTTGGAGGCGGCGCATCAGCAGGAGCTGGAACTTCTGGCATCCATTATTTTCTGTGAGGCCGGCAATCAGCCGTACGAGGGACAAGTAGCGGTGGGAGCTGTGGTGATGAACCGGGTAAACAGTGGATTGTTTCCGGATTCTGTGGAAGAGGTCGTCTATCAGTCCGGGCAGTTTGTACCGGCCGGCACGGGATGGCTGGACAGGGTCAGAAGCCAGAAGGGCTATACAGATTCTGCCATGCAGGCGGCAAAGGATGCGCTGGCAGGAGAGGACCCGGTGGAGGGATGCCTTTATTTTGATCAGGGAGGATCCGGGATGCAGATTGGAGCCCATTATTTTCATTGACAAATACAGGAGAATTGAGTAGGATGGAAAACAGAATGGATAAGGACGGTAGGAAGGATGTACAGGATCTTAATCGTAGAAGACGACATGACGATCGCAGAAATTCTGGCGGCTCATCTGAAAAAGTGGGACTACGATGCCCGGTGTGTGGAAGATTTTAAAAATGTAATGACAGATTTTGTAGAGTTTGAGCCCCAGCTTGTCATGCTGGATATTGCACTGCCGTTTTTTAACGGCTTTCACTGGTGCCAGGAGATCCGAAAAGTGTCAGAGGTACCGATCATATTTTTATCATCGTTGGATGACAATATGAATATCGTCATGGCGATGAATATGGGCGGCGACGATTTTATTGAGAAGCCTTTTGATCTGAATGTGGTTACGGCAAAAGTGCAGGCGCTTCTGCGGAGAGCCTATTCATTCCACGGGGCGTCCAATATTCTGGAACATGCAGGCGTCATGCTGAATCTGAGCGACGCCACGGTTTTGTATGAAAATGAAAAGCTGGAGCTTACGAAGAATGAGTTCCGGATCCTTCAGATTCTGTTCGAACGGGCCGGAAAAATCGTTTCCAGGGATGAGATCATCGAAAGACTCTGGGACAGTGATGAGTTTATTGACGACAATACACTGACGGTGAATGTGGCAAGACTCCGGAAGAAATTGGAGTCTGTGGGGATTGCTGACCTGATCCGGACGAAGAAAGGCATTGGATATATAGTGGAATGATGAGGTTACTGAAAAGATTTGCAAGAGAGCATATCGGAGAAATCTGCCTGTATATAGGATTTGTCGGAATATTCCAGGTGGTTTTCTTTTTATATAATGTCCGTGTGGATGCGGTGCGCTATGGATTCCTGCTGTCGGTGGGATGGCTGGTTTTATATGGGATCATGGCATTTATCCGGTATTACAGAAGTTGCAGGGAACTGGAAGAGAACCAGACGGCGATCCTGACAGATCTTTCCCGGATGCCGGATCCGATGAATACCGTGGAGGAAGAATATCAGAAGATCCTGATAAAGCTGTACCAGGAAAAGCAGGAGCTGGAGTCAAAGGAGCGCATCTCCAGGCAGGAAATGGCAGATTATTATGGAATGTGGGTTCATCAGATCAAGACACCTATCGCAGCCCTCCGGGTCATGCTGCAGTCTCTGGAAGAAGAAGATGCGGCTGTGCCCCATATCAAAAATATGAAGCTGGAGTTGTTTAAGATTGAGCAGTATGTGGAAATGGTGCTCTCTTATCTGCGGATGGAGGATATGTCTTCAGATCTGGCATTTGCAGAATATTCTCTGGACGATATCGTCCGCCAGGCAGTCCGGAAGTATTCTCAGATGTTTATTTTAAAGAAGATCCGGTTGAACTATGAGCCCCTCTGTCATAAAGTGCTGACAGACGAAAAATGGCTGGTATTTGTGGTGGAACAGATATTGTCGAACTCGTTGAAATATACGAAAAAGGGAAGTATTTCTATTTATCTGACGGAACATAAAGGAAAAACCATGCTGGTGATCGAGGATACCGGGATCGGGATTTCTCCGGAAGACCTGCCCAGGGTATTTGAAAAAGGATTTACCGGGTATAACGGCAGGGCGGATAAGAAGTCTACCGGAATCGGCCTTTACCTGTGCAAGAAGATCATGGACAAGCTGCAGCACGGGATTGAGATCGAATCCAGGATCGATCAGGGTACAAAGGTATACTTATATCTGGAGCGTGAAAAAGGGAATCTTACAGAAATGTAAGACAGGAGAGGGAAATGTCATCTAAATCAATGGAAGGGCATTTCTCCTTTTTTTATAATTGGAGATGTAAAAAACATTGATGAAAGGATGGAAAAAGATATGGCACTACTGGATGTGAAAAATGTAAAGAAAATATACACCACAAGATTTGGGGGAAGCCAGGTAGAAGCCCTCAGGAATGTAAATTTTTCGGTGGAGCCCAGGGAATATGTGGCGATTATGGGAGAAAGCGGCTCTGGCAAGACGACGCTTTTAAATATTCTGGCTGCACTGGACCGGCCGACAGGCGGAAAGGTCTATCTGAAAGGAAGGGATCTTTCCGGGATCGAAGAAAAGGAGATGGCAGCTTTCAGGAGGCAGAATCTGGGATTCGTGTTTCAGGACTTTAATCTTCTGGATACGTTTTCTATTGAGGATAATATCCTGCTTCCGCTGGTACTTTCCGGCCGTAAATATCCGGAGATGGAAAGAAGGCTTACGCCGGTGGTGGAGAAGTTAAGAATTGCAAATATTTTGAAGAAATATCCATATGAGGTGTCAGGAGGACAGAAACAGAGGGCTGCGGTGGCAAGGGCGCTGGTCACAAAACCGCAGCTGATCCTGGCGGATGAGCCTACCGGGGCGTTAGATTCCCGGGCGGCGGACGATCTTTTGAATCTGTTTGAGGAAATCAACCGGGATGGGCAGACGATCCTGATGGTGACGCACAGTACCAAGGCGGCCAGCACGGCGAACAGAGTCCTGTTTATTAAGGATGGAGAAGTGTTCCATCAGCTTTATCGGGGCAATCTGACGAATGAGCAGATGTATCAGAAGATTTCCGATACACTGACGGTCCTGGAGGCAGGAGGTGGAGAAAATGAGTAGTTCCATCTATTCGCGGCTTGCAGTTACGAACCTGAAAAACAACAGCAAGACCTATGTTCCCTACATTTTCACGTCCGTGCTGACAGTCATGATGTTCTATATCATGGACGCACTGGCCAGGAATGAAGGGATCGGAAATAAGAGCCTGGAGCTGGTCTTAAGCTATGCCAGAGGCGTGATTATTGTATTTGCAGTGATTTTCCTGTTTTATACCAACAGTTTTCTTATCAAGCGGAGAAAACGGGAGATCGGCGTCTACAATATCCTGGGCATGGGAAAACGGCACATTGCCAGGATGCTGCTGGTGGAAACGCTGATCACGGCAGCAGCCGGGATCGGACTGGGGCTGATATTTGGGATTGTATTCAGCAAGCTGATGTATCTGGCGCTTCTGAAGCTTTTGCATTTTGATGTGGGGCTGGAGTTTGCTGTTTCTCTGCCATCGGTGGTGGATTCACTGATTTTATTTGCGGTGATTTTTCTTCTTACACTTTGCTATAATCTGATGCAGATCCGGCTGGCTAATCCGGTGGAGCTTCTGCATGGAAGCAGTCAGGGAGAAAAAGAACCGAAGACCAAGATCCTGCTGGCCATCATCGGGTTTGGTCTGGTTGGAGCAGGATATACCATCGCACTGACAACGGACTCTCCGCTGGAAGCGATTTCTGCTTTCTTTATCGCGGTGATCTGTGTGATCCTTGGTACTTACGCCTTATTCATAGCCGGAAGCATCGCCCTTTTAAAGGCGCTTCGAAAGAAGAAATCCTTTTATTATCAGGCAAAGCATTTTACTTCTGTATCTGGCATGATCTACCGGATGAAGCAGAATGCAGTAGGCCTGGCAAACATCTGTATCTTAAGTACCATGGTACTGGTAATGATCTCGACTACGCTGTCGCTTTATGCAGGGATGGATGATATCCTGAGATTCCGCTTTCCTACGGAATATGGGCTGAGGCTTTATCAGACCACTCCGGAGGCTGAAGAGCAGGCAGAGCAGATTATTTCCGAGGAGTTAAAGAACCATCATGTTTCCATAGATCCAGATACAGAACTTGTATATCACCAGGGTTCAGTGGCTGTGGTTATGAATGCAGATGGATTTGAATTAAAGGAGACAGGCGACTCTTCAACTTCTCAGATCCGGGAATTGTATATGCTTCCGGAGGCGGATTATAATTCGATCGAAGGAGAAAATGTGAATCTGGATTCGGATGAGGTACTGGTCTATTCTACAGGCGAGGACTGGGAGAAGGACGATGTACAGGTCGGCTCTAAGACTTATCAGGTGGCCGGAACCGTGGATGACCTGAAGCTGGAGCCGAAGAATCGGTCCCGGGTGACCGATGCATATTATCTGATCATGGCGGACGAAAGTGAGATCGGGGATATCCTGAAGGAAGCCTGGGCCGGCAGTGATATGTCGCCGGAATGGGTGGCCCAGCAGAGTGCGGTGGAATACTGGCACCGTTTTGACCTGGAAGGAGAGAAAGAGGATTGCAGCGCCACGGAGGAGGCGATGACAGAGCGCCTGACAGGGGAAGTGCCGGGGGCCTTCTGCGAAAGCAGGCAGCAGAGCCGGGAAAACTTTTATGGTCTGTACGGTTCCCTCTTCTTTATCGGTATCTATTTGGGCGCACTGTTCCTGATGGCGACTGTTCTGATCATTTATTATAAGCAGATTTCCGAGGGCTATGATGATAAAGAACGGTTCCAGATCATGCAGAAGGTAGGCATGGATCAGAAAGAAGTCCGGCGCACCATCCGAAGCCAGGTGCTGACCGTATTCTTCCTGCCTCTTCTTATGGCAGTACTGCACGTGGCCGTGGCATTCCAGGTGGTTAAGAAACTTCTGGTCACGCTCAACTTCACCAACACACCGTTGTTCTTTGCATGTACCGTCATCACGGTGGCCGTGTTCGCCGCATTCTATGCAGCCGTGTACGGCGTGACGGCGCGAGAGTATTACAAGATTGTAAAACGGTAGCCTCATAGATGAGACAGTTGACAGACAGATGAAATTAGTTGTATTGTTTAATTAAATGCTACAACTAAGGAGGAAAATTGTATGACAAAAGCCGGAGAAAGAGAAGTAGTGAAAGCGGAACATGCAAACGGGGGCGCCGGATATATCCTGAAAGAGGCGCTGCTGACAGGGGCTGAACTGGGAGAACACTGCCGGATGTTCAGCAAAGTAACGATTCCGCCCCAGAGCGAACTGGGATATCACGAGCATCATGGTGAGAGCGAGACCTATTACATTCTGTCTGGAAAAGCAGTATACAGTGACAACGGAAAAGAAATGGCGGCAGAGCCGGGAGATGTGTTCGTCTGTGAAGACGGCAACGGCCACGGGGTGAAAAATACAGGGGATGAAGACCTGGTATTCGTGGCACTGATCCTGAAAAAATAATTGTCTGAATTGACTACGGGGACGTGGTATTTTTAAAAATACCACGTCCCCGTAGTCAATTTGGATAATATTCTGGAAATGAGAAATGCTATCAATACATATGGTTGCTATTTTATGTGTTTCTATGATATACTTCAAATGCAAATGATAATCAAATTCAAAATTAACAGATCAAGAATTTGTACAGCATGGAGGAGACGATATGCCGGTAGAGGTTGTGGCGCATATGCTTTCTGACCAGAATATCAGCAGGCGACTGCAGTTTCAGCTGATCCTGCAGTGTGCACCTTTTCTGAAGGGGATCAAGGTTGCTTGTATCATGAATCTTGAGAGGAGGTTCCTGTGGGAACTGAGAGAAATTTTAGAGGGTACGGGGATTTCCTATCAGGTGCTTGCAATCTGTAAAGAACGCTGCCTGATTATTCTTTTCCGCAGGAAGGAGATGGAGGCCTATCTTCAGCGGGAAGAGATCAGAGAGTTCCTTGGGGAATATGGATATGTAATGCAGGATCTGAACGGAACATTTCAGCGTCTGGCGGAGCGGATCGACAGATATTCCAGGCAGGATATATGTTTTCCGCATGAAATCGGCGCCTTTCTGGATTATCCGGTCGAGGACGTGAGAGGTTTTATCGAAAATGACGGACAGGGATGTCTGATGACCGGATACTGGAAGGTGTATCATAACCGGGAACGGGCGCAGCTGACTTTCCTGGCATATGATCAGGCAAGAACAAGTGCTGTCAATGAATTTTTGGTCGGGAAAAGTATACGGGATATTGTATACAGTGTAGCCTGACGGCTGGGTTTCAGAAAATCAAAGGAGGACGATACACATGAGCATTTCAGTGGTATATTGGAGCGGAACCGGAAATACGGAGGCGATGGCAGATGCCCTGGCGGACGGCATCAGAGAAGCAGGCGGAGAGGCTGCATTGATCACGGTGGACGGTGCAGACGCACAGGAGCTGGTAAAGGAGGATGTTTTCGCACTTGGGTGTCCTTCCATGGGTGCTGAAGAACTGGAAGAAAGTGAGATGGAACCTTTCGTGGCGGAACTGGAAGGGAAAGTCAGCGGGAAAAAGATCCTGCTGTTTGGCTCTTACGGCTGGGGAGACGGTGAATGGATGCGGAACTGGGAGGAGCGTATGAAAAATGCTGGCGCCGTGCTTGTGACGGGCTCCGGGATCATCGCAAATGAAGCACCGGATGATGCAGCAGTAGCAAAATTAAAGACAGCAGGAAAGGAACTGGTGAGCATATGAGTGTTGTAATCATTGGCGGAAACGAGCGGATGGAACAGCAGTATAAGCAGATATGTAAGAAGTACCGGTATAAAGCCAAAGTATTTACCAGGATGTCGGGCAACCTGAAGACCCAGATCGGCCAGCCGGACCTGATCATTCTGTTTACCTCTACGGTGGCCCATAAAATGGTACACTGTGCACTAAAAGAGGCTGAGCGTTACAATATCCGGGTAGAGCGGTCGCACAGCAGCAGCGCCAGCGCATTGGAAACAGTCCTGCAGGGGTGTAGCTGAAGGAAGGACCCAGAACTGGAGAAAGAGGGTGAAAGCCCTCTTTTTTTTATGACCGTTTCGTGATAAACTGGTCACAGCAGCGAAAATTATGGAAGATAATGTGGAGGATATAGAAAGAAATATGAGTTATGCGGACAAAGTGTTTATTGCCATGTGCAGCGATATTCTGGAAAACGGAACGGATACAAAGGGAGAAAAGGTGCGTCCGGTCTGGGAGGACGGGACACCTGCTTATACGATCAAGAGATTCGGAGTGGTCAACCACTATGATCTGTCCAGAGAGTTTCCGGCACTGACGCTGAGAAGGACAGCGATCAAGAGCTGTACAGACGAGCTTTTGTGGATCTGGCAGAAAAAATCAAATAACATACACGACCTGAACAGTCATATCTGGGACAGCTGGGCCGATGAAGATGGCTCCATCGGAAAAGCCTATGGATATCAGATGCAGGTAAAGCACCAGTACAAAGAGGGGATGTTCGACCAGGTGGACCGGGTCATCTACGACCTTAAAAATAATCCCTACAGTCGAAGGATCATGACGAATCTGTATGTACACCAGGATCTTCATGAGATGAATCTCTATCCCTGTGCCTACAGCATGACGTTTAATGTGACAAAACGGCCGGACAGCGACAAGCTGGTCCTGAACGGGATCCTGAATCAGAGGTCCAATGATGTGCTGGCGGCAAATAACTGGAATGTCTGCCAGTATTCCGTCCTGATGCATATGCTGGCGCAGGTCTGCGATATGCAGGTGGGAGAGTTTGTGCATGTGATCGCAGATGCACATATCTATGACCGGCATGTGCCGATGATACAGGAGCTGATCAGCCGGGAGCCCCTGCCGGCTCCAAAGTTCTGGCTGAATCCGGATATAAAGGATTTCTATGATTTTACGCCGGATGATGTAAAGCTGATCGATTATCAGACTCATGAACAGATTCGGAATATACCGGTGGCAGTCTGATTTTTGGACTATGGGATCAAAAGAAAAGTTTGTCAGTGAAAGGAAGGAATTATTCAGATGAAATTAATCGTTGCAGTTGATAAAAACTGGGCAATCGGGAAAAATAATAAGCTGATGTGGAGCATTCCTGCGGATATGAAGTTTTTCAGGGAGACGACCAGAGGAAACGTGGTCATCATGGGACGAAAGACTTTGGAAAGCTTTCCTCAGGGACAGCCGCTTAAAAACAGAGTAAATATTGTGATCACGAAAAATCCGGATTATAAAGTCAAAGGCGCTGTGGTCGTGCACAGTGTGGAGGAAGCGATTGAAGAGAGCAGGAAATATGAAGGAGAAGTATTCGTGATCGGTGGGGAGAGTATTTACCGGGCGATGCTGGGTTACTGTGATACCGCTCTGGTCACAAAGATTGACCATGCATATGATGCAGACACTTATTTTCCGAATCTGGATCAGGATGAGGATTGGAGGATGACAAAAATCAGCGAAGAGCAGACCTGTTTTGATCTGGAGTATTATTTTACGGTTTATGAAAGGGTCGGAAGATAAATGAGAATTTTAAGTATCTCGGCGCAGAAGCCGGACAGTACCGGCAGCGGTGTGTATATGACGGAGCTGATAAAGACCTTTGACGGAGAAGGGCATACGCAGGCTGTGATAGCCGGCATCGGTCCGGAAGATGAGGTTTTTCTTCCAGACAAGGTACGGTTTGATCCGGTCTGTTTTGAAACAGAAGATCTGCCCTTTCCGGTGGTGGGCATGTCGGATGAAATGCCATACAAAAGTACCCGATACTGTGATCTGACTCCGGAGATGACCCGGCAGTTTGAACAAGCTTTTTCAAAAGTACTGGACCGAGTGGTACGCGAGTTCCGTCCGGATGTGATCCTCTGCCATCATCTGTATCTTCTGACGGCTCTGACAAGGGATCGTTTTCCGGAACAGAAAATATATGGATTCTGCCATAATACTGATTTGCGCCAGATGCAGAAGACGGATCTGAAACGGGAATTTATTGCAGAAAAGATCCGTGCCCTGAATGGGATCTTTGTGCTGCAGGAGGCACAGATCGACAGGATTTTGAAGATCTATCATGCAGATAAAGTAAACATACATGTGGTGGGAATCGGATATAATGCCGGTGTCTTCCATCAGACCAGTTTTGCCAGGACAGAGGATGCGGTGCGTATCGTTTTTGCCGGGAAGATTGCTGAGAAAAAAGGCGTGATGAGCCTTTTAAGAGCCATGAATCTTCTCACATCTGCACCGGGGGAAGTCCGCCTCTTTCTGGCAGGCGGCGCCGGGAACCAGGAAGAATATGGGGAAATTCAGGCGCTGGCAGAAAAATGCCGGTATCCGGTAGTATTTGTGGGAAAGCTTTCCCAGCAGAAACTGGCTGAATTATATAACGCATGCGATATATTTGTGCTCCCATCTTTTTATGAGGGACTTCCGTTGACGGCGGTAGAAGCTCTCGCCTGCGGCGACCAGGTAGTGATGAGTGATCTTCCTGGAATTGCGGACTGGATGGAGACCTTTGCGCCGGGTGCCAGGATCAGGTATGTTACATTGCCACAGATGCATGAAGTAGACGAACCGGAACAAGAGAGCCTTCCAGCATTTGAAAGAAGACTTTCGAAAGCTCTGGATATCAGTATCCGGGAGGTTCAAAGCCGGGGAAGGAGGAGAACTTTGGCTGCGGATGTAAGCCGCATCTGCTGGGAACAGGTGGCAGGCCGGATTGAAAGAGTTTTGAAATTTTATGATAAATAGATTGACAATGATGAAAAATCTGAATATAATAATGATAATTATCAGAGAAATGCTATGACAAGGAGGAGTACATAGTCTTCGGATGCCAAGAGAGGAGGCGGCTGGTGGAAGCCTTCGTGAAGAGATTATGGAAGTAGCCTTCGAGCAGTGAACCGAAAGAAGCAGGAGTTTTCTGAGACGATGCTTTGAGTAGACTTCAACGCGTGATCCCGGCGTTAGAGGGAAGCGGTATCGGAGATAAGGGGATTTCCCGTACCGGCAGAGTGCAGAGAAGTCATTTCTCTGAAATTAGGTGGTAACACGGATGTCAGATTCGCCCTAAGCTTATAAGGCTTAGGGTATTTTTTTTGATATCTTTATACAAGGAGGTATGTATATGAAAAAGATCAGTGGGAACAAGTTATTGGTAAAAGCATTAAAGGAGGAGGGCGTAGACGTATTATTCGGTTACCCGGGAGCCTGCACGATCGATATCAGCGACGAGCTGTATAAGCAGGATTATACAAAAGTGATTCTTCCAAGGCAGGAGATCGCACTGGTGCATGAGGCGGATGCCTATGCCAGATCTACCGGAAAAGTCGGTGTCTGCCTGGTAACCAGCGGACCTGGAGCGACCAATCTGGTCACAGGGCTTGCGACGGCTTACTATGACAGTGTCCCACTGGTGTGCTTTTCCGGGCAGGTAGCCAGACATCTGATCGGAAACGATGCGTTTCAGGAAGTAGATATTGTGGGAATCACCCGCAGCATCACGAAATACGGAGTGACCGTCCGGAACAGGGATGATCTGGGCAGGATCATCAAAGAGGCATTTTATATCGCACGTACCGGGAGACCGGGACCGGTGCTGGTAGACCTTCCAAAGGATGTGATGGGAGAACTGGGAGATGCTGAATATCCGGAAGAAGTGAATATCCGGGGCTACAAACCGAATACTCACGTACATATCGGACAGCTTAAGAGAGCGATCAAGATGCTTTCCAAGGCAGAACGCCCGTTGTTCCTGGTGGGAGGAGGCGTCAATATCTCCCATGCAAATAAAGAATTTACTGCGCTTGCGGAAAAGACTAACGTGCCGGTAGTGACGACAGTGATGGGCCGGGGAGCGATTCCGACAAACCATCCGCTTTATATCGGAAATGTGGGAATGCACGGAGCTTATGCCTGCAATATGGCAGTCAATGAGTGTGACCTTTTGTTTTCTATCGGGACCAGGTTCAATGACCGGATCACAGGAAAACTTCATTCCTTTGCCCCGAAAGCGCAGATCGTACATATTGATATAGACACGGCCGCAATCTCAAAAAATGTACAGGTAGATGTACCGATCGTGGCAGATGCCAGAGAAGCGGTCACCAAGATGCTGGAGTATGTCACAGAATATGATACAAAAGACTGGATGGAGAAGATTCAGGGATGGAAGGCAGAGCATCCCCTTGCTATGAAGCCAAGGCCGATCATGACTCCTCAGGATATCATTGAGACGATCAACCGTATGTTTGATGAAGCCATTATCGTAACAGATGTAGGACAGCATCAGATGTTTGTATCCCAGTTTGCTGAGATTACGGAAAAGAAAAGGCTTTTGATGTCCGGCGGTCTGGGGACCATGGGATATGGACTTCCAGGAGCCATCGGCGCCAAGATCGGCAATCCGGATACTCCGGTTATTTCTATTTCTGGCGACGGTGGTATCCAGATGAATATCCAGGAGATGGCAACAGCAGTCCTGGAAGAACTTCCGACGATCAATTGTATTTTCAACAATTATAATCTGGGCATGGTACGCCAGTGGCAGAAGCTGTTCTATGGAAAACGGTACTCCATGACCTGTCTGCGGTCAGGAGCAGCCTCAAGAGACCGGGGAGAGGATGTCGAGAATATGGCTTATGTGCCGGATTTTGTGAAACTGGCAGAAAGTTACGGAGCAAAAGGAATCCGCGTGACGAAAAAAGAAGAGATCGAGCCGGCGTTCAGGGAAGCTATGAACAGTAAAAAGACCCCGTATCTCATCGAATTTCTGATCGATCCGGAGGATCTGGTATATCCGATGATTCAGCCGGGCGGTACACTGGAAGATATGATCATGGACTGCTGATCAAGGGATGTAAGTGGAGAGTGATAAGGAGGAAATAAAATATGAGCGGAATGAAAAAAAGATGGATTTCATTATATGTAGAAAATCAGGTGGGCGTCCTTTCCAAGATTTCCGGATTGTTCTCCGGGAAGTCGTATAATCTGGACAGTCTGACGGTAGGAACGACAGAGGACCCGACTATTTCCAGAATGACGATCGCGACAGTCAGCGATGACGAGACATTTGAGCAGATCAAGAAGCAGCTGAATCGTCTGGTAGAGGTCATTAAGGTGATTGATTTTACAGATATTTTTGTAAGGATGAAGGAAATTCTGTATGTGAAGGTCCGCAAATGTACCCCGGAGGATAAGGTAGAGCTGTTCCAGATAGCAGAAACCTTTAAGGCGAAGGTCATTGATTACGGCCGTGACAGCCTTCTTCTGGAATTTGTCCAGACTACGGCCAAGAATGATGCAGTCATCAAATTAATGAAGGAAGAGTTTAACAGTATTGAAGTTGTACGGGGCGGATGTGTGGCGATTGAGTCGATCAGTATGATGGAACGATAAAAAAACAGAGCGCACTCTTGAATTTTTGGTACAGTGGTATTATAATCAAAAAAGATAATAAGGAACGGAGGAGATTTCGATGGAAAAGAAAAATATTGACTGGTCGAATTTAGGCTTTGCTTATGTAGAGACTGACAAAAGATACGTTTCCAATTATAAAGATGGAGCGTGGGACGAAGGTGTGCTTACCTCCGATGCAAATGTGGTGATCAATGAGTGTGCCGGCGTTCTTCAGTATGCACAGACCTGCTTTGAAGGACTGAAGGCATATACTACAGAAGACGGGCATATCGTAATGTTTCGTCCGGACTTGAATGCGTCACGAATGGCTGATTCCGCAAGACGGCTGGAAATGCCGGTATTTCCGGAGGACAGATTCGTAGAAGCCGTACATAAGACGGTGGAGGCGAATGCGGCTTATGTGCCGCCGTATGGATCCGGCGCTACATTATATGTGCGTCCGTATATGTTTGGATCAAATGCGGTCATTGGTGTAAAACCGGCAGATGAATATCAGTTCCGTGTATTTACGACACCGGTAGGCCCTTACTTTAAGGGAGGCGCAAAACCGATCACGATTCGTGTCTGTGACTTTGACCGTGCGGCGCCGCATGGAACCGGACACGTAAAGGCAGGTCTTAACTATGCCATGAGCCTGCATGCTATCGTGGATGCACACAAGCAGGGCTTTGATGAGAATATGTATCTGGATGCGGCAACCAGAACCAAGGTAGAGGAAACAGGCGGTGCAAACTTCATCTTTGTTACAAAAGACAACAAAGTAGTAACGCCGAAATCCAGCACGATTCTTCCATCCATTACAAGAAGATCTCTGATGTATGTGGCAGAGCATTACTTAGGCTTGGAGGTCGAGGAACGTCCGGTATACTTCGACGAAGTCAAAGACTTCGCAGAGTGCGGACTGTGTGGAACCGCAGCCGTCATCTCACCAGTCGGCAAGATCAATGACCATGGAAAAGAGATCTGCTTCCCAAGCGGAATGGACGAGATGGGACCGATCACGAAGAAATTATACGATACACTGACAGGAATCCAGATGGGCCATATTGAGGCACCGGAAGGATGGATCCACAGAGTGGAATAAAGAGCAAACAGAAACGCAAACGCAAACGGGGACGTACACTTTTTGCAAAAGTGATATGCTCCCTTCTAAGTAGACAAGTGAAATAATAAAAACTTGTCACTTAGG
>USDK01000068.1 GCA_900553355.1 uncultured Lachnospiraceae bacterium
GAGCCCTTGTATTATAAGGGGTTCTGCCTTGTGTCATTATAATAACACAAGCACCTCCATTCATGATATTCATCATCGGCACCGGCATCTTTTTCGCATTAGTACCACCCAGATACGCATACAACGGCATCCGCAGGGCGTCTGCGGCAGCCCGGGCTGCTGCCATAGACACTCCCAGCATGGCATTTGCCCCCAGATTGGACTTATCTTCTGTACCGTCCAGATTTTTCAATGTCAGATCCAGCAATGCCTGGTCAAATACATTCATATCTATAATCTCCGGGGCGATTCTGGCATTGACGTGTTCTACAGCCTGAGAGACTCCCAGGCCCCCATACCGTTCCTCCTTGTCTCTTAACTCCACCGCCTCATATTTCCCGGTGGACGCCCCCGAAGGGACACCGGCCCTTCCCCAGTACCGTTCTCCTGCCAGAAGCTCCACTTCTACCGTTGGATTGCCGCGGGAATCCAGGATTTCTCTTGCGTATACATCCGTGATCGGCAGATATTTATACATCTTTTTCTTCCTCCTTACAGAGGATATTATGCGCCGGTTTGACCGGCATCATGCAATTTTTTACAATCTGAATCTATTCGTTGACTTTTTGGGTACCCGGCGTTACAATTTGGAATGGATAAAACCAGATAAAAAAAATACGTTGGGGAATACATCATGAAATCAAAAGCAAAAAATTTTTTCCTGCTTACAGCAAGCACTCTGATTATGGCTGTTGGTACCTATTTCTTTAAATTTACCAACAACTTTACCTTCGGCGGCATTACCGGTCTGGCGGTTCTCGTCGCCAAGACAGGAGTCATCTCAGCCAGTGACTTCTCTTTCATTGCAAACATGGCTCTTTTGTTGATCGGCTTTGTGATTCTTGGCAAAAAGTTTGCCGCCAAGACTGCTTACAGCAGTATCCTTTTATCGGTCACACTGTCAGTCCTTGACCGGATCTGTCCGATGCAGCAGCCGCTGACAGACCAGCCTCTTCTGGAGCTGGCCTTCGCCATTGCCCTCCCGGCCGTGGGGTCAGCCATTCTGTTTAACATCGGCGCTTCCAGCGGCGGTACTGATATTATCGCCATGATCATGAAAAAGTACACCAGTGCAGATATCGGCAAAGCTCTTCTGGTTACCGACTTTTTCATCACCTTGGCCGGATGTTTCGCTTTCGGCATCACCACAGGACTCTATTCTTTCCTGGGACTTTTTCTTCGGTCTTTCATGATCGATGGTTTTATCGAAAGTCTGAACCTGTCCAAGTACTTTAATGTAGTCTGTTCAGACCCGGAACCGATCTGTAAATTCATTAAAAACGATCTGCACCGCGGCGCTACCATCATCCTTGCACAGGGTGCTTTTTCCGGCGAAAACAAGTATCTGGTGCTTACCGTTTTAAGCCGGATCGAAGCCGTACGGCTCAGGAACTTTATCAAAGAACATTCACCGGATGCCTTCTTGCTGATTTCAAATACAAGTGAGATTATAGGAAAGGGATTCCACTCCATTTAGGAGGGAATCCCTTTTTCATTCTCATATTTCATATCTTATGATTTATTCTGTAACCAGGCCTTCTGCCTTCATCACGTCGATCACCTGATCTACATATTTCTCACAGAGTTCATCGGTGGCCGCTTCCACCATGACACGGATCACCGGCTCGGTACCACTTTCTCTTACCAGGATCCTGCCATCGTCTCCCAGAGCCTCCGTCACAGCTTCTACCGCTTTTACGACCTGTGGGTTTTCTCTTGCCGTCTTTTTATCAGCCACGCGGACATTTTTCAGAAGCTGAGGATAGATCTTGACATCCTCTGTCAGCTTTGCCAGAGACTGCTTCTTTTCCATTACAACTTCCATTATCATTAAAGAAGTAAGAATCCCATCTCCAGTAGTAGCATGTTTGCTGAAAATGATATGTCCGGACTGTTCTCCGCCCAGGCAGAAGTTATTCTTCATCATATTTTCATAGACATATTTGTCTCCCACTGCTGTCTTTTCATATTTGATCCCTGCTTTGTCACAGGCCTTATAAAGTCCCAGATTAGACATGATCGTCGTAACGATAGTGTCTCCGTTCAGACGTCCCTGCTCTTTTAAGTATTTTCCGCAGACATAGAGAATCAGATCCCCGTCCACCACATTTCCATTTTCGTCCACAGCGATACAGCGGTCCGCATCTCCGTCAAAAGCGAAGGCGATGTCCAGCTTCTTTTCTTTCACAAACTCCTGCAGCACTTCAATATGAGTGGATCCGCAGTTTGTATTGATATTGGTTCCATCCGGCTCGTTGTTGATCACATAAGTCTTGGCTCCCAGCGCATCATATACACTTTTTGCAATGGCAAATGCACTGCCGTTGGCACAGTCAAGGCCGATCCGCATGTCCTTGAAGGACCTGGTCGCCAGCGAGATCAGATGTCCGATATACCGGTTCCTTCCTGCTGCATAATCGATGGTACGGCCGATTTTCTCTTTTTTTGCCAGAGGCAGTTCACCGGCCTCGCCGTCAATATATGCTTCAATCTTTTCTTCTACCTCTGCCTCCATCTTATGGCCTTTTCCATTGATGATCTTGATCCCGTTGTCATAAAACGGATTATGGCTGGCAGAAATCATGATTCCGCAGTCGAAGTCCTCGGTACGGGTCACATAGGACACACTGGGCGTCGTCGTAACATGAAGAAGATAGGCATCCGCTCCGGAAGCAGTCAGCCCGGCTGCCAGTGCATACTCAAACATATAACTGCTCCTTCTGGTGTCCTTTCCAATCACGACCCTTGCTTTATGATCCTGTCCGTAATACCACCCAAGATATCTTCCGACTTTAAATGCATGTTCTACTGTCAGGACTTCGTTCGCCTCACCCCGAAATCCGTCTGTTCCAAAATATTTTCCCATAGTATTTCAATCCCTCCATGGTTTTTGACTTATTTACCGATTTTTTTGCACAATCAGCACTCAACCTTTTCTATTATATTCGATTTCTTCCGAATATACAACCCTCTTCTATCTGTCCAGAATGCATCTTGCCACGCACAGGCCATTGGCCGAAGCCTGCTGCAGTCCTCTTGTGATAGATGCTCCGTCTCCCATGGTGCGAAGGCCTGGAAGGCTGGTCTCAAACTTCCTGTTTACCACAACTTTATTAGAGTAAAATTTGACTTCCACCCCATAGAGAAGAGTCTCATCTGATGCGATTCCAGGCGTCACCTTATCCAAAGCCTGGACCATTTCATCAATGGCTACCATGATCCTGTGTGGAAATACCAGAGAAAGATCCCCGGGCACTGCGTCTTTCAGCGTCGGCATGATGTTATTACGCACCAGCCGTTCCTCCGTCGTCCTCCTTCCCCTTCGGAAGTCCCCATATCTTTGCAGCAGAATCTTTCCTCCGCTCAGCATATTGCCAAGCTGGGCAATGTGTTTCCCATACTCGATAGGCGAACGGAAAGGCTCTGTAAAGTTTTTAGACACTAGCAGGGCAAAATTGGTATTATGTGTTTTCATGTCCTGAGACTTATATGCATGGCCGTTGACTACCGCAAGCCCGTCATCATAGTACTCCGTGGCCACTTCTCCGGATGGATTGGTACAGAACACGCGTACTTTATCATCAAAGGTCGGCGTATAGTATACCAGTTTGGCTTCATAAAGCTTTTCATTCAGTTCCTTCATGATCTCATCACGGACTTCCACACGTACACCCACATCTACGGTTCCGTTTCTGGTCTCAATTCCATGTTTCTGGCAGATACCCGCAAACCATTCTGATCCTTCTCTCCCGACTCCTACCACGATCTCCGGTGCAAAAAAGTGATCTCCCTTGTCTGTGACCACACCCACCGCGCGGCCCTCTTCGATGATCAGATCCTCGACCATGGTCATGAACTGGATCTCCACACCACAGCTCTGCAGATGCTCCTGCAGCCTGGTATAGATCTTGTAGCCTTCCTCTGTCCCCAGATGGCGGATCGGACATTCGATCAGTTTCAGATTCGCCCGGATGGCCTTTGCCCGGATATTTTCTATGGCCTGTCTGTCATCCACGCCATAGACCTTCTGATCTGCTCCAAACTTCAGATAAATCTGATCTGCCTCGTGAATCAGTTCCTCTGCTCTGTCATAGCCCAATATCTCCGGAAGGTTGCCTCCCACATCCGGAGAAAGGGACAGTTTGCCATCCGAAAATGCACCTGCCCCTGCAAAACCGGTGGTGATGGAACAGGGCTTGCAGCCCATACAAATGTTGGTCTTACGTTTTGGACACTGCCTCTTCTCGATGGACCGTCCCTTCTCGATCATCAGCACCTTCATATCTGGATTTTGTCTCATCAGCTCGTAGGCGCAGAAAATCCCTGACGGGCCTGCGCCTACGATGATCACATCATAATGTTTCATGCGACCGCTCCTTATTTCATTTAAGTCTGTCCTTTTAGTGATGGAACAGTCTGATTCCGGTAAAGGACATCACCATTCCATATTTATTACAGGTTTCGATCACGTTATCGTCCCTGACCGATCCTCCCGGCTGAGCGATATATTTCACACCGCTTCTGTGAGCTCGGTCTATGTTATCTCCAAACGGGAAGAAAGCGTCTGATCCAAGTGATACGTCTGTCAGCTGATCCAGCCACTTCCGTTTTTCTTCTTTCGTAAATACTGCTGGTTTTTCTTTGAAGATATTCGGCCATGCATCATCAGAAAGCACATCCATATAATCCTCTCCGATATAGAGATCAATCGCATTATCCCTGTCTGCACGGCGGATAGAGTCTACAAACGGAAGATTCATAACCTGCGGGGACTGTCTCAGCCACCAGTTGTCTGCCTTATTTCCTGCAAGTCTGGTACAGTGGATCCTGGACTGCTGCCCTGCACCGATTCCGATAGCCTGCCCGTCTTTGACAAAGCACACAGAATTAGACTGGGTATATTTCAGCGTAATCATGGAAATTGCAAGATCAATCTTTGCCTGCTCTGTCAATTCCTTATTTTCCGTCACAATATTTGAGAAGAAATCATCGTCAATCTTTAATTCATTCCTTCCCTGCTCGAATGTGATGCCGAATACATCTTTATGTTCCAGCTTTGCCGGCACATATTCCGGATCGATCTGGATTACATTATAATTTCCTTTTTTCTTCTGTTTTAACAGTTCCAGAGCTTCCGGCTCGTATCCAGGGGCGATCACGCCGTCAGACACTTCTCTCTTGATCAGCCTTGCTGTGTCTACATCACAGACGTCAGAAAGGGAAATAAAGTCTCCAAAGGAAGACATCCTGTCTGCGCCCCTTGCTCTTGCATAGGCACAGGCCAGCGGAGAAAGCTCTCCCAGGTCGTCCACCCAGTAGATCTTTGCCAGCGTCTCAGAAAGCGGAAGCCCGACTGCCGCACCTGCCGGTGACACATGCTTAAAGGATGTGGCCGCCGGAAGTCCGGTCGCTTTCTTCAACTCGCTGACCAGCTGCCATCCGTTGAATGCATCCAGGAAATTAATATATCCTGGTTTTCCATTCAGCACCTGGATCGGCAGTTCACTTCCATCTGCCATATAGATCCTGGACGGCTTCTGATTTGGATTACATCCGTATTTTAATTCTAATTCTTTCATCTTTGCTCTGCTCCCTTTCCGTTTATTGATTTTTATTTATGATCTTTGACTCATACTTTCCTGTCTGAATGTCGATATAACGTACAAACAAAGACACCTTATTGTCTTCATTTAAGCTGTCCCACAGAAGGCCGGCAAACGCCTCCATGTCATCCGGGATCTGAATCCTTTTCGGCTCTCCCTCAAAGCTCGGGAGCGGATCGCCGTCACACTGATAAGTGTGGATAAAATGACCTTCCCCTGCTTTTGGATTTTCATAGGCAAAGGTATAGCGGTGGCAGCTTTCCGGTGATCCATCGCTGCTCTTTAAGATTGACATGGCATAATTATACTTTCCATTCTCAATATGCATAATACCAGAGATCCTGGGCGTATAATTCGGGCCGTCCGGTTCAAACTCTCTGCTTCTCAGGGACTGTTCGAAAGTCAGCTGTTTGTCCATTCCTTCGTAGATCGTGTCTGTCTGGTCCCCGTTGGTGACGATGGTCTTATTGCCAAGCACGCGGACCGGCGCATAGATGATCAGGCTTGGATCTACAAGCTTCGACGGATCAAACGCCTGCGTGCGGATTCCCCCGCCATCCTCAACAAAGATACGGTTACGGCTGTTCTCACTTCTTCCCATAATAAAATATGCAGCCACTGCCTTCGTGCCGTCCGGAGTTTTCCCCAGAATGATTCCCCGGCCCGGATAAGAGTTGTCACGCAGTTCCTTTTCAATCTGTAATATTTCCATGAAACCTTCTCCTTTTTCTGCTTTTCCTTTTGTACTTTGATACCTGCGGACTGCTTTCTTCCGCTGTGTACCCTGCTATCATTATATATAATATACCCTTCTTTTTCCAGTCATATTTCAAACTTTACCCTGCTCATGTAGAAAATCGTCTGACAGAACTGATTGCTCCTCTCGTCTGCAGATGATAAAATAAATTATAGATCACATAATTTTACGGAGGGGGATTGTCTATGAAAAAACTGATCACTTTGTCACTTGGCATTTTCTGTGCCGCCCTTTTTCTTCTCTCTGGCTGCAGCGGCCAGTCTGCCGATGAATATGCAGGCGAAACCATTACGTCATTAAAAGAAGGAGATGCCTCTTCCTTTTCTCCACTTCTGGAAGCCGGTCTTTCTGACGTGAGTGATGATTTTGTCCTTCAGTGTCCGGAAGAAATCAAAGAGCCTTATCTTGAATTGCTGCAGGATGCCTTCGCTTCCATTCAGTTCCAGGTGGAACCTGCCAAAGAACGAAATGACGGGATCTACTCCGTTTCCATCACCTATACTCCCGTTGATCTGGGTGAAACTGTACGTTCCACCAATGAGGAGACTGCCACGGATCCGCCGTCTGCCGACTTTACAGAAACGATGCTGGCAGTTCTTAAAACCGACTCGGATCTGATTAAAAATGCCCCGGCATCCGGAACCGAAACCACCACAGATCTTAAAGTGACAGAGACTGAAGACGGCTTTTCCATTGCCGAAGAAGATCTCCTGACTTTCCTGAAATCGGCACTTCCAGGCTTCATGGAGCCTTACAACACGTTCTGTGAGCTCTATGATATGCGTGACTTCCTTATCTCTTACCTGGACGCTTCTTTTAAGGGTGAGGTCACACAATTTGCCCTGCACACCGGACGGACAGAAGAAGAAGCCTATGAATGGTACCAGGCAGAGACCTTTGATCCCCCGGAGGATCTAAGTGAAGCTTATATTCCAGGATATCAGGAGGCTCTGAAAAATATCATGAAACAGTGCGTCTATACCGTTGGTATCCCACGCAAAGATGCAGGACTGTTCAGCTATCAGATCGATGTGGCCGTCACCCCGAACAACAGTCTTGCCGATGCTTTTCACGAGTTTGAACAGGGCACCTATTATTCCATTGACGAGGTCTCTGTGGGACTGGTAACGGCCCTGGAGAAATATGCTGCTGCTCCTACATACGGCACAGAAACAACCGTCACAGTACCTGTAAATATGGAGACTTTGATGAACGCTGACCAGGAAGGTTCTGATCTTGCCTCCCTTGCTGTCACGATCCTGCCTCTTCCCTGAAAATAATCTGTGAAATTGTTACAATTTCCTTTCAGAGATATGAAGCATTTTTATCCATTTTATATCTTGCCTTCCCATAAAGGAAAGAGTATTATCTCTCTGTAATGGGAGGAGATTTTATGCAATCTGTGACAACAAAACCACGGGATTATCTGTTTGACAACTGTAAAGCATTTTTGATTTTAATGGTAGTATTGGGACATTTCACAGAAGGAAGCTACCAGCAGACAGAATTTTTATATACATTGAAATGGCTGATCGTGTCATTTCACATGCCGGCTTTTATTTTCATCTCCGGCTATTTTTCCAAACGGGAGCTGTCAGCAGGTGCGTTGATCCGGAAACTGGGGATTCCATATCTGATCTATGAAGTCATTTATTATCTTTTATATACCCTGGTCCTCCACCGGCCGACCACTCTGGCATTACTTTTCCCCAAATTTTCACTATGGTACATCCTGGCTCTTTTTGTCTGGAGGCTCATCACTCCACATGTGAAACGGATTCCGCACCATTTTCTGCTCTCGATTCTTGCAGGACTGCTGATCGGCTGTGCAGGCGGCATGCCCAGCAATTTTTTAAGTATTCCAAGGATCCTTGTGTTTTATCCCTTCTTCCTGGCAGGTATGTACTGTGACCGTTCCTGGATCACTCGTCTGCGGAGAAATTTATCCCGGCTTATAAGCGCCGCCGGCATACTGGCTTTTGTCGCTTATCTAATCCTGGATCCATGGCATAAAGGACTGTCTGTCAAAATTTTTTATGGCCGTTACAGCTATGATTTTCTTGGACAAGATATCTTAAGCGGTATGCTCTGCAGACTGGTCTGCTACGGCATTGGTGCATTCATGACCTATGCCATCCTGATGCTGATGACAGAACGTCAGACCTTCTTTTCTTATATCGGCACACGTACGATGGCAATCTATATTTTCCACGGTCTGATCTACTCCTGTATCAGAAGAGGAACTCCTCTTCTGGATCATATCGATACTCTGCCCGGAGCCTTGCTGCTCGTCACATTCTGTATCATACTGACAGGCGTATTATCGCTCCCACAGTTTACAGCTGTGACCAGCCGGATCTCGTCCCTGCATCTGCCGCAGTCTCCGGCAATTTCCAGGCCTGGGATCCGTATCTTTATCTGGAGGTCGACGTTTTATCCAAAATAAGAAAAACGGCTGCAGACGCGGCCGTTTTTTTATTCTATCGATTCTCCCGGATGTACGATTTTCTTTACCCATTCTCTGCGGATTTCCCAAAGGTTTCCACAGACATTAAAAATGGTCCACTCGTCAATCTCAAATGCACGTTTCCAGCTTTCCCGGATACGCGCTTCTTCTTCCGGAAACATCCCCTTATACTTTCCTGAAAGGAACTCAAAACTATTCTCCACTCCAATATCTTTCAAATGCTGACGGTATGCCTTTTTATCCTCCTCGTCTTTGGGAAGATAAATCCGATTCAGCACATAATCCCATTTTACATCATCAAAATAGATCACCTTGTCTTCCGGCACTTCCAGCACATAGACAACTGTCCCCGGGATCGGCTTCAGACAGTTTTCCACACTGATGGAACACCAGATCGGAGCCTGAACATCGTCCGGCTTCGGAAGACGCTTTGACGCCTCTTTTGTAAACCAGTCGTAGCTTTCCATAAATAATGGCGCAATGTCGCCAAAATGAAGCTCTACATATACTCTCTGGTTAATAATCCTTCCGTCTCGTTCCAGCTGATATAAGGTCTTATCATTTTGCCGGGTATAGAGTTTTACCGTTTTTTTGTCCATACCTTTCCCTCCGTTATGATTTCTGATTTTTCCATTCTTTAATCCTTTGAAGCCTCTCTTTGACCTGTGACTCTTTCCCCTGATCCGTAGGATGATAGTAGGTCGTACCGATGAGATTTTCGGGCAGACATTCCATATGGGTCAGCTTTTCTTTCGTGTCATGGGCATACTCATAATCCTTTCCATAATCCAGTTCCTTCATAAGACGGGTAGGCGCATTCCGAAGCTGCAAGGGCACCGGCTCTGCCTGCCCATTTCTGACATCTCTTTTGCACGCTTCCACTGCCGTGTAGAGGGCATTGGACTTTGGCGCCATGGCAAGATAGGTCACCGCATGGGTCAGATGTACATCACACTCCGGCATTCCCAGAAAGTGACAGGCCTGATAAGCAGCCACGGCCACCTGGAGCGCCTGGCTGTCTGCCATCCCTACATCTTCGCTGGCAAACCGGATCAGCCTTCTGGCGATATACAGAGGATCTTCTCCTCCTTCCAGCATCCTGCACATCCAGTAGATTGCCGCATCGGGATCACTGTTCCGCATGGATTTATGCAGGGCGGAGATCAGATTATAGTGTTCTTCTCCATTTTTATCATAGAGAAGGGATTTCCGACTGATGCATTGAGCCAGGCTTTCATCCGTGACTACCATTCCCTCTGCGGTAATTCTGGCATTGGTCACCGCCATCTCCAGGGTGTTGAGCGCTGTTCTTGCATCTCCATTTGCAAATTCAGCAATCTTGCCAATCTGCCGATCTGTAATCTGTACATTCTGAGCTCCGAACCCTGACGGATGACTAAGCGCACGGCGAATCAGGGATTTCAGGTCTTCTGCCTCCAGCGCTTTCAGGACAAATACCTTACACCTGGATAAAAGAGCCGCATTGACCTCAAAAGACGGATTTTCCGTAGTCGCTCCGATCAGGACGATACTTCCCCGCTCTACAAATGGAAGAAATGCGTCCTGCTGGGCCTTATTAAAACGATGAATCTCGTCCACAAACAGTACGGTACGTTCGCCCATCCTCCGGCTCTGCTCTGCCTGACTCATGACATCTTTGATTTCTTTGATCCCACTGGTCACTGCACTGAAATTGATAAAATTTGCCCGTGTTCTGCTGGCTATGATGCTGGCCAGCGTTGTCTTTCCCACACCCGGAGGGCCCCAGAAGATCATAGAGGAAATCTGATCTTTTTCGATCAGCTGCCGCAGCATTTTCCCCGGACCCAGAAGATGCTGCTGACCCACAAAGTCTTCCAGTGATGTGGGACGAATCCGGCTGGCAAGCGGCACGGTCTGCTGCCGGTCATCAAATAAACTGAGTTGTTCCACCTTACGTCCCTCCCTTTTGTAATCCGTCTATTTTGCAAATCTGCTCTGGATGTCGAATCCGTGATCCATAGGGCCGCTGCCTTTTCCAAGATCCAGCATGGCCTCCAGAGCTCCGGACAGATATTCTTTCGCTCTTTCCACTGCCTGGTCCAGATCGTATCCTTTTGCCAGGTTGGCCGCGATGGCGCTGGACAGGGTGCATCCTGTGCCATGGGTATTAGGATTATCGATTCGTTTTCCATAAAACCATTTTCCCCTGCCATCCCGGTATAAAAGGTCGTTGGCATCATTCAGATGATGACCTCCTTTACAGAGTACGGCGCAGTGGTAGGTTTGGCTGATCGCCTCTGCCGCCTTCATCATATCTTCCTCTGATCGAATTTGCAGGCCGGACAGCACCTCTGCCTCCGGAATATTCGGGGTCAGAACTGCTGCCAGCGGGAACAGACATTCTTTTAAGGTATCAATTGCCTCATCATTGATCAGTTTTGCACCGCTGGTGGCCACCATTACTGGATCCACCACGATATTTTCTGCATGATACTGTGTCAGCCTTCCTGCAATAGCACGGATCAGTCTGCCCGAAGATACCATCCCGATCTTCACCGCATCCGGATAAATATCTGTAAAAATATTATCCAGCTGATCCTCCAGGAACTCTGGCGCGGACTCCATGATGGAGGTAACTCCCTGTGTATTCTGTGCCGTCAGTGCCGTCACCGCGCTCATGGCATAGACGCCGTTTGCCAGCATGGTCTTAATGTCCGCCTGGATTCCGGCGCCTCCGCTGGAATCACTTCCTGCTATGGTCAGTGCTGTTTTTCTTGTCATCTCGGTGAATCTCCCTTCTTTTTGTTTCAGATATCTGATTTATTTCTTCCCAGAATGCAGCGGAAGGCTTTAAACGTTCCAGATAGATATCTGCCAGCCCTTTGATTTCTTTTTTGTCCGATGCATTATAAGGTTCTTCTATTCCGACGGTCACAAAACCTGCTTTTGCAGCCGTCTCTACTGCGTACAAGGCATCTTCGAAAACCAGTGTCTCCTGTGGCTTTATCCCCAGATAACCGGCCGCCAGCCGGTAAATGTCCGGCTGATCCTTACCTGCCCCTGCCTCTGTGCAGGTAAAGATTTTTCCGAAATAAGAACGGATTCCCAGCCGTTTGAAGGCGGCTTCTACAAGCGGCCGCTCCCCGGTTGTCGCCGCCGTCATCGGAATCCCCCGTCTCCTGAGTGATTCCAGAAGTTCTGCCGCTCCACTTTTCAAAGGCGCCTCCTCTTCATAAAATTCCCCTACAATCTCAAGGACGCCCGCAGCAATTTCTTCCGTTGTCTCCTGGATGGGATAGTGTCTCTTTATATATCCTGATGCTTCTTTGAGCGTCATCGGGTACAGGATCCGGCCCAGTCCTTCTTCTGCATGGATCCCCAGTCTCTCCAGATAGCGGACATCTGCCTCCTCCCAGATTCCCAGGGAATCCAGAAGTGTACCGTCCACATCGAAGATGGCTCCCTTAATCATTTTAGATTCTCCTTTACTGCAGTTTTTAATTCTGCTGCCGCTTTCCGGACGTCCGGCTGTGCAAAAATGGCGCTGATGACAGCCACTCCGCAGATACCGCTGCCTGCAAGCTCAGCCACATTTTCTTTCGTGATCCCACCGATAGCGATCACCGGAATATCCACTGCCTCGCAGATCTCTTTCAGTGTCTGGAAACTCACCTCCGAGGCGTCCTTTTTGGAACTGGTAGGAAACACTGCCCCCACTCCCAGATAGTCTGCCCCGTGCTTCTCTGCCAGCAGAGCCTGCTCTACCGTACGGGCAGACACGCCGATGATCTTATCCGGCCCCAGTTTTTTCCGGACGTCTCCGGCCTCCATGTCGCTTTGTCCTACATGGACACCGTCCGCACCAACCTGAAGCGCCAGATCCACATCGTCGTTGATCACAAACGGCACCTTATATCTGGCACAAAGGGTCTTCAACTCCTCTGCCTCCTCCAGAAAATGCTGCCGATCCAGCTGCTTTTCCCGGATCTGCACAAAAGTAACGCCTCCTCTCAAGGCTTCTTCCGTCTGCTGAGCCAGGGTCTTTTCTCCCAGCCAGGAACGGTCTGTCACTGCATATAATAATAAATCTTTTCTATCGAACTTCATATCTTGCCCCTCGCTCTAATGTTTCTGCATCCATATTGTAAACTGCATCAATAATCCGGTTCCGGTATGTGGCATTTCCGTCGCCTTCCTGCATCCGGCTCCAGCCTATCTCTCCGGCAAGTCCCATCACACAGACTGCCGCCGCAGAAGCCTCCAGCTTATGTTCCGGATTCGCCGCCAGAAACGCACACATCAGGCCCGACAGCTGACACCCGGTTCCGGTGATCCGTCCCATCTCCGGTCTTCCGTTACGGATCACATAACAGATACTTCCGTCACTGACCAGGTCAATCGCCCCGGTCACCGCCACAATGCTTCCGGACTTTTCAGCAAATGCCTTCACAAATGTAATGCTTTCCTCCAGATTTCCCTCTGTCACTGCATCCGCTACATCCGCATCCACACCATGGGTAGTCCTGCTGCCTGCGGCCAGACTTTTCATCTCCGAGATATTTCCCCGGATCACATCAAACCCTATTTCCTCCATCAGACCTGCCGCCGTCTTCGTCCTGAGTTCGCTGGCCCCGGCTCCCACCGGATCCAGCAAAGTGGCGTGTCCCAGCTCCTTTGCCTTCCTTCCGGCAGCATACATCCCATCGATGGTACGCCGGTTCAACGTCCCGATATTAATATTCAGACCCTCACACAGAGACGTGATCTCCGCCGCATCCACAGGCTCATCCGACATGATCGGACTTCCTCCGCAGGCCAGGATCATATTCGCCACATCATTGACCGTAACATAATTCGTAATATTATGCACCAGCGGCGCACACTCCCGCACCCTGCTCAAAAATTCACCAAACACCATACCGTATACCTCCGGAAATATTATAACAGGGGACGTACACTTTTGCAAAAGGGGACAGGGTGAAATGCAATTGGGGACACCGGAAAACGCGATTGGGCTGTCGCACTAAATAATTAGTGCGGCAGCACTTTTTTGCAGAGAATAAGAGC
>USDK01000069.1 GCA_900553355.1 uncultured Lachnospiraceae bacterium
TATTATTTCACTTGTCTACTTAGAAGGGAGCATATCAAAAAAGTGTACGTCCCCGTTCACACTTTCTCACACAAAAGACCGGCACCAAGAGGTTGCCGGTCTCAGCCATAATCTCAATTTTAGTGTATTGCTTTTAAATATCTAAATCAATGCTGTTTTATATATTATAAAAGGTACATTCAAATTATGATTACCGCTTCAGGGATTAAAGTTTTGTCACGTTTACTGCCTGCGGTCCCTTTGCGCCTTCAGTCACATCATACTCCACTTCCTGGCCTTCATCCAGAGTCTTGAACCCTTCCATGTTAAGTCCGGAGTAGTGTACGAATACGTCGTTGCCGGATTCATCAGAGATGAAGCCATAGCCTTTTTGGTTGTTAAACCATTTTACCGTACCTTTCATTATGATACCTCCATAAAAATGAAAAAAAGTTGTAATTAGTCATGTTATACACGACTAAAAGAATACGAAGTCAGATTAGCATATGTCTGACAAAAAGTCAATGGGACAGCAATTATCTTGACGAAATGAGAGCAAACATGTAAAGTATAAATATCTTGAATTTTAGAAAAGGATCGAACGCATATGATAACATTAACGGGGAAAAAAGTATCGGAAGGAATTGCGATCGGGAGGCTTACCTTCTATAAAAGAGAGGGGAAGGAGATCCGGCGTATTTATGTAAAAGATGTAGAGAAAGAGGTACAGCGTTTTCAGAAGGCAAGGATGAAAGCAATCCAGGAGCTGAAGAATCTCTATGACGTTGCGGCAAAGGAAGTAGGGGACGCAAATGCTGCGATTTTTGAGATGCAGCAGACGATCCTGGAAGAGCAGTCTCTGGTGGACCGGGTCAACAGCATCATTGTAGAGCAGAAGCTGAATGCAGAGTATGCCCTGCAGACGGTGGCATCAGAGTATCTTTCCAATGACAATCCAGACCAGAAGATCTACACACAGGGACACGATGTGGATGTGAAAGACGTGGCGAACCGTATGCTGCGGATTCTTTCCAGGACCTGGAAAGATAAGATGCTGATGGATGAGCCGTTTGTCATGGCGGCAGGAGAGCTGTACCCCAGCGAGGCTATCCAGCTGGATAAGAATAAGGTACTGGGATTTGTAACCAGATATGGCACCATTAACTCCCATACCGCTGTGCTGGCCCGGACCAAGGGAATTCCATCGGTCATCGGTCTGGGAGAGGCGCTGAAAAAGGATTACGACGGGAAAATGATCGTCGTTGACGGTTATGAGGGAAAGGTATATATCGAGCCAGATTATACGACTCTGACGAAGATGAAGCAGAAACAGGACACGAATGTGACTCATGTCAAAAATCTGGAGAGACTGAAGGGAAAAGAAAATATTACCCAGAGCGGCCAGAAGATCGATATCTGCGCTAACATCGGCACCAGAGAGGATATCGAAAATGTTATCCGAAGCGATGCCGGAGGAATCGGGTTGTTCCGCAGCGAGTTCCTGTATATGGAAAATGGCACGAAGCTTCCGACAGAAGAGCAGCAGTTTCAGGTGTATAAGCTGGCGGCTGAGTCCATGGGAGTAAAAAAGGTAGTGATCCGTACTGCTGATCTGGGAGGAGAAAAGCAGGCGGAGTGCCTGGATCTGGGAGAAGAGGCAAATCCGTCTATGGGGCTCCGCGGAATCCGGATCTCTCTGGAGAAGGAAGAGGTGTTTAAGACACAGCTCCGGGCGATTCTGCGTGCATCCGTCTATGGAAATGTGTCCATTATGTTCCCGATGATCACTGCGATTGAGGAGGTGACCAGAGCAAAGCTGCTTCTGGAGACTGCAAAAAGGGAACTGAAGGCTGAAAAGACTGCATTCGATGAAGAAATTCAGGTGGGAGTCATGATCGAGACACCTGCTGCTGTTATGATCAGCGGTGAACTTGCAAGGGAAGTGGATTTCTTTAGCATCGGGACCAATGACCTGACACAGTTTACGCTGGGAATGGACCGGGAAAACGACAAGCTTGGAAAGTTTTATAATGCACATCATTCAGCGTTGATTAAAATGATCAGGATCGTAACAAATAATGTCCATCTGGAAGGCAAAAAGATCAGTATCTGTGGAGACCTGGCAGCGGATCTGGATCTGACAGAAACATTTATCCAGATGGGGATCGATGAATTGTCTGTAGCGCCGAACCAGGTGCTTGCTCTCAGAAAGAAGATCCGGGAGATTCAATAAGAGGAAGATGGGGAAGAGAGAATGTTGGAGAAAGTGTTCAAATTAAAAGAAAATGGAACGACGGTAAAAACAGAAATTGTGGCTGGCATTACGACGTTTATGACCATGGCCTATATTCTGGCGGTAAATCCCAGTATTCTTGCCGATGCAGGAATGGATCAGGGAGCCGTGTTTACCGCGACAGCCCTGGCGGCATTGATCGGAACTCTGCTGATGGCAGTGTGTGCCAATTACCCCTTTGCGCTGGCTCCGGGGATGGGACTAAATGCTTATTTTGCCTATACGGTGGTCCTGGGAATGGGATACCGATGGGAAGTGGCGCTTACGGCCGTGTTTATCGAAGGAATTATTTTTATCATCCTGTCGCTGACCAGTGTGCGTGAGGCAATCTTCAATGCGATCCCTCAGAACCTGAAAGCAGCAGTCAGCGTGGGAATCGGACTATTTATCGCGTTTATCGGACTTCAGAATGCCAAGATTGTTATCGGAGGCTCTTCTTTGCTGCAGCTGTTCTCCGTAGAGGCCTATAATGAGGTGAACGGAGTTCAGGCGTCATTTCAGAATGTGGGGATTACGGTGCTGCTGGCTGTGATCGGGATTCTGATCACAGGAATCTTAGTGATCAGAGATATCAAGGGAAATATTCTCTGGGGAATTCTGATTACCTGGATTATGGGGATTCTCTGCCAGTTTGCAGGATTATATGTACCAGCGCCCGAACTTGGCTTTTACAGCCTTCTTCCGGACTTCAGTTCCGGCCTGTCGGTGCCGAGCCTGTCGCCGATCTTTGCGAAGCTTGAGTTTTCAGGAATCTTTTCACTGGAATTTCTGGTGGTGATTTTTGCCTTCTTATTTGTAGATATGTTTGATACCATCGGTACACTGATCGGTGTTTCGTCCAAGGCTGGTATGCTGGATAAAGATGGAAAACTGAAAAATATCAAAGGCGCGCTTCTGGCGGATGCCGTCGCTACAACAGCAGGCGCCGTGCTGGGGACCTCTACGACCACTACATTTGTGGAGAGCGCTTCCGGTGTAACAGAAGGAGGAAGGACCGGCCTTACCGCGGTCACGACAGCTATTTTATTCGGACTGGCTCTCTTACTGTCGCCGATTTTCCTGGCGATTCCGTCCTTTGCTACAGCCCCGGCTCTGGTGGTAGTGGGCTTCTATATGCTGACGAACGTGGTGAATATTGATTTCAGCGATGTTTCAGAAGCGCTTCCATGCTACATCTGTATTGGAGCGATGCCCTTCTTCTACAGTATTTCCGAGGGGATTTCCATGGGCGTGATCTCATACGTGGTACTGAATCTGCTGACTGGAAAGGCAAAAGAGAAAAAGATCAGCCTGTTGATGTATATTCTGGCAGTATTATTTGTACTGAAATATATATTCTTGTAATTCAATTCAAAAAAAAGAAGAGGAGCTGCATGCCGGATTTCCAGTGTGCAGCTTCCTTTTTGCGCTCTAAAGATCCAGATTCTTAAGCCCATATTCGCGGACTATGATTTCCGCCGTTTTCCAGGCGCACATACAGCCGGAGCGGCCCGCGCCCACTGCTATGCCGGATGCCATCGGGACATCCAGATCAAAATTATCGCGGATGGACGCCATGACAGCTTCACAGCAGAAGAACACTTTTCGATAATAGTTTTCGGTGTTTTTTTGTATTTTTCCAGGGCTGATTTCCTGTTTCATATTCATGGTCTATACTCCTGTTCATAAAAGTGATTTTAATACAGTTTTATGGTAAATGGAGGTGTTTGTCAATAAGTAAGAGAACTTTATTAATACTATTGAAAATGCATATAAATAAAGAATAATATTAATAGAATTGATTGGACAAGGGAAGGCTAAGTGAAATAAAATACATTAGAACATGTATTTTTACAGGAGGTTATCATGAAAAAGAAATTAGTGAGTATTCTGCTCTGCACAGCAATGACAGCTTCTCTTGCAGTCGGATGTGGATCAGATACACAGGAAAAATCGACAGATGAAAGTACAGACAATACAGAAGCGGCAGGGGATTCTGATGTACAGGCGGATCCGGTAGACACAAAGAAGGTCTATGTATCTCCGGACTGGGTACAGAGTGTGATTGATGGAAATCAGGAGGAATCCTCCGATTATGTGATTCTGGAGTGTTCCTGGGGAGAAGAAGAAGACTCTCCGTCTTATACGGAAGGACACGTTCCAGGTGCATACCACATGAATACAGACAGTGTGGAATCAGAAGAATACTGGAATATCCGTTCCCCAGAGGAGATTGAGCAGCTTCTTCTGGATTACGGCATCACAAAAGATACTACTGTGATCTGTTATGGCGAAGATGGAGTCAACTCTGCAGATGACCGTGTTGCACTCGCATTCCTCTGGGCGGGTGTTGAAAATGTAAAATGTCTGGACGGCGGACTTGCAGCATGGAATGACGCAGGATATGCGACAGAGTCCGAAAGCAATGAGCCAGAGGCAGTAAAAGACTTTGGAACGACTGTACCAGCACATCCGGAATATATCATCAGCATTGATGACGTAAAGGACAAGCTGGCAAATGACGACAACTTCAAACTGGTCAGCATCAGAAGTAAAGCGGAGTGGCTGGGAGAGACCAGTGGATACAGCTATATTGACAGAGCCGGAGAGCCGGAGGGCGCTATCTGGGGACATGATACAGATGATGGATCTTACTGCAATGATGATGGTACCACTGTAGGCATAGATGTCCTGGAAGGTTATCTGAAAGAGTCCGGAGCTTCTCTTGATAATGAGCTGGCATTCTACTGTGGAACCGGCTGGAGAGCTGCGATTCCATTCCTGATCATGTATGAGAATGGCTATACCAATATGGAACTCTATGACGGAGGCTGGTATCAGTGGCAGATGGATGACAGCAATCCGGTACAGGTAGGAGACCCGGCCAGTGATGACTGTGTACACACAACGGTAGGAGAACTGTCTACTGATAAGGCGGCTGAATAAAACAAGAATTTACGAAATACGGGGTAAGCGCTGCAGGACTTGTAGCGCTTATTTTCCCCTAAAAATGATCATAAAAATGAGGACGGCAATATGAAAAAGGCAGGGTATATTCTGGCAGTTCTGCTGGAGATCGCAGCGCTGGCAGGTGCGTATATCATTAATTATTTTACGAAAAAGAAGATGGGGATGGCCAGATGGGTCATTTATAAAAATCAGGGATGGGAGAGAGAGTATCCGATGGATGTGCTCAAGATGACAGCATTGGCAGTAATCGTTATTCTGACAATACTCATTTTTCTCCTCTTTCTCAAGAAGAAGAAGGATGCAGGAAAGCTGGTAACAGCTATGAACGTAGTGATGATCGTGCTGACGGTTGTCTATGTATCTTATACATTGGTCAGTTCCACGGAGACGATGCGGGCATATTATTTCCTGAGTCTTCTGTTTGGAATCGCAGCGGCAGTTCAGATTCTGAAGACAGGAGCCGCCGTACTGTTATGTAGGAAGCAATCTTATGAGAAATAAAAAACTTTGGGTATTCATCGGGATCGTAATTTTGATCCTGATCTTAAATCATATATTTGGATGGTCGACCTGGCTGGGAGATACGGATCATTTAAAATTTCTGGAAGAATTGGTACAGGAGAATCTCGTATTGGCCATCGGGATTTATATGGCTGTTACGATCGTGGGCAGTGTAGCGCTTGCTTTGCCGGGAATTACATTTGCCATACTGGCAGGACTGTTGTTCGGCCCTGTTCTGGGAACAGTCTGCTGCTGCGTGGCGGCTACGGCAGGAGCAGTTCTGGCGTTTGTGGCGGGAAGGTTTTTCTTAAAAGACAGTATTAAACCGGCAGCAATGAAAAACCGATATCTGAAAAAGTGGCTCTTTGATGAATCGGGGAAAAATCAGCTGTTTATTCTGATGATTACACGGCTGGTCCCTCTTTTTCCCTATAATCTTCAGAATTTTGCATATGGAGTGACAGATATCGGTTTTGGAACCTATACGATTGGTTCCTTTCTGTTCATGCTGCCAGGGACAGCTATGTATACAATAGGAACGTCAGGCATTGCGGACGCCGAGAACCGGATGCTGTATCTTGGGATTGCGGTAGTGATCGCGGCAGTGGTTTTTGGAACAGGATATTATTTTAAAAAGAAGTATGTTGACAGCAGGGAAGGGGAGAAGGATGGACAGGAAAGTTAAGATCACAGATGCAGGTGCATGTGTACACTGCCATCTCTGCCAGAAGAATTGCTCATTTCTGGGGAAATATCAGATTGATATCGGTGATACGGATTCCCTGCGAGAGCTTTCTTATCACTGCTTTTTATGTGGAAGATGCAGCCAGGTCTGCCCGAAGGGGATCGACGGCAGACAGATTGTCCTGAACATGCGAAGACAAAGTGTGGAGGAGAATGGAGGAAAGCTCCGGGAAAAAGGATATGGGATGCTTTTGTGGGAAAAGAAGGATTACCGTTTTCGCAATTATAAAAACGCCAGAGGAAAAAGTGTTTTGTTTCCTGGATGTAATTTTCCCTCCTTCTTTCCTGAAACAACCAGATATCTGGCAGGACTTCTCAGGGAGAAGGCCGGGATGGGAGTCGTATTTGACTGCTGCGGTAAACCGGTGGCAGAGCTTGGAATGAAGGGAGAAGAAGAAAGGATCCTTCGTGAAATGGACCAACGCTTTCAGGAAGCAGGAGTGGAAGAAGTGGTCATGCTCTGCCCGAACTGTTATCATTTTCTGAAAGACAGGCTTTCAGTGAAACTGACCACAATCTATAAAAAACTGGAAGAACTGGGACTGGGGCAAAAAGTGTCCGGGGAAGCGCAGATGTTTCTTCCCTGTCCGGAACGGGACGGACAGGAAATGCTCCGGGATATCCGTCCCTTCCTGGTAGAAAAAATTCAGGTAACGGACGGCGGACAATGCTGTGGGCTGGGAGGTTCCGCAGGGGTAAAGGAACCGGATCTTGCAGGGAGAATGCCGGAAAGTATTGACAGATCAGAGACGTTTTATACATATTGTGCTTCCTGCAGCGGAAATCTTGCCCGGAAAGGGTATATGAATACGGAGCATATTTTAATTAAAATTCTTGGAAGAGATGAGAAGCCGGATACGAAAGGGTCGTTATGGAACCGGATTAAATCAGGATACTGGAAGGAGAAAAAGGTATGAAAAGGGAGAGAAAATGGGTAAAAAAGGCAGTGCTTCTTGGCATTGTGCTGGTGGCAGCTGTCATATATTTTCTGGTGCCTCCTGTGAAAAACAGTGTGAACCAGGTGCTTAAGATGTTTGCCAGCGGGGATTTCGATGTGGTAAGGGATTTTGTGGCTTCCTACGGAGCCTATGCTGCAGTGGCGTCCTTCTTTTTGATGATCTTTCAGTCCGTGGCAGCGCCTCTGCCGGCATTTCTTCTGACCCTTGCAAACGCTAATCTGTTTGGCTGGTGGCAGGGAGCTATTCTTTCCTGGTCCAGTGCAATGGCAGGAGCAGCGGTCTGCTTTTTCATCGCACGGATCCTGGGAAGAGATGTGGCGGAAAGACTGACCAGCAAGGCTGGGATTGCCCAGATTGATACTTTTTTTGAAAAATATGGAAGAAACACGATTCTTATCTGCCGTCTTTTGCCGTTTATTTCTTTCGATATCGTCAGCTATGCGGCGGGACTTACATCCATGTCCTTTGGGTCATTTTTCATTGCGACAGGGATCGGACAGCTCCCGGCAACCATTGTATATTCTTATGTGGGCGGCATGCTGACGGGAGGAGCTCAGCTTCTTATGACAGGACTGTTGATTCTGTTTGCCTTATCAGCGCTGGTAGTGATGTTAAGGAAAATATATATGGACAGACAGAAAAATCAAAAGGGAGGAACAAAGTAATGGAAACTTATTACAATCCGGAAGATCTTGAAAAATTCGGAACCATTGGGGAGGAAGCACCGGCTCTGGCGGAAAAGTTTTTCGACTATTATGGAGCGGTGTTTGCAGAAGGAGCGCTGACTGCACGGGAAAAATCTCTGATTGCCCTGGCCGTGGCACATGCGGTACAGTGCCCGTATTGTATCGACTCTTACAGCAATGACTGTTTGAATAAAGGGGTCAGTGAAGAGCAGATGACGGAGGCTGTTCATGTGGCGGCAGCAATCCGTGGGGGAGCAACCCTGGTACATGGAGTACAGATGAAAAATATTGTAAAGAAGCTGGAGCTGTAAGATATGAGTCAGGCATTAGAAGATATAAAAGAATTGAATGTTATCCCGGCATTCGAAACCAGGATGACGAATGAAGAGTATGGATACACAACAGACAGGCTGGATGTAATGCAGATCAATGTGGGGAGACTCTGTAATCTGGCCTGTAAGCACTGCCACGTAGAGGCAGGACCGAACCGTACAGAAGTGATGAGCCGGGATGTGATGGAAGCATGCTTTAAAGTCTGCCGGGAACAGCAGGTGGGGACGATTGATATCACAGGAGGCGCACCAGAGATGAATCCGGATTTTGAGTGGCTGGCCGGGGAGGCATGTAAGATTTGTGATCATGTGATCGTGCGGACGAATCTGGTGATATTAAAAGAAGAAAAGTACCGCCATCTGCCTCAGTTTTATGCGGATCATAAGATTGAGGTGGTCTGTTCGCTTCCCTATTACCGGGCAAAAGAGATGGACCGGGTAAGAGGAAGTGGAACCTTTGATCAGGCGATCCAAGTTATCCAGGAGTTGAATGCACTCGGCTATGGAAAAAAACCAGATCTGGTATTGAACATGGTATACAATCCGGCCGGAGCCTTTTTTCCGCCGGTGCAGAGCGCCATGGAGAAAGAATACAAGGCAAGACTTGGGGAAGACTATGGTATCGTATTTAATCAGCTTTTCACCATTACCAACAATCCGATGGGACGTTTTGAGGCGTTCTTAAAACGCAGCGGTAATCTGGAAAGTTATATGAAAAAGCTGTCGGATGCGTTTAATGAAGAGACACTCCCGGGACTTATGTGCAGATTCCAGATCTCTGTGGGATATGACGGGAAAGTATATGACTGTGATTTTAATCAGGCCGCAGAGATGCCGGTACTTACCGGACAGAGCATCTTTGATATGGCTGGGAAACCATATCAGAGACGAAAAATATGTATGGCGGATCATTGCTATGGCTGTACTGCCGGACAAGGATCCAGCTGCGGCGGAGCGACGGAAAGCTAGGAGAGGAGAAGGCAGGATGACAAAAGAAGAGATTAAAAACTTGTTTATGCAGGGAATTGACTGTTCTCAGGTGGTGACCGGCCAGTTTGCAAAACAGATGCAGATGAACCAGGATCAGGCCAGAAAGGTTTCTGCCTGCTTTGGCGGCGGTATGATGTGTGGCGAGACCTGCGGAGCAGTGACAGGTGCATTGATGGTGATCGGAATGGTTTACGGACACAGCCGGGAGGGAGACCAGGAGCAGAAAAACGTAATGGCAGAAAAGACCGCTCAGTTCCGGAAGATGTTTCTGGAAAAATATCCGTCCAGTATGTGCCGGGAGATTTTGGGCCATGATATTTCAAAGCCGGGTGAGATGGAAAAGGTTATGGAAAAGGGGCTTTTATTTGATCTTTGCCCGGAGGTGGTAGAAAATACGATCGAGATATTGGAGAAGATACTATAAATGAAAAGGGCGGTCATTATATTTACAAGAATCCCGGAACCTGGCAAGACGAAGACTAGAATGATGCCTCATCTGACGGCTGAACAATGTGCCAGGCTGCATACTTGCTTTCTGGAAGATATCTTCCGGGAATGCCGGAAAGTGACAGCTGATCTGTTTATCAGTTATGCACCGGAAGGAAGGATTGAACGGTTAGAAAAAATATTTGGGAATCAGCGCTATTTTCCACAGGAAGAAGATTCCCTGGGGGAGAGGATGTATCAGGCGTTAGCCAGGGTGCTGACAAAGCAATACGACGCCTGCCTTTTGATCGGTACAGATGTGCCGGAGCTGACCTGCAAAAATCTGGAGCGAGCGTTTGCGGTACTGGAACAGCAGGATGTGGTATTTGGGAGGACTGTAGACGGAGGATATTATCTGATCGGAATGAAAAAGCCTTACCGGGAAGCCTTTGCACTGGATACTTATGGACATGGAAGAGTTCTGGAAGAAACAGTTGCAGACTTAAAGGAGAAAGGAATCACATCTGGATATACAGACACTCTTGCTGATATGGATACCCCGGAAGATCTCCAGGGATATCGGAAAAGAATGCGGACCGACAGAAAAAGAAAAGAAAGCAGTACAGGGAAATATCTGGCGAAGATCAGCAGGATTTCCATTATCGTGCCGGTTTACAATGAAGCTGGAACAATCGAAAAGATGTGCGCACAGCTGGAGAAGCTTCAGGGAAAATGTGAGATCCTGCTGGTGGACGGAGGTAGTACAGACGGCACACTGGAAAAGATTCCGCCCCACTTTACAGTGCTTCATTCACCGAAGGGAAGAGCGCGGCAGATGAATCTCGGTGCCCGGAAAAGTACGGGAGATGTTTTGTTTTTTCTGCACTGTGACAGCGAGCTGCCATCCCATCCTCTGGCCAGGATCCGAAAAGTCATGAGAGATTACCAGGCCGGGTGTTTTGGGATTGCTTTTCATTCTGCCCACTTTTTTATGTTTACCTGCCGGGTGATTTCAAATCACCGGGTGAAGGACAGGAAGGTTATGTTTGGAGACCAGGGGATTTTTGTGGACCGGCAGTTGTTTTTTGAAGCAGGGGGATTTCCGGAAATCCCGATCATGGAGGACTATCAGTTCTCGCTGACACTAAAAGAGATGCAGGTTAAGCTGGGAATGGCAGACAGAAGAATCTATACGTCAGACCGGAGGTTCCCAGAGGGTACGATTCCAAAGCTTCGGCTGATGTGGAAGATGAACCGGCTTCGGAAAATGTATCGTGATGGGGTGCCGGCAGAGCGAATCGCCAGGATGTACCGGGATGTGCGGTAGAAGTTTTAAAGACGAAGAATGGAGATTTATGGACAGAACGGAAGGACTAAAAGAATATGTGGCGTCAAAAGAATATCGGAAGGCGTTGGGACTGCCGGAAGTGGTAACAGAAGAGTACCGGATGCTTGCTCAGGGCGAATATAACAGGAATTATGTGTTTTGTCATCCGGTCAGCGGACAAAAGCTGGTGCTGCGGATTAATTTTGGAAGCCAGATGCACTTAAAAGATCAGATTGGTTACGAATATCAGGCGCTGAAGCTACTTGCAGGTTCAGGACGCACGCCCAGGCCTCTGTATGTAGACGGAAGCCGCAGAAATCTGCCTTATGGAGTCATGGTCATGGAATTTCTTCCAGGGCATTCGATGGTGTATGAGACAGAGCTTTTACGGGCAGCGGGGTGCCTGGCAGATATCCACAGCGTAAGACTGCCCCAGGGACATGGGCTCATCTGTCCAAAGTCTCCTCTTAAGGCTATTCTGGAAGAGTGTGAAGAGATGGTCCGGACGTATATGGAGTCGGAACTGGCGGATCACAGGAAGAAGGAAAAGATCCGCAGGCTTTTGGATATGGGCTGGAAGAAGGCTGATGATCTGGGGAACATTCCCTACTACTGCTGCATTAATACAGAGCTGAATTCTACAAATTTTTTAATCAATGAAGAGGGAAAAGACTATCTGATTGACTGGGAAAAGCCACTATATGGAGATCCGGCTCAGGATCTGGGACATTTTCTGGCACCTACGACTACTTTCTGGAAAACGGATGTGATTCTGGATCGGGAACAGACAGAAAAGTTTATCCATGCGTACATTCGGGAGGTAAACGGAAGATTTGATATTTCCGGCATTGAAGACAGGACGAAGACATATATTCAGGTTACCTGTCTGCGTGGAATTACCTGGTGTGCGATGGCATGGATTGAATATCAGCAGCCGGATAAAGAGATTTTTAATCTTTCTACGTTCCAGAAACTGGAGGCGTATCTGGATGATGATTTTCTGGATCAGATTGAAAGCTACGTAAACGGACGTCAGGAGCTTTAGGGAACTTATAGAAATTGTTGATAATGTAGATGTATAAAATCTATAGAAAATTCTGACAATTTAGTTGATTCGGTTGAATTATACATTATATAATGAAGGAAAATAATGACATATTTAAGGAGGAAATTGGGGATGAAAAAGAATATTGTAGCGTTATTGATGGTATCGGCGCTGACGGTGGCGATGGTTACAGCCTGTGGATCTGACAGTGAAGAGACATCTGGGAAAGCAACGGAAGAGACGACAGCAGAAGAGTCATCAGGAGACGAGAGCGAGGCTGCATCCGATGGATATGTATCACCGGAGGATGCGGTAGCAGCGGCTAAAGAAGGCAATACACATGTGCTGGACGTAAGAGAATGGGAGAATTATGTAAGCGGCAGGGTTGTGAATTCTGAATGGTGTCCGATCTTCCCACTGGAAGATGACTCTCTTGCAGATGCAATGACAGAGTATGCAGATGAAAACTTTGGAGATGATGAGGATATCTATATTATCTGCAATAGTGGTGCAAAAGGTGCAGAAAAGGCAACAGAAGTGCTGACAGAGGCAGGCATTGATGCCTCACGGCTGTTTACAGTAGAAGGCGGAGCAAAAGCTCTTGCAGAAGTAGACGGGGCTCTGACGACAAATCGTACAGAAGAAAATATTGACTGGCAGTATGTGTCTGGCGAGGATGCGGTAGCAGCGGTCGGAGATGAGGATGTACAGTTTTTGGATGTCAGAGATGACGATACCTATGCAGCAGGACATCTGGAAGGATCCCTGCAGTGTAATCTGAAAGAAATCGAAGATGCAGACGCTCAGACCAAAATGTATGAAATGGCAACAAATGAGATGGATCCAGAAAAGCCGGTTTACATCTTGTGCTACAGTGGAAATAACTGTGCAAAGACAGCTATTTCAGTAATGAAGGATGCCGGATTCGATACAGATAACCTGTTTATTATCGAAGATGGCGCAAAGAATGCTGACGTATCGGCAGCATTTGTGACAGAGTAAGGATGATATGACGGAGGGGGCTGTCGCACTAAATAATTAGTGCGGCAGCACTTTTTTGCAGAGAATAAGAG
>USDK01000070.1 GCA_900553355.1 uncultured Lachnospiraceae bacterium
ACATACATTCAATGGCGTGGGGGACCAAGTGGGGCACCGGCGAGCCGGTACAGGTAGGTGAAGCAGTCGGAATCATCGCGGCACAGTCCATCGGTGAACCGGGTACTCAGCTGACCATGCGTACTTTCCATACCGGTGGTGTGGCTGGTGACGATATCACACAGGGTCTTCCTCGTGTCGAAGAGCTTTTTGAGGCGAGAAAGCCGAAGGGTCTTGCAATCATCACTGAATTTGCAGGAACTGCATCCATCAATGATACAAAGAAGAAACGCGAGATCATCGTGACAAATGATGAGACCGGAGAATCAAAAGCATACCTGATCCCATATGGATCAAGGATCAAGATTCAGGACGGCGCATATCTTGAAGCCGGCGATGAGCTGACTGAAGGTAGTGTCAATCCACATGACATCTTAAAGATCAAGGGACTGCGTGCCGTACAGGATTATATGATCCAGGAAGTACAGAGAGTATACCGCCTGCAGGGTGTAGATATCAACGATAAGCATATCGAGGTTATCGTACGCCAGATGCTGAAGAAAGTCCGTGTCGAAGAAGCAGGAGATACAGACTTCCTGCCAGGTACAAATGTAGACCGTCTGGTATTCGAGGATGTCAATGAACAGATGGAAAAAGAAGGAAAGACTCCGGCTACCGGAGAACAGATCATGCTTGGTATCACCAAGGCGTCTCTGGCTACGAATTCCTTCCTGTCTGCAGCATCCTTCCAGGAGACTACGAAGGTACTGACAGAAGCAGCCATCAAGGGCAAGGTAGATCCACTGGTCGGACTGAAGGAAAATGTCATCATTGGTAAGCATATTCCGGCTGGTACTGGTATGCACAAATATCGTGACATCAAACTGGATACAGAGCTGGAGCTGGATGATGAGATTGTGTTCAGTGAGGAAGGTTCTGAAGATCTGGAGGGAGAAACTCCTGAGACACAGCTGCCCCGCAGAAGACGGACAGCAGATGGAGGAAACTGCCGGCACTGAGGCAGAAGAGACAGCAGAAGCTTCAGATGACCAGGAACTGGTAACAGTAGAAGAATAGAAAATGAAAGCGGAAAGCCTCTGTGAGCTTTCCGCTTTTGATATTTATAAGAAGGAGGCATGAGTATGGCATTAGCAGATATAGGAGGAATTTTATCAACAATAGTGACAGGCGGAGTGCTGTTGCTTGTCATAGTGCTCATCCTGCGGAATATGTGGAAGAAACGCGGCCAGGGCGGAGGCTGCCATGGATGCAGCGGATGCAGCGGCTGTGGGGGATGTATCCGGACGTTTGATCCTTCCGGGGAAAGAGATAAGAAGAATGTCGATAGAAATTGACAATTTTCTAAGAGAAGACTATAATAAAACCAAATGAAGTCGGTAGTGGATCAAGCTGCCGATTTTAAATGTCTTTTAAAGAAAGGTTGGGGAAAAAATGGACCAGAACAAAGTAGCCAGAGTATTAAAATCAATGGAAGAAAAGGAAGTTCCACAGATGATCGTATCCGATCCGGTAGCGATTTTCTATCTGACAGGAAAATGGATTTTCCCAGGAGAAAGACTTCTGGCATTATACTTGAATGTCAATGGCAATCACAAAATGATCATCAACAAATTATTCCCACAGGAGACAGATCTGGGCGTAGATATCATTTATTATGATGATATTGAAGATGGTGTAGAGATCTTAAGCAGATATGTGGACAAGGATAAGGTAATGGGCATCGACAAGACATGGCCGTCCAAATTCCTGATCCGTCTGCAGGAGCTGGGTGGAGGAAGCAAGTTTGTGAACGGCTCTCCGATCATTGACTATATCCGTATGGTTAAAGATGAGAAAGAGCAGGAGCTGATGAGAGAGTCCTCCAGAATCAATGATATTGCTATGGAAAGAATTATTCCATGGGTAGTAAAAGGACTGACAGAGAAGGAACTGAACGCAAAGATGCGTGAGATTTACAAAGAGCTGGGATGCGAGGATGTTTCCTTTGATCCGATCACCGCATATGGACACGGTGCAGCAGATCCGCATCATGTAACCGATGATTCCAAGGGAAAACGCGGTGACTGTGTCATCCTGGATATCGGCGGATTCAAAGATAACTATGCATCTGATATGACAAGAACCGTATTTATCGGTGAGGTTTCTGATCGTGCAAGAGAGATCTATGATATCGTCTGCGAAGCAAACAGACGTGGTATCGAAGCTGCAAAACCGGGCAATCGTATGTGCGATGTAGACCTGGCTGCAAGAAATTACATTGAAGAAAAGGGATACGGAGAGTATTTCACACATAGAACCGGACACTCCATCGGACTTGAGGATCATGAGTTCGGTGATGTATCTTCTGTAAATGAAGATATCATCCAGGTTGGACAGTGCTTCTCTGTAGAACCAGGTATCTATCTTCCAGATGAGAATATCGGCGTCCGCATCGAGGACCTGGTAATTATCACAGAAGACGGATGTGAAGTTCTGAACCACTTTACCAAGGATCTGATCGTAGTTCCGGAAGAATAATAAAAACAGGACTGTATGGCCGAAAATACAAGGAGCAGGGATTCTGATTGTAGAATTTCTGCTCCTTATATGTTACAATTGTTGCAGATAAGGACCAGGAAACAAAGGAGGAGTCATAGATGGACCGGGAACAGGCACATGAGATACTGATGAAGTACATGAAGGGAGAAAATTACATCACCCATTCTTATGCTGTGGAGGCAATCATGAAGGGGCTGGCCAAGAGGCTGGCGCCCGACGAGGTTGAGTACTGGGGGATTGTAGGGCTTTTGCATGATCTGGATGAGGAGCAGTGCGACTGGCGCAATGATATGAGTGTACACGGCCCCACATCTGTGGAGATCCTGAAAAAAGAAGGGATCGAGGATAAAGTGCTGTTTGACGCAATCTGTGCACATAATCCAAAGAGCGGTGTAAAAGCGAAAACAAAGCTGCAGTATGCGGTCCTGTCAGCAGACCCGATGAGCGGTTTTGTAAAGGCAGTGGCTCAGATCTATCCGGATAAAAAGATTGCCAGTGTGAAGCACAAATCAGTGATGAAGCGGTTTAATGAACGGAGATTTGCTGCAGGGGCAAACCGGGACTATATGGAAGCGATCGAGTTTACAGGGCTTAGCCTGGATGATCTGATCGATGTGGCTCTGGAAGAGATGGGCGCGATCTCAGATGTTCTGGGACTATAAAATGATAAGAGGGTTAATATTATGAAGACGACACTGATCATTATGGCAGCCGGTATCGGCTCCCGCTATGGAGGCGGAATCAAACAGCTGGCAAAGATGGGAAAGCATGGGGAGATCATTATGGACTACTCCATCTACGATGCAAAAGAAGCTGGCTTTGACAAAGTTGTGTTTATCATCCGAAAGGACATTGAAGCAGAGTTTAAGGAAGTGATCGGGGACAGGATCCGGGAACAGATAGAGGTAGAGTATGTGTTCCAGGAGCTTACGGATATTCCGGAAGGATTTCAGGTGCCGGAGGGAAGGACCAAGCCTTGGGGAACCGGTCAGGCGATCCTCTGCTGCAAAGATGTGGTAAAGGAGCCGTTTGTGATCATCAATGCGGATGATTATTATGGGAAAGAAGCCTTCCGGAAGCTCCATGATTTTCTGGTGGGACGTGAAGCGTGCGACGCCGAATTCTGCATGGGAATGGCGGGATTTGTGTTGAAAAATACCTTAAGTGATAACGGTACCGTAACCCGGGGAATCTGTAAAGCAGATGAAAACGATTTTCTGACTCATGTGGTAGAGACTACAGGGATCGGCAGAGATGAGAAGGGCAACCTGATCTGTGATAATCCGGAGGTACAGAAGTGGTTTACGGAAAATGAGCGGGTATCCATGAATATGTGGGCAGGGGAGCCGTCTTTTATTGAATATCTGGAGGAAGGATTCCGGGAGTTCCTGGAGGATGGATCCGGTGATCCTCTGAAGAAAGAGTATCTTCTCCCCACCATCGTGGACAGACTGATCCGGGAAGGACGTGCCAGAGTGAAGGTTCTGGAGACCCAGGATAAATGGTTCGGGATTACCTACAAGGAAGACAAGCCTGCCGTGGAGGAGGCTTTCCGGCAGCTGGTCGAAGACGGAGTGTATCCGGAAAATCTGTGGGGAAAATAAAAGTATAATAAGAGCATGGAAAAGCCGGGAAGGAAACTGCCCCGGCTTTTTTTGGAGGCTGGAAATCACGGTTCAAAATTTCAAGACTGTATGTTATACTGGGGACACACAATCTGGAAAGCAAAAAGGAGGTCCTTTATGAAGAAAAAGTATGTTGGCGCGGCCCTTACAATGGGACTTTTTCTGCTCATCGCCACAGCTGCCTGTGGAGGAGAAGAAGCAGAAGACACAGGAAATGCCAGGAGCGTACAGGAAGAAGCATCAGCCGAAAGCAGTGAGTCGGGGCAAAATATATTCGGAGAATTTGAGGCACAGACGTTGGAGGGAGATAAGGTCACCCAGGAGATTTTCGGGCAGTCAAAGCTTACGATGATCAATATCTGGGGAACCTTCTGCGGTCCCTGCATCCAGGAAATGCCGGATCTTGGTGAGATTGGCCGATCCTATGACAGCAGTGAATTTCAGGTGATCGGTCTGATCAGTGACGTGACGGAGCCGGGAGATTCCAAGGCAGAGGAAATCGTACAGTCTACCCAGGCAGATTATGTCCATCTGACAGCATCAGCAGATCTTCAGAAAAATGTGCTCAGTTATGTCAGTGTGGTGCCGACGACGGTATTTGTGGATTCTGACGGAAATCAGGTCGGGAAAAGTTATGCCGGTGCACGGTCGGGAGCAGAGTGGACGCAGATCATTGAAGATCTTCGAAATGAGGCAGGCGAATGAGCGGGAAAAAGCGCATCTTCCTTCTGAGCGGACTGGTAATGCTGGGAGTTTTGTTTCTGTCCATTGGAATCTGGAGGGGAGAAGCCGGGACTGTGTGGATCAAAGCAATATATATATGTCTGGAGTGTATTGGAATTGGTTAGAAAATTAAGGCTACTGGTACAGATCGTCTTTACAGCGGTCACGAATGGGTATGTATTCGGCTTTCTGACCGGGAAAATCTATACAGGGCCGCTGAAGACGATGTGTGTGCCGGGGTTAAATTGTTATTCCTGCCCGGGAGCCCTTGGCTCCTGCCCGATCGGAGCCCTGCAGGCGGTTCTGACAGGAGGGTCGAAGTTCTCTTTCTATGTGGCTGGCTTTCTTCTTCTGTTCGGGTCCGTGCTTGGCAGGTTTGTCTGCGGCTGGCTGTGCCCGTTTGGGCTGGTGCAGGATCTTTTGTACAAGATTCCCGTCCCGGGAAAGAGAAAAAATCTTCCGGCACATCGGATTCTGACATGGCTGAAATATGTCATCCTTGTGGTGTTTGTTCTCCTTCTGCCGATGTTTGCCCTGGGAGAATTCGGGCAGTCGAAGCCCTGGTTTTGTCAGTATATCTGCCCTGCCGGGACACTGATGGCGGGACTGCCTCTGACGGCTGCTTCTGAGGCTCTGAGGGAGGCGGCAGGGGCTCTGTTTGGCTGGAAACTGGGACTTTTGATTTTCCTAGTATTTCTGGCTGTCTGGATTTACAGGCCTTTTTGCAAATATATCTGTCCGCTTGGAGCGGTCTACAGCTTTTTTAACTCGATTGCCTGTTACAGATATCAGGTGGAGGATACATGCATCGGATGCGGCAGATGTCAGGAAGCATGCGGGATGGATATCCGGGTCTGGGAACAGCCGAACAGTCCGGAGTGTATCCGGTGCGGAGAATGTATCCGGGCATGCCCGGTGCATGCACTCCGGAGGGAAAGACCGGAAAATATTTTCAGAAAAAGGAGAGGAAAAGATGAATCTTCAACATGCGGTCCAAAGCTTTGAAGCCTATCTTGATGACTATGACAGAGAGGATGATAAGATCCGTTTAAAAATCACGCATACCTACGGGGTGGTGGCGTACAGTAAAAAGATTGCACAGAAAATGGGGCTTTCCGAGGAGGATACAAAGCTTGCCCAGATCATAGGTCTTCTTCATGATATCGGGCGGTTTGAACAGATCAGACGGTTTGACAGTTTTGAACCGGCCACGATGGATCATGCGCAGTTTGGGGTGAAGATCTTGTTTGAGGAGGGGATGATCCGGCAGTTTCTGGAAGAGGATGAGTGGGATCCTATCATCGAAACAGCGATTGCCAGACACAGTGATTTCCGGCTGGAAGGGATACAGGATGAGAGGACTCTGCTTCATGCCAGGATCATCCGGGATGCAGATAAACTGGATAACTGCAGGGTCAAGCTGGAGGATCCGGTGGAGACTTTCATGGGAGCTTTGGCAGAAGAGGTGGGAAAGCAGTCTATTACTCCTGCGGTTATGGAGCAGTTCCGGAGAAAGGAATCGATCTATTCTCCTCTTAGAAAGACCAAAATGGATTACTGGGTATCCTACCTTGCCTACTTTTTCGATATTAATTTCCGGGCTTCTCTTGAGATGATCCGGGAAGAAAATTATGTTGCCAGGCTGGTGGGCAGGATCCCTTATTCTAATCCGGAGACTGCCCGAGAGATGAGGGAAATCCAGGAATCCCTGGAGCGGTATGTCAATGGGGAGGTGTAGAGGATGAGGATACAGAATCTGGTAGAAAATATGGGAGCTGATCATGGATGTGTGGCAGAACACGGTCTTAGTATTTATCTGGAGACAAAGCGGCATAAGATTCTGATGGATACCGGGGCGTCGGACGCCTTTTTAAAGAATGCAGAACATCTGGGAGTGGATCTGAAGGCTGTAGATCTTGTAATCTTAAGTCACGGCCATTATGACCACGGCGGAGGGATCCTGGCTTTTTCAAAGATAAATCCCAAGGCAAGGATCTATATCCGGGAAGGAGCATTTGAAAGCTATTATCATGAACGGGAAAGTGGAATGGATTATATCGGTCTGGATCCGGAGATCAGGAAGCTTTCTCAGGTAGTCATTGTCGGAGGGGATCTGAAGATAGATGAAGAACTCCTGTTGTTTACCAATGTATCAGGAAGACGGATGTGGCCGGAAGGGAACCGGGAACTGAAGGTAAGGAAAGATGGAAAGCTCGTGCAGGATACATTTTCCCACGAACAGTATCTGATCGTAATCTGTGAAGGAAAGGAAATCTTGCTTTCCGGCTGTGCGCACAATGGGATCCTGAATATTCTGGACCGGTATTCTGAACTTAGGGGACGATATCCGGATCTTGTGATCAGTGGCTTCCATATGATGAAAAAGGGTGAATATACGCCGGAAGAGAAAGAAACGATCCGAAAGACAGCAGAAGAATTAAAGAAAATACCGGCAAAATATGTCACCGGACACTGTACAGGAGTGCCGGCTTATGAGATTTTAAAGGGAATTTTAGGAGAACAGATCCAGTATCTTTCAAGTGGAGAGAAACTGGATCTGCAGAAAGTCTTTTCTTAGTCAGATAGAAAGGATTGTTCCGTCCAGATCCTTCCAGGTAAATGTTCCGTCAAAGATCATATACCCGTGGGAAGATCCTTCTTTTGGGATGGATACAGATCCTGGATTCATATATGTGTAAGTACCCATATTCTGGTTTGCCGGGATATGGGTATGTCCATTTAAAAGGATATCGCCTTTCTTCAGCATCGGTGGATTCTGAGGATGAAAGTGATGGCCGTGGGTGGCAAAAATGGCCTGGCCGTTCAGTTCCAGCAGACAGTACTCTGCCATGATGGGAAACTCCAGGACCATCTGATCCACTTCTGTATCGCAGTTGCCGCGGACACAGAGGATATTTTCCTTCAGCGGATTCAGAAGGGCGATGACCTCTTTGGGGTCATAGTCTCTTGGAAGATCATTTCGGGGACCGTGGTAGAGAATATCGCCAAGGAGCAGGAGCCTGTCCGCTTCTTCCCGTTGATATGCCTCTGTCATTTTTCTACAGTAGTATGCAGAACCGTGGATATCGGATGCGATCATTAATTTCATGGATAGTTACCTCCTGTTTTTCCATGAATTTATTGTACCAAACCGCTGGTGAAATGACCAGCCTTTTTCTTTTTGTTTTATTCGTACCAGGGAAGCCAGGGCCTGTGCGGTCCCCTCTACGCCCAGCAGGCTGCTGTTGAGTATGACGTGTTTGTGAGCCGGGTCGCCGGGGGAATAATGGGCGAACCGGCGGTGATATGCAAGCCGGGCTTTGTCAACATCTGTGATCATCTTGCGGGCGGTGTCGTGTTTCATGCCAAGCGTCTGGATGCAATTTTTCAGTCGGTCTGTGTAGGAGGCATAGATATAGACATGAACAGCGTTAGGATGGTCTGCCAGTACATAGTCGGCGCACCGCCCGACGATAATGCAGGAATCTTTTGCAGCGAACCGGCATATGATCTCTGACTGGACCTGAAAAAGCTTTCGCTGGTTTTCTTCGGAATCGGTGCCCAGAGGGAAAAGCATCTTGAAAAAGCCAGAGCTTTTTTCTTCCCTGCCGCTGATAACGGATACGGGGAGATTCATACGTTTAGCGGCCTCCTCCACGATATCCCTGTCATAATATTCCACCTGTAATAGTTCAGAAAGCCGTCTGGCGATCGGCCTTCCCAGACTTCCAAATTCCCTCGTGATGGTTACAACATATTTTTCCATAAATTCTCCTGCCTTTTCCGTTGGTTTGTCGGACGTCTGATCAAGAAGCCAGGAATCTGGAAAGGAAGGCCTGGGTCCGGTATTCCTTTGGTGTTTCCAGCACTTCTTCCGGGGTCCCTTCTTCTACGATATAGCCGTCTGCCATAAAGATTACGCGATCAGCTACGTCCCGGGCAAAAGCCATTTCATGGGTGACGATGACCATAGTCATGCCTTCTTTTGCGAGGGCCTTCATCACATTGAGGACTTCCCCTACAAGTTCGGGATCCAGTGCAGAAGTCGGCTCGTCAAACAGAAGAGCAGCCGGGTCCATAGCCAGAGCCCGGGCGATGGCTACACGCTGCTGCTGACCGACGGAAAGCATATCCGGTTTTGCGGAAGCCTTGCTTTCCAGCCCTACTTTTTTCAGCAGTTCCATCGCGTAAGTTTCTGCTTCTGGTTTTGTTTTGTGTTTGGTAAGGACAGGCGCCAGTGCAACATTGCCCAGAACTGTCTTCAGTGGGAACAGGTTGAAGCGCTGGAATACCATGCCTACCTCTTCCCGGAATTTACGGATATCAGCTTTATCATTCATCAGATCTTCGCCTTTGTAATAGATGTTTCCAAAAGTCGGCTGTTCGAGCTGGTTGATACATCTAAGCAGTGTGCTTTTGCCGGAACCGGACGGCCCGATGACGCAGACAACTTCGCCTTCATGGACGTCCAGACTGATATCCTTGAGTACTTCCAGATCACCGAAGGATTTTCCTAAATTTTTTACAGATATTAAAGTTTCAGACATATGATGAAGCCTCCTTTATTTTGCTATTTTGCGTTCTACCATACGCTGCAGTATCATAAGAATGGACAGGAGCAGCAGGTAGAACAGTGCACAGATGGTATATGCAGGGATCGTATTAAAAGTACGGGCTACATAGTTCTGAGTCTGCCGGGTAATCTCGTTGACCGAGATGATGGAAAGAAGTGCCGTATCCTTTACGGATATGATGAACTGGTTAAAAAGGCCGGGAAGCATGGATTTAAAAGCAGGAGGGATGATAATATGCAGCAGGATCTGACGGCTGGAAAGACCCAGAGATGCGCCTGCTTCCTTCTGGCCTTCGTCTACACCTTCCAGGGCGCCTTTTACAATGGCAGAGATGAAAGCGCCTGCATTCAGTGTGATGACAATGATTCCGGCCAGAGTACTGTCCAGGACAAACCGTCTGCCTATGATCAGAGTGACGATGGCCGGCACGACAAAGTATACATATAACGCCTGAACTACCAGGGGCGTGCCGCGGATAATCCAGATATAAACAGAAGCAATCCCTTTTGCGGTCCGGCTGTGGCTCTGCAGTGCATAACCACTGACAGAGCCAAGCAGGAACCCAAGGATGATTCCGGTTACCGATACCTGAAGCGTTACCTTCAGACCTTCAAAAAGCATCGGTATCATGGTAGATAAAAAATCGGTATTCATAAGAAAATCTCCTTTATACTTCGCACCATTTAGCGCTTAATTCGTCCAGCACACCTTCGTCAGACAAGTACTGGATCGCTTCATTGAACCAGTCTACGATTTCAGGATATTCATCGCAGATGGAGAAGGAGAGGGCGATGGCATATGGAGCCTGGCCGTTATAAAATTCATCGCCTACGATCTTTAAGTGGATCTCTCCGGTACTGATGGAATAAGCGGTGCCGGGCGCGTCATAGATCGTAGCATCTGCCTGTCCGTCTTCTACGGCACGGTAAGCCAGTGCCTGTGAGTCGAATGTCTGCAGGCAGTCTGCAGGAAGATTTGCCGCCGCATATTCATAGGAGATTGTTCCGGTCTGCACGGCTACGGTGTAGTCGCCGTTTTTCAGATCGTCTACGCTGGTGATATCATTATTGTCTTCTGCAACGACGACAACGATGCCGGCATCATAATATGTATCCGTAAAATTCATGTTTTCTTTTCTTTCATCTGTCGCGCACAGTGCGGCTGCTGCCACATCGATCTGGTTCTGAGTCAGGGAAGTGGTAAGGGCGCCGTAGTCCATAGCCTGGATGGTATCGTCTGCAATGTCGAATCCGAGAATATCCTGAAGCCGGTTCAGCAGGTCGATGTCATATCCCTGAAGAGTCATGCCATCATCGGCATAATAGGAGAAGGGGGCGTAGGTTCCGGAAGTCCCCAGTGCCAGGGTCACGCCGTCCAGGGCGCCTTCGCAGTCAAGACCGGTGCTTTTTTTGGAAGAAGAGCTGCCGGAAGAGGAGTCATCAGAGGATGTGTCAGAAGAACCAGGAGAACTTCCGCAGCCTGCTGCTAAAGATGACACCATCGCACACATCAGTAAAATGGAAATAAGTTTTCTTTTCATAATATTGTTACCTCCGTTATGTATTATAGATCAGCAGTGTCTGCATACAGAGAATGTAAAACAGAAACGGCAGACAAGGCGCATTTTATAAGCACCATTGCCTGCCGCATATTCGCTGTTGAACTATACCGGCATTATAGACCCGTCCAGAGATTCTGTAAAACAAGATTTTTTCATCCTGTCATAAATATTTTGCATGGCAGATAAAGCGGCGGAAAGATAAACTTGATTTTTTTTAAGATATCTTTTATAATGGCTGGCATAAAAAAGAACAATGGCCAAAGGAGGCGTTTCCCTTTTGGGAAGCGCTTTTTCGTTAGGAGGCGAGGTTTATGGATATTAGTAAGTATGCGCTTTTTGCTGATGTTGCAGATACCTGTAATTTTACAAAAAGCGGGGAGCGTCTGGGATATACCCAGCCGGGAGTCAGCCATATATTAAAGGCGATGGAAAAAGAAATGGGATTTCCACTGTTTTTAAGGGGACGGCAGGGGGTATCGATGACTGCAAATGCTAAGATGATTCTTCCGTTGGTAAGGGAGCTTCTGGCAGTCAACGAACATCTGGAGCAGACGATCCAGTCGCTGAATGGACTGGAGACCGGGCACCTTACGATTGCGTCTTTTGCAAGTATTTCCTGTAACTGGCTTCCGGTGGCGTTGCGAAGGTTCCAGAAGGAATATCCGGGGATCGAGGTGGAACTTTTAGAGGGAAATACGGATGAAATCCAGGGATGGCTGGAAAGCAGCAGGGCGGATTTTGGACTTTTAAGCAGAAAAAATACGGGGAATCTGGAATGGCTGCCCTTGTATGAAGAACCGTTGGTTGCGATTTTTCCAAAGGATTTTTATCTGAAGGATGACATGCCGTTCCCGCTGGAACAGTTTTCGGGGATGCCGGTTATCATTTCTGTTATTGAGGATGACTATGACTTGCGTGAAGTCATACAGAGAGCGAAGATCACGCCCAAGATCCGGGTATCATCAAAGGACACCCATGTAATTCTCTCGATGGTGGCAAATCATCTGGGGATTAGCGTACTTCCGAGGCTTGCCATTGAAAAAGAAAAAGAAAGGATCCAGTATCGTCCGCTGGAGCCGCTGATCACACGGCAGCTTGGAGTAGGCGTGTGTTCCAGAAAAAAACTGACGCCTGCGGCCAGAAGATTTATTGCGCTTCTGCAGGACATGAGGGACAGGAACGAACTGGGAGATTGATTTTGCAATACAATCAGTGTATAATTTTTGTAAGGTAGCTAATGAGGGACACGAAAGATTAGAATGATTCAAAAAGACAGGGGGTTTTCTTGTGACGGAAGATTTGATTAAAGATTTAAAGCGTATCCAGCAATGCCTGATCAATGTAGATATGGAAGGCGAAGACTGGGAAGAAAAGATGGAAGCCGTGCATAAGCTGGAAGATGTGGTGACATATCTGAAAGACGCACTGGGAAAGGGAATTGAATTTTAGATGTGAATGTGTGAATGGGGGTGTCCCAAAACTATGAATTTTTAGATTTATAAGAAAGGGACATCCCTTTCTT
>USDK01000071.1 GCA_900553355.1 uncultured Lachnospiraceae bacterium
CAACCAAAAAACTTTATATTTTTTTCACTGTCTACTTGACGGGGAGCACACCATTGCGTCAGGTGTACGTCCCCAATCGCAATATACGGTGTCCCCAACCGCATTTTGCCCTGTCCCTTTTTGCAAAAGTGTACGTCCCCTCCAAAATAAACACCATATAACAGTTGACAACAGTTATAAACTGTTATATACTGTTTACAACGAAGGAGGGATAGAATGAAGTTGATTGTCAATCATTCCTCTATGCAGCCGATCTATGAGCAGATCGTAGACCAGGTGAAGGATAAGATCATGCATGGAGAACTTAGCGCCGGGGAGGCGCTTCCATCGGTACGTACGTTGGCAAAGGAACTGAAGGTCAGTGCACTGACTGTGAAGAAGTCTTATGACGCTCTGGAGGAGGAGGGCTTTGTGAATACGGTCCACGGAAAGGGAAGCTACGTGGCTTTTGCGAACCAGAGCCTGATGCTGGAGGAGAAGAAAAAGGAAGTAGAAGCTGATTTGGAAATGGCCATCCGAAAAGGCAGAAGCTGTGGAATGAGCAATCAGGAGATTGCGGAATTATTTCAGATTGTTTTGGAGGATTAGTGCGATGTTGTGTTTTGAAAATGTGAGGAAAGTATACAAAGATTTTGAACTGAACTGTTCTATGAAGGTGGAACCGGGATGTATCACCGGACTGATCGGACCTAACGGAGCTGGAAAAAGTACGGCTTTCAAGGCGGCGCTTGGGCTGATCCACACAGACGGAGGCAGCATGGATATCCTGGGGAAACCGGCAGATCAGCTGCTCCCTTCAGACAGGGAGAGGATCGGCGTTGTGCTGGCGGATTCAGGATTCAGTAAATACTTACGGATCAAAGATCTGATCCCGGTGCTGGATCATCTGTACCAGGGATTTTCCAGGAAGGATTTTTTGCAGAATTGTAAAAAATTTCATCTGCCTCTGGATAAAAAGATCAGCGAGTTTTCCACCGGCATGAAGCGTAAGCTTCAGCTGTTGGCAGCAATCTCCCATGATGCTGACCTTTTGATCTTAGATGAACCTACAGCTGGCATGGATGTGATCGCAAGAGATCAGCTTTTAAGCCTCCTCAGAGAGTATATGGAAAAAGATGGAAGGTCGATCCTGATCAGCTCCCACATTTCCGCAGATCTGGAAGGGTTCTGTGACGATGTGTATCTCATCGACCAGGGACAGATCATCCTTCATGAAGAGACCGATAACCTGCTGAACCGGTACGGCCTTTTAAAGGTGACGCCCCAGCAGTACGCAGAACTGGATCAGACTTATATCTTAAAGAGCAGAAAAGAGGACTTTGGCTACAGCTGTCTCACAGACCAGAAGCAGTTTTATATAGAAAATTATCCGAAGATCGTCGTCGAGCGGGGAAGCATCGATGAGCTGATCATGATGATGAATGGGAGGGAATCATAATGACGGGATTTTTTATCAAAGATCTGATGATGTTAAAATGCCAGAAACAATTTTTCTTTATTATGGGGATCATGGCGCTGATTTTCCTGGTGATGTATGACAACCCAAGCTTTGTGTTCGGATATCTGACCATCATGTTTTCTTTTATACCGATTACAACGCTGTCCTATGACGATGCGGACAATGGCTCTGCATATCTGTTTTCCCTTCCGGTAAGCCGGGTGGGATATGTAATTGAAAAATATGCATTTTCTCTGGGATTTACTCTGACGGCGGCGCTGGTGTCATTTATCGTTGTATCAGCGGCCTGCCGGATCAAGGGATACCCTGTGCAGGCAGGTGAACTGGGAGTTCTGGCGCTGGTCAGTATTACGGTTGCGATCTTGTTCCTGTCTGTGGCGATTCCGGTACAGATCAGATTCGGTTCTGAGCGCAGCAGGATGGCAGCAGGACTGACTTTTGCAGCACTATTTGCGGTCTGCTATGCGGCAGGGTGGGTGCTTACTAAGGCAGGCATCAGCCTGGAGGAAGTGGAAACAGCGGCATCCGGACTGGCATGGCCGGCAGCGGCAGGCTTGTGTATCCTGGCGTGGATCGTAATTTATGGAGTTTCCTTTGGAATCTCGGCGAAAATCCTGAAAGGCAAAGATTTTTAACAGAATTTCTGGTATAATAACAGCGTCGGTGACAGGCCGGCGCTGTTATTATGAATATTTATAGAAAAGAGGAGCAGGATGGAAGCCTATACAAGTTTTGCGGAAGTATATGATCAGTTTATGGATAATGTCCCATACCGGGAATGGGCGGATTTTTTGCAGGAAATCCTGCAGAAAGAAGGAATCTGTAACGGTCTGGTACTGGATCTGGGCTGTGGTACCGGCAGTATGACAGAGGAGCTGGCGAGTCGCGGCTATGATATGATCGGTGTGGACAACTCAGAAGAAATGCTGGAGATTGCCATGGATAAGCGCCAAAAAAGCGGTTATGATATCCTGTACCTTTTACAGGATATGCAGGAATTTGAACTATACGGAACCGTCCGGGCGGTGATCAGCGTCTGTGATTCTGTTAATTATGTGACAGAGCCAGATGAACTGGAAACGGTTTTCCGGCTGGTCAATAATTATCTGGATCCCGGCGGGGTTTTTCTGTTTGATTTTAACACAGAATATAAATACCGGGAAATCCTGGGGGACAGGACGATTGCGGAAAACCGGGAGGATTCCAGCTTTATCTGGGACAATTATTATTATGAAGAGGAAAAAATGAATGAATATGAGCTGACATTGTTTATACAGGCGGCAGATAAACCGGATCTGTATCACAAATACCAGGAGACTCATTTCCAGAGGGCATATACCCTGGAAGAAATCAAGAAATTGCTCGGGAAGTCAGGCCTTGTCTTTGTGGATGCCTACGATGCGTATACAAAGGATCCCCCAGGGACAGACAGCGAAAGGATCTGCGTCGTGGCAAGAGAGCAGGGAAAATCTGCGATTGCATTCCCACAGGAAACATATTAAAATATACCCAATGCAGATAGAAAGGAAATTATCAATGATGAAAGATTATATTGTAAGAGCAACGGCGGCTGACGGGCAGGTGCGCGCTTTTGCGGCTGCTTCCAGGAATCTGGTGGAAGAAGCAAGAAAACACCATAATACCAGCCCGGTAGCGACAGCGGCATTAGGACGTCTCCTGACAGCCGGGGCCATGATGGGCAGTATGATGAAAAATGACACCGATATGCTGACTCTGATGGTCAGGGGAGACGGACCTATCGGCGGCATTACCGTGACGGCAGACAGCCATGCCAATGTAAAAGGCTACGTGGGCAATCCAGATGTGATGCTGCCTCCCAAGAATGGGAAACTGGACGTAGGCGGGGCCGTGGGCATCGGCCTTTTGCAGGTTATCAAAGATATGGGATTAAAAGAGCCATATTCCGGACAGACCATTCTGGTGACCAGCGAAATCGCAGAGGATCTGACCTATTATTTTGCCAATTCCGAGCAGGTGCCCTCTTCCGTCGGTCTGGGTGTCCTGATGGAAAAGGACAACACCGTCCGCTGTGCCGGAGGATTTATCATCCAGATGATGCCTTTTGCCACAGAGGAGACGATCAGCCAGATCGAGGAAAATCTGAAAAACGTGAAATCGGTTACTTCTATCTTGGATCAGGGGAAGATGCCGGAAGAGCTGCTGGAGATCCTTCTTGGAAATGTAGGGATTGAGATTACAGATACGATTGATACCCGGTTTTACTGCAACTGTTCCAAAGAACGGGTGGAACAGGCGGTTGTCAGTGTAGGCCGGAAAGAAATCCAGGAAATGATCGACGATGGAGAGACCATTGAGGTAAAATGTCAGTTCTGCAATACGGCTTATCATTATACAGTTGAAGATCTGAAGAGGATCATTAAGAGAAGCAAATAGAGCAAAAGGGGGAAATGGACATGAAGCATGGGTTTATCAAAGTGGCAGCTGTGACCCCGGATATCCGGGTGGCGGATGTAGAATATAATACGGAAAGTATCTGCCGTGGGATTGATGAGACGGTGGAGGCCGGGGCGAAGATAGTAGTATTTCCGGAGCTTTGTATTACGGGGTATACCTGTGGGGATCTTTTTACCCAGGAAGTGCTTCTTGAGAAGGCAAGAAAGGCCCTGCATGGAATCGCAGATCATACGAAAGGAAAGGATGCGCTGATTTTTGTAGGCGTTCCCCTTGCTGTTGACGGAGAGCTATATAATGTGGCGGCAGCTCTCCACCAGGGAGAAATCCTGGGGCTGACGACCAAGACATTTCTGCCGAATTACGGAGAGTTTTACGAAATGCGCCAGTTTCGGCCTGGACCGGAGATGGCAAGATTTCTGATGTTTGACGGAAAACGGACTGCTTTTGGCCCGCAGCTTTTGTTTGCGGAAGAGCATCTTTCTTCGCTGGTGATATCAGCGGAAATCTGCGAAGATGTGTGGTCTCCTGTTCCTCCGAGCATCCAGGCGGCAAGAGAGGGGGCTACGATCATCGTCAATTGCTCGGCAAGCGACGAGACTATCGGAAAAGCGTCCTACCGGACCAGTCTGATCGAGGGACAGTCCGCCAGGCTCATCTGCGGTTATGTCTATGCAAATGCCGGAGAAGGGGAGTCTACTACAGATGTAGTCTTCGGCGGCCACAATATCATTGCAGAAAATGGCACGACGCTGGCGACGGCCAGACGGTTTCAGAATGGTACAATTTGTACGGAGATTGACGTGAAGCGTCTGGACAGTGAACGGAGAAAAAACACGACTTTCCAGCCGGCGAAAGACCGGACTCTGATCCGTGTCCCCTTTTCGCTTAATCAGGAGGAGACTTCCCTCTCACGTAGTTTCCCGTCCAGACCCTTTGTACCTGGAGATGTGAAGGAGCGAAACGAACGCTGTGAGGAAATCTTAACGATCCAGGCTATGGGTCTGAAAAAGCGTCTGGCACATACCCATGCAAAAAGTGCGGTGGTTGGAATCTCCGGAGGTCTGGATTCTACATTGGCGCTTCTTGTTACGGCAAAGGCATTTGATGCACTTTCTATGAACCGAAAAGGAATCACGGCAGTGACTATGCCTTGTTTTGGAACGACAGACCGGACCTATCAGAATGCCTGTAAGATGGCAAGGAAGCTGGGGGCAGATTTAAGGGAGGTACCCATAGCAGCAGCGGTGACTCAACATTTCCGGGATATCGGACACGATCCGGAGGATCACAGTGTAACCTATGAAAATTCACAGGCAAGAGAGCGGACCCAGGTACTGATGGATATTGCCAACCAGACAGGAGGACTGGTGATCGGAACTGGAGATATGTCGGAACTGGCACTTGGATGGGCTACCTATAACGGCGACCATATGTCTATGTATGGCGTCAGTGCTTCCGTGCCAAAGACCCTGGTCCGCCATCTGGTTTCTTATTATGCAGATACCTGCGAGGATGAGGAATTGAGAGATGTGCTTTTGGATGTGCTTGACACGCCGGTAAGCCCGGAGCTCCTGCCTCCCAAAGACGGTGAGATCGCCCAGAAGACAGAAGATCTGGTAGGACCTTATGAGCTTCATGATTTTTATCTCTATTATTTTCTGCGATTTGGATTTGAACCGGCAAAAATCTATCGGCTGGCAAAACAATCCTTCAAAGGAGAATATGATGATGATACCATCTACCGCTGGCTGTCTACTTTCTGCCGGAGATTTTTCAGTCAGCAGTTTAAACGCTCCTGCCTGCCGGACGGACCAAAGGTGGGAACTGTGGCATTGTCGCCGAGAGGAGACTGGAGGATGCCAAGCGATGCCTGTGTGAGGGCATGGCTTGATGATTTAGAAAAAGTGCGTCCGTAAAAGGAGGAAATGACAATGAAAGCAACGAAAAAGGATGCTGTCAAGAGGTTTGAGAAAATGTATAACTGTTGTCAGGCAGTGATCTGTGCCTACTGCGAGGAGCTGGGCATGAAAGAAGAGGATGCTTTCCGTCTGGCCGAAGGATTTGGCTCCGGCATGGGAGGCCTGAAAGACACCTGCGGTGCGGTGACGGGAATGTTTATGACCATCGGTCTGAAGAACAGTGCAGGAAAGATGGACGATCCTTTTGCCACCAAGATGGACACCTATCAGAAACTTCTGGACGCAGCAGAGAAGTTTAAGGAGAAAAACGGATCCATCTACTGCCGTGATCTGAAGACCCAGGAAGGACCACAGCCCCTTCCCTGCTGTATGAAATGCGTGGAAGATGCGGCTCAGATTATTGATGAGATGGAATTTTAAAGAGAGTAAAAAGGGAGCGTGCACTGTGAATGGCACACTCCTTTTTTATAGCTAATTCAGATATCCGGTCAGAAGATCGTTTACCAGCTTGCCGTCGGCCTTGCCTTTTACCTTTGGCATCAGGTTTTTCATGATCTTTCCCTTATCTTTTGCGGTAGGAGCATCCAGCCCCATTTCAGAAAGCACGCTTTCAATGACGCTTTTGATCTCGGCCTCGTCCATCATCTTCGGAGCGTATTGCTCCAGGACGGAAAGGCGTTTTTCACATTCCGCAATGATATCTGTACGGTCTGCCGGAGTCATCTCCAGAGTCTCTTTTGTCTGTTTGATCTCTTTTAAGATAACCTGGGTCTCTTCCTCCTCCGTCAAATCGGAACGTTTATCAATGGCTTTATTTTTCAGGGCTGCCAGGAGCATGGATAAAGTCTCTTTTGTCTCTTTGTCACCGGCCTTCATGGCTGCGACCATAGCGCTTCTTACTTCTTCGATTTTGCTCATGATTGATTTCCTCCATATGATAATAATTGTTATTATTTTAGCAGATAAAAGAGAATTTTTCAATAAACCGTTATTGGGAGGCAGATAGAAAATAGTTGAGAAAAATTTCCATCTTCCCGAAACTGCTTGACAGGGGGAAAGTGTGGGATTAGTATATTTGTAACAATGTTACGTAACGCTGTTATAAATATTTTCTGAAAGTGGTGATGAAATGGCGAAGCCAAAAGAAGGGGTTTCTGACAGGATTCTCAACTGTGCAAAAGAGGAATTTATGGAGAAGGGGTATATGAATGCATCTCTCCGGGTCATTGCAGCGAAGGCAGGCACGACTACGGGCTCCATCTATACAAGATTTGGCGATAAAGAGGGCCTGTTTTCGGCAATTGTAGAGCCTGTGGCAGACGGAATGATGGAACGGTTCCTTAAAATTCAGGAAAGCTTCCACGAATTTGATCCGCAGGTACAGCGCGAGCAGATGGGCAGCTATACCTCAGATGAGATGGAGGGCCTGCTGAACTACATGTACGATTATTTTGATGAATTTTCCCTGTTGCTGGATGCGGCTTACGGCACGAAGTTCCAGAGCTTTCTGGATAAGCTGGTGGATATCGAGGTAGAGTATACCTACAAATATATGGAGGCCACCGGCTGCAAAAGTGTTGCATCAGGGGCAGTGACTGAAGAGGTGATCCACCTTGTGGTGACGGCATATTTTAACGGAGTATTTGAAGTAATCCGCCATCGGATGAGCCGGGAAGAGGCAGGGAAATATATCCATATCCTGCAGAAATACCATCTGGCGGGATTTGATACCATATTGTCACCAGAATCATAAAACAGGGCTGTCTGGAATCTGCCGGGCAGCCTGAATTTGAGACTATGAGTTAGCTAAAACTAACAGAAAGAAGGAATGACCTATGAAACAAAAAAGTCCGCTCCTGAGAATCTGGGAGATGGGAGAGTCAAGGAGGGGAGGGCTGATTGCCGCAGTGATTCTTGCGGTCATCGGCGTCATTGCCGGACTCCTTCCTTATTTTGCGGCGGCAGGTATTATGAGCGGCCTTTTATCGGGAAAAAGTGAAGCGTCTTTTTACCTGTATCTGTGCTCTGTGGGGCTTCTGGGATATCTGCTCAGGACAGTACTCTATAATCTGGCGCTGTCCTGCTCCCACAAAGTTACATTTTCCATTTTAAAAGAAATCCGCAGGCGCGTACTGGAAAAGATGCCGAAAATGCCACTGGGAACCATCACCAACATTTCCAGCGGAAAAATGAAGCAGATGGTAGTGGATCAGATTGATAGCATGGAGACAACGCTGGCACATTTGCTGCCGGAGATGACATCGAACCTTCTGGCACCGGTGCTGGTACTGATCTGCCTGTTTTTGCTGGATTATCGAATGGCGCTGCTGTCCCTGATCTCGATCCCGGCAGGTATGTTTTTTATGATGTCCGTGATGGCCGGCTACGGAAAGGACTATGAGGGCGCAGTGGCCACGACCCGGGCTATGAACGAAACAATCGTGGAATACATCAGCGGCATCGAAGTGATCAAGGCATTTAATCAGGGAAAACATTCTTACGAAAAATTTACAAACCGGGTGCTGGCTAATGCGTCTTACTATTATCAGTGGATGAAGAAATGCCAGTTCCGAGTTTCCCTTGGATATGCCGTGGCGCCGGCCACACTGGTGACGGTGCTGCCAGGCGGATGGCTGTTTTATCAGAATGGCAGCCTGAGTGCGGAAACGTTTGTGACTTCTCTCATCCTTTCGCTGAGTATTGTGGGGCCTTTGATCGCGGCCATGGGATTTGTGGATAACCTGGCAAAGATCGGGACAACGGTATCCTTAGTGGATGAAGTGCTGGCCGGAGAGGAGCAGGTACATGGGATTACACCGGCAGTCCTTGGAAAGCCGGATATCTGCCTGGAAAGGATCTCCTTTGGATATGAGAAAGAAAAGGAGATTTTGCATGAGATAGATCTTCAGATTCCGGCTGGCACCATGACTGCGCTGGTAGGGCCTTCCGGCAGCGGAAAGTCTACGATTGCCAGGCTGATCGCCGGATTCTGGGATGTGAAGGAGGGCAGAATCATGCTGGGAGGCGTGGATGAACGTGATATTCCCTTAAAGCAGCTCTATGACCAGATGGCTTTTATCACCCAGGATAATTATCTCTTTGACGATACCATCCGGGAAAATATCCGTATGGGACGTATGACGGCAACTGATCAGGAAGTGGAAGCGGCAGCGAGGGCATCCGGATGTGATGGATTTATCCGGAAGCTGGAGCAAGGGTACGACACAAAAGTGGGTGGAGGAGGCGCCCATCTTTCCGGCGGAGAATGCCAGCGTATTGCCATTGCCAGAGCTATGTTAAAGGATGCTCCGGTGGTCATTTTGGACGAGGCGACCGCCTACATTGACCCTGAAAATGAAGCGGTGGTACAGAAGGCGGTGGCAGACCTGGTAAAAGGAAAGACTTTGATCGTGATCGCTCACCGGCTTTCTACCATCGTGGACGCAGACCAGATCGTGGTGGTAAATGACGGGCGAATTGAAGGAACCGGGACTCATGAAGAATTAAGAAAGTCCAGTCCGCTCTATGAGAGTATGTGGCAGGCACATATCAGTACAAAGGAGGGAGATGTGGCATGATAGAAGCATTGCGGAAAATCTGGATCTTCGCAGGAGAAGAGAGAGGAAACATCAGGAAGTCAGTGGTGGCAGGATTTCTTAACGCGGTGTTTCATATGCTGGAGATCTGTGCCATCTATGTGACAGTCCAGGCTCTGGTCAATAAAGAGACGGGAAACCAGACAGCATTTCTTACTTTTGGCCTTGTTCTTGTCAGTATTCTTGGCGTGGCGGCCACCAAATATTTTTCCCAGCTTGAGCAGACTCATGCCGGATATTTTATGGCTGCAAATCAACGGATTAAGATTGCAGGAAAAATGAAGACGGTGCCGATGGGTTATTATAATGAAAACAGCCTGGGAGAGCTGACCGGCGTGACAACTACCGTGCTGGATAATGTAGAAACCATTGCACCGATGGTGCTGGTGGGAATCTTAGGAGGGCTGATCAATGCACTGGTATTTACGTTGATGATTCTTGTTTTTGAGTGGAGGATCGGATTAATCGTGCTGGCAGGTACGGCGGTATATCTTGCGATTACTTCCCGGATGGAGAAGAAATCAGAAAAAACGGCGCCGGAACGGCAGAAATCTGAGGCTGTGCTGGTGGATGCGGTACTGGAATATGTAAAGGGCATGAGTGTGGTAAAGTCCTTTAATCTGGCAGGAAAAGGTGACCGCAGGCTCCAGGAAGCGCTGGAGTATAACCGGAAAAGTAATCTTAAGCTGGAGCAGATGTTTACGCCATATATCATGGCCCAGGGAATTGTACTGCAGGTTTCCAGCATTTTGATGATTCTTTTCGGACTGCGTTTTTATTTTCAGGGGAGCCTGGGACTTGGAGACGCACTTATGGTGGTGATCATTTCCTTCCTGGTGTTTTCCCAGATTGAATCTGCCGGAAGCGGTCTTTCCATGCTAAGGATCGTCAGCAGCTGTATCGATCATGCACAGGAGACGGATCAGATTCCACAGATGGATGAAAAGGGCCGGGACATCCGCCCCAGGACTCATGAGATCGTGTTTGAGGACGTAGGATTTTCTTATGAAAAGAAAGAAATCTTTCATCATGTTTCCCTGGTTATCCCGGATCGAACGACTACAGCTGTCGTTGGCCCAAGCGGATCCGGAAAGACCACTCTTTGCAGCCTGATTGCCAGATTCTGGGATGTGGATCATGGACGGATCCAGATCGGCGGCCACGACGTCAGAGAGTATACGCTGGAATCCTTGATGGATCAGATCAGCATAGTTTTCCAGAAAGTATACCTTTTTGCTGATACCATAGAAAATAACATCAGATTCGGGTGTCCGGGCGCGTCCCATGAAGCGGTGGCGGAGGCGGCAAGAAAAGCCTGCTGTGATGACTTTATCGAGGCGCTTCCGGATGGATATGACACAGTGATCGGGGAAGGAGGAGCCACCCTGTCCGGCGGCGAGAAGCAGAGGATTTCCATTGCCAGGGCCATGCTGAAGAATGCGCCCATCATCATTTTCGATGAGGCTACGGCAAACGTGGATCCGGAGAATGAGGACCGGCTGAAGAAGGCTATCGACGAGCTGACCAGGGATAAGACGATCATCATGATCGCTCACCGGCTGAAAACCGTACAAAACGCAGACCAGATCCTGGTGCTGGATGAGGGAAATATCGTACAGAGGGGAACACATGACACGCTGATCCGGCAGAGCGGAATCTATGCGGACTTTGTCTGGGGAAGAAATCAGGCGGACAGCTGGAGTCTGTAAAATGAGAAGCGGAACTGATCTAGGATCAGCTCCGCTTTTTCCACTTCAGTAAAAATGCAGAATTAACGATGACCAGGACAGAACCTGCGTTGTGCACCAGGGCGCCGACGACCGGGTTCAGGATACCGGTGATAGCCAGAACAATGGCGATAAAGTTTAAGGTCATTGAAAAAGTCAGGTTACATTTGATGGTAAACATCATGCGTTTTGCCAGACCAAGGAGATGGGGGATTTCCCTGATATCGTCATTAACCAGGGCAATGTCTGCCGCATCTACAGCAATGTCGCTCCCTATGCCGCCCATGGCGATTCCGACAAAGGATTTTTTCAGCGCCGGGGCATCGTTGATGCCGTCGCCGATCATACAGACCTGATGTCCTTTGGCCTGCACATGGTCGATCCAGTTTAGTTTATCTTCCGGAAGACAGCTGGATTTTACTTCGTCGATCGACAGCTGGGAGGCGATATGATGGGCGGCATTTTCGTGGTCGCCGGTCAGCAGGACAGGGACGGCGCCGGAAGCTTTGACCCCGGCAATTGCCCTGGCGGCATTATCACGGAGAGTGTCTGCCAGCGCCAGAAATCCACAGAACTGCCCGTCAATGGCAGTCAGGATCAGCGTACAGCCTTCTTTGAGATATGCTTCCATCTGATCAGATGCCTGTCGGGGAATAAAAATCTGTTCTTCGTCCAGCATTTTCTGGTTTCCGGCCAGGATCGTCTCACCATTCTGGATACAGGATACACCGCGGCCGGGAATCATCTGAAAAGAATCAGAAGGCTCCGGCTTGTTTCCAGTCTTTTCTTGATAACACTGGACCACGGCCTTGCCAAGGGGATGCTCCGAGCGGAGTTCTGCAGAAGCCGTCTTTGCATACAGCATATCATCAGTGATGCCGGGGTATAAGCTGTGGACGGCTGTCACCCGGGGCGTACCGTAGGTGAGGGTGCCGGTCTTGTCAAAGGTCAGATAGTGGACGCCTGAAAGGCGTTCCAGTGCATCTCCCTCTCGAACCAGGAAGCCATGACGGGTAGCGTTGCCGATGGCGGCCATGATGGCCGTGGGAGTGGCGAGAACCAAAGAGCAGGGGCAGAACACAACCAGGATGGTGACAGAACGGATAATTTCTCCGGTG
>USDK01000072.1 GCA_900553355.1 uncultured Lachnospiraceae bacterium
TTTGGGGATAAAATTCCACTGGGGACGGGGGATTCCCGGGAATCCCCCGTCCCCATTGGAGTAGTTTATCCCCACTGCATCCCAACGCCGGCTTCAACTGCTTTGTCGTAAATTTCTTTTGCGGCTACCAGATCCTGGGCTGCTACTCCTACGGTTTCGAATACGATGATTTCGTCGTCGTTTTCTCTTCCCGGGACTTTTCCCAGAATCACGTCTCCTAAGTCTCCGGTGAAGTCGTCTTCTGTGATGATTCCCTGTTCTAGCGGGATCAGGATGTCGCCGGATTCAGAGAGTACTGCGTCTCTGGAGTCGAAATAGATCTTGGATGCTCTTGGAAGGATGGCCGGATCCATCTCCTGCATGTGGTGCTGGTATGCTCCTACGCAGCTGATGGTGGCTCCCTGTTTTACTTTTGTCCCATCGAATACTGGTTTGGAAGATGGGGTGACAGTGATGATCAGGTCTGCGTCCTCGATCGCTTCGTCTGATGAGGATGCTGCTGCAATTTTTGCCCCGTATTCTTTCAGTTCTTCCTGCATCTGTTGTGCGAATGCTTTTGTCCGCTCCGGGTTCATATCATATACGCGTACTTCCTCAAGCTGTCTTGCAGCCATCATGGCCTCCAGCTGTGTAGGCGCCTGGCCGCCGGTTCCGATGAGCGCCCCGATCCGGCACTCCTTTTTTGCCAGCACATCAAAAGCAGCGCCGGAGGCCGCTCCTGTCCGCAGCTGCGTTACATAAGTGCCATCCAGAACCGCTGTGACGAGACCTGTCTTTCCGTCGATCAGCAGCACCTGTGCCGGAGAGGACGGGATTCCATTGTCAATATTATGTGGGAAAATGTTGATAATTTTCAATGAGGCTGTATCCATTTCTTCCAGATACGCGGGCATAAACAGGAAACATCCATCATATTTCGGCGCCTGGATATTGGTCCGAAGAGGGATTTCACATTTCCCTTCCACCACATATTGAAATGCTTTTTTATCCGCCTCAATTGCGTCTTTAATTGTAAAAACCTTTTTAATATCTTCTCTTGATAACAGTAACATCTCTTTACCTCCTGATCGCTTTTCTTCTATTTTAACATGCGGGCTTCTTCTTAGCTATACTTTGCTTCCAGATCCCAGGGCTGCATCGCGCCGCCTTCTTCCGCCGGCCTGCACATCCTGGCGTATATATTCAGGCAGCCCTTCTCCTCTTTCAGCGGAGGGCGCACCCATGCTTTTCTCCGCTCCTCCAGTTCCTTTTCCGGCACCAGAAGGGACAGATTTCCTCCGGGGATGTCGATCACAATTTCATCCCCATTTTCCACCAGCGCAATATTTCCTCCGTCATAGGCCTCCGGCGACACGTGTCCGATGATGGCCCCGTAATTAAATCCCGAAAATCTTGCATCCGAGATCAGGCCCACGCTCTTATGAAGCCCCCGTCCGATCAGTGCATCGATGCTAAGCATCAGTTCCTTCATACCTGGAGCGCCTTTACATCCTTCGTACCGGATCACAATAATATCACCCGGCACGATCTGTCCGGACTGGATCGCCTCAAAGGCCGGGCGGTCCCCGTCGAATACCTTCGCCTTTCCCTTCATATATTTAACTTCTTCATATACAGCCGTCGGCCGTACGATCGCGCCGTTCGGCGAAAGATTCCCTCTCAGGATCTTAAGGCCGGGTTCTTTTGTCAGCGGACGCTCCAGGGAATGAATTACCTTATTTTCCTGCGGAGTCACCATGGCCAGCATATCTTTCCAGGTATTTCCATACATTCCCGGCACATCCGTATATAATTTACTCTCCAGCATCTTCATCACATTCATGACGCCGCCCGCATAATGGAAGTCCACAACCGTGTAGGGACCGCTTGGCACTACCGCGTTGATACAGGGAATTTCTTCTGCATATTTTTCAAAATCTGCAAGCGTCAGCCTGATCCCCAGTTCATATGCATAAGAAAGGATGTGGAGCACCGCATTCGTGGAACCTGCAGCCGCCATGTCAAACATGATCGCATTCATCAGAACTTCCTTTGTGATCAATTCCGACGGCCTTCTCCCTGCCTTGACCAGCTCCACCGCATATTTGCCGGCCTCCCTTGCCTTGCGCAGCTTCCCATTGTCCGATGCCGGTATGGTGGATGTCCCCGGCAGTACCAGATTTAAGACCTCGCCCAGCATCTGCATGGTATTTGCCGTTCCCATAGACGGACATGCGCCAAAAGACGGGCAGACACTGTCTTCCATTTCCATCAGCTCCTCTTCCGTCGCTCCGGAAAATCTGGCCGAATCCAGATCCGCTTCCACTACTGTTTTCCCACAGTACTGCCCCGGCTGCATAGAGCCTCCCGTCACTACCATGGCCGGAATGTCAAGACGCATCGCCGCCAGGTAGCATCCGGCGATGATATTGTCGCAGGATGCGATCATCACCAGGCCGTCAAAATTATGTACACGGGTCACAAATTCCACGGACATCGCCACGATATCGCGCCCCACCTGCTCATATTTTAACTCTTCTGCCCCGTTTGCGATATTTCCGCAGGTAGCCGGGATTCCAAACTCCACCGGCACGCCGCCTGCTGCCCAGATTCCTTCCTTCACCGCTTCCGCGATCTGACGCAGATGAGCGGAGCCGGGCGATCCTGCCATATAAGAATTAGGCACCCCGATATGCGGTTTTTTCCGAATATCACTATCTGAATATCCGGCCGCCTTCATCATGACCCTTCGATGCGCTGCCTCTGCTCCGTTCCAGTACTCCTGTCCCATTAAATCTCCCTCCTTTTCTCTTTCTTGACACAAAAATATCATCTATGTTTATAATAAGAAAATCGAGCAAGAAAGAAAAGCTCATGAAACGAATCATACCCTTAAGTTTTTCTTATATTAAATGCCAAAAGGAGTTTTTATGAGTAAATACCAGACTATTCTGAGTGTCTGCGAAACCCACAGCATTTCCAGGACCGCAGAAAAATTAAATTATTCCCAGTCCGCTGTCAGCCAAACGATCAAAAGCTTTGAAAAAGAACTGGGCGTTCCACTATTCAAACGTTCAAAACGGGGCATGGAACTTCTCCCCAACACAGAGGAAATCGTCGCTTCCCTTCGTCTCATCTGTCAGGAGGAGGCGCGGATCTCGCAGATTGCGTCCGGTCTTTCCGGGCTGGAAAAAGGAGAGATCCGTATCGGGACGATCCAGAGCATCTCCTATCACTGGCTCCCCGATCTTCTGAAAACATTCTGCGAAAATTATCCCAATATCCAATTTGAGCTGACCGTAGATGGATTTACCGGATTAAAAGACCGGATACGGGCAAACGAACTGGACTGCATTTTCGTCTCCCGCTATGCTGTCCCGGAGCTTTCCTTCCTTCCACTGGGGACCGACGAACTGATGCTGGTCCTCCCCTGGGGACATCCCCTTGCCAAAAAAGCCGCTGTGGCATTTACAGATATCCGGGAAGAAAATTTTATCTTATCCTCTGATGGATTAGACTACGAAACCGGACAGCTGTTCCGCCAGAATCATATCTCCCCTAAAATCCGTTACCGCCTCAATGAAGATTTCGCCACACTGAAAATGGCAGAACAAGGCTTTGGGGTAACGATCCTGCCCCGGCTGCTCCTGGAACACGCTCCCTTCCAGATCTGCGCCCGTCCGTTTCTGGAGCATTACACCCGCACCCTGGGTGTTGCCTGGTCCAAGGACACGCCGCCTTCTCCTGCCGTGCTGAAATTTATAGACTATATAAAACAAAAGCAGGGAAGCATTCCGCTTCCCTGAACATTGCCCCATATTTATTTCATATCCCTTCCGGCCTTACAGTCCCGGCAGCACAGAACGGAACAGATATAAGACCAGAATGATGCAAAAACCTGTGATTCCGGCAATCGTTCCCGGAACAGTCAGTACACGCACCGTTTCTCCAAATGAAAATTTGGAAAATTTATTAATGGTCCAAAAAGAAGAATCATTCGGCATACACAGGCCGACACCGCCGGCACATACCGCGAGGCCTACCAGCACCGGCGAATCCCCGGTCTGTGCGATCAAAGGCGCGACGACCGCCGCCGTCGTGACCAGGGATACGGTAATGGATCCGAGGCCCATACGGAGTACCTGCGTCAGTAAATAGGCCAGAACAATCAGCGGTATCCCCAGCGACCGCATGGATTCTACCAGATAATCCCCCAGTCCGCTCATGCCGATCACCTCTCCGAACGCACCGCCGGCACAGATGATGGCAATGATGGACCCCACAGACTCTGCCGCCGTGCTGGTCAGATCATTAAAGGATGCCGTCAGATACCGGCGCAGGATAAAGAAGGCAAGAAAGATGGTAAACAAAAGGATCACATTCGTATCCGAGCAAAACTGGATCACCGGATAGACGGGCGCCGACTCCTTCACCACAGTCTGCAGGACCGTCCCCAAGATGATCAGCACGATCGGCAGAAGGATCAGGAATATCCCGGTCGTCCCGCTTGCCCCTTCCTCTTCCGCTGTCTCAGGAGCCTTAGCCGGTACCTCTTGCTGCTCATCTTCCAGTGCATTTCCCCAGGCAGGATGGCGCTTCAGATACTTTCCATACAAAACGCCGCCGATCAGCGATGCCGGAAGCGATACAATGATCGAATAAAAAATAAACCAGGCGATGTTTGCCCCCACAATTCCAGCTACCGCCACCGGTCCCGGCGTGGGGATGACCATAGCATGGGTCATGGTCATCCCAATAGCCAGGGCACACACCAGGACATTCAAGGCGATCTTTCCCTTTTGGGACAGCTGGCGCATCAGATCAATCAAAATCACAAAGGCCGCATCAAAGAAGACAGGGATACAGATCAGGTATCCGGTAATGTTGATCGCCAGGGGCGTATTCGCAACGCCGAACAATTTCAGCAGGCGGCCCGCAATATTCCGGGTCGCACCGCTGTTATGCAGCAATTCACCGAGGATAACCCCCAGCAGGATCAGAATCCCCACGTCTCCCATGGTTCCTCCAAAGCCTGCGCAAATGCCTTCCAGGATCTCGTTCGGATGGATCCCGCTTAAAAACCCCATTAAAAGGGATCCGATCAGCAGCGATAAAAACGGGTGCAATTTTAGCTTAACAACAGAAAAAATGATCGCTGCCAGAGAAACGAGAAAGGCCGCCAAAAGCATGTTCTCTCCCATAAATACCCCCTTTATTTCCAGTCATAGATGGTCTTGACTTCCAGAAACTCTTCATATCCTTCGACTCCGCCTTCTCTCCCAAGGCCAGACTGCTTATAGCCTCCGAACGGAGAAGATGGATCCCACTGCCCTTCATTGACATAAACCGTGCCGGTCTTCATCTGTCTGGCAACTTTCTGGGCTTCTTCTTCCGGTCCGAAAACAGCGCCGGCCAGACCGTAGATGCTGTCATTGGCAATCTGCACCGCTTCTTCCTGGGTACGGTATGGAAGTACGACCAGAACCGGCCCGAAGATCTCTTCCTGGGCAATCCGCATTTCTGATTTCACATCGCTGAATACTACCGGCTCTACATAGTAGTTTCCATCATCCTGCGGTACCTTGCCGGTAATCATTCTTGCCCCTTCCTGGATGCCCAGTTCAATATATCCTTTTACACGTTCAAATTGTTTTCTGGACGCCAGCGGCCCCTGGGTAACCTCCGGATCCTCCGGCATTCCGTACTTGTAACTCTTCAGCTGTTCCAGAATGATATCTTCTGCCCTGCCCAGTTCGTCTTCCGGCACCAGAAGTCTGGTGAGAGCATTGCAGGTCTGGCCCGCATTGGGAACGATGGTATCCAGCACCGTGCGGATTCCGTTTTCCCAGTCTCCGCCCTTCAGAAGAATGGCCGCAGACTTTCCTCCCAGTTCCAATGCGATCTTTTTAATATTTCCAAGAGCAAGCCTGGCCACTTCCCTGCCGGCGCTGGTGGAGCCAGTAAAAGAGATCATGTCCACCTCTTCATGTGTAGCAAGTGCATTGCCTACTTCTCCGCCGCGGCCGGTCACCAGGTTGAACACGCCTGCCGGATATCCTGCCTTATCGATCTCTTCTGTCAGGATATAAGCCGTCAAAGGAGTAAACTGGCTTGGTTTGAGTACGACACAGTTCCCTGCCAGCAGCGCCGGAACCACTTTTTTCTCAATCTGCTCCAGCGGAAAATTCCATGGCGTCAGGCCGCCGATGACCCCTACCGGCTCCCGTCTTACCACCGAAGTCTCTCTGCGTTCCTCATAAGGGAAGGAGGACGCCGTCCGGATATAGTACTCTGCCTCCAGCAGGAACGGATCCGTATGTACATCTGCGGATACCTGATAGGGAGATCCCAGTTCTTTGGTGATTGTCTCGATCAATTCCTGCCTTCTGTTTTTCAATCCTTCTACCACCTTTTTCATCAGTTCCACCCGCTTTTTCAGCGGTGTATACTGCCAGGTCTCGAAGGCTTTTCTTGCTGCGCAGACAGCCTTGTCTACGTCTTCTTTCTTTCCTCTTGGTACTTTTGCGATGATTTCGTGAGTCGCCGGATTTTCTATCTCGATCCACTCTTTCTGTGCTGACTCGACCCACTGCCCATTGATATATAATTTACGGATTTCCATACTGCTGCCGCCTCCTTTAGCTTAATTTTTCAAACTGCATTGCTTCTTTCAGATACGCTTTTTCCTCGTCATTTAATTCTCTTCTCGGCCGGCGGACATAGCCTCCGCAAAGCCCTTTCTGGGATAGGCCGTATTTCAGCGCCTGCACTGGTTTATCAAAAGATTCCAGCACATTCAGCGCCGGAAGGATCTGTCTGTAAATTTCCTTTCCTTTTTCCAGATCCTGATCCAGGCAGACCGCCTGATACAATTCCACACACTGCTTCGGCGCCACGTTTGCCAGCATGCAGATCCATCCGCAGGCGCCGTCTGCAAAACTTTCAAAGGCCAGGTTGTCACAGCCGCAGAACACGGACACCCGGTCCGGCGCGTCCATCAGCACCTCTGTCAGCTTCTGCATGCTTCCGCTGGATTCTTTCACCACCGCCGTATAGGGCAGTTCCATGATCTCCTTAAACGCGTCTTTTCCGATCTCAATGCCGGCAGATCCCGGATTGTTGTATGCGACGATGGGGAACTGGGTCTTTTCCTGGATATAACGATAATGCTCTACGATTTCGTCCTGCGCCGGATGACAGTAGAAGGAAGGCAGCACCATGGCCGCATGGGCCCCGCATTCCTTGATATTTTTCACCAGCTTCACGACATCTTCCGGACGCTCCCTGGAAGCTCCCACGATCACACTGACACGGTCTTTAATATAGGGAACGATCTCCCTTACATATTCCATGTGTTCTTCATCCGAAATGCTCTGATATTCTCCGGTTGCTCCAAGGATGCATACTCCCTGTACTCCCTGGCTGATCAGCCAGTCAAGATTCTTTTTTGCCGCCTCATAGTCAAATGAGCCGTCCTCATGGAAAGGTGTAACTGCCACCGTATAGATTCCTTTAAATTCCTGGTTCATATTTATTATCCTCCTGTTTTTCTATGATTCCTGAAGCTGAGATTGTTCAAACCGATGGTAACTAAGCGGGCTAAGATCCATAAACGGCTCCTCGCCTGCGATCATGTCCGCCATGACTTTTCCCGTGATCGGCGACAGGCCGATGCCGTCTCCTTCATGCCCGGCCGCAATATAAAAGCCTTCTACCGGCGTATCTGATACGATGGGCATATGATCCGGCGTATAGGGTCTTAAGCCGCTGTAAGAACGGATCACCTTGATGTCCGCGATCACCGGGAAGAAGCGGATCGCCCTTTCCGCCATCGCCTTCATTACTTCAATGCTGCTGGAAATATCCTCGCCGGCAAAAGTTCTGGAGGAACCGATCAAGAAATTATTGGACGCCGTCGGCTCAAATACAAAGGCTACTCCATACTTTTCTACCCGTTCTGACACAGGCCTTCGGTAGGATGCGCTCTGGAATTTTGCAGACATATATCCAAACTCATGCACCTTTCTTCGCGCCACCTGAAAGGTCTGCTCTGATACCAGGATCTGTCCCTGTCTTGGCCTGATGGGAACCGGGACCCCTACCATGGCGCCGATCACCGGAGACCAGACGCCGCAGGCGTCTACCACATTTTCCGCCAGTATCTCTCCTTTTTCCGTCTCAATGGCAAAGCCCTTTTCTTCTTTGCGGATACCTGTAACGCGGTTGTGGAGAGAGAGCACCGCTCCTTTTTTCTCCGCCCCCAGTGCAAAGCCATAGGCAAGTCCGATGGGATATACGGAGCCATCGGTGATCGTTTCCAGTCCTCCGTAGATATCTTTCGCAAGATAGGGCTCATCATCCTGTACCTCTTTTTGATCCATCATGTGCATCTTGATCCCGCATTTCTGCATCTTTTTGCAGAATTCTGACGCCGTCTGGAATTCTTCCTCTGTTTCTGTCAGGAATAGGCTCCCTCTCTGACGCCATTCAAAATCATAATCCAGCTCTTTGCTCAGTCCCTCAAACATATCCTGGCTGGCTTTTGCAAATATGGCGTCGAATCCCGGCTGTTTATCACATACCAGGATATTTCCGTCGCTGCGGCTGCTGGTAGACTCTGCGATATCCCCGGCATCGATCAGGACTACGGAAGCGCCTTTTTTGGCATTAAAATATGCGACGGAGGTTCCTATGGAGCCTGCCCCGATCACCGCTACATCAAATGCTTTACTCATCTTCTCCTCCTTCCTGCCCTTTTTCGAGCTCTCCAAATGTTACCGGCCTCACTGGCGGCCTGTCTGTGCTTCCTTTTATCTCGCTCATCTGTTTTCCCGTTTCTTCTGCTATGATGCGGCTGACCAGCTTTCCGCAGGTTCTCCCCTGGCACAGTCCCATTCCGGCCCGGACACGTCTTTTCACTTCTGTGACAGTCGTCGCATGATACTCCCGGATCGCCCTGCGGATCTCACCGGCCGTAATTTCTTCACAGCGGCAGACGATCACATCGTCGTCCAGGACTCCTTCCGGCTCAACCGGGTGAAATCCCTCCTGCTTTTCAGGAAGGCGCAGCCTTCGCATGGTCCTTACCGTATCTGCGTATTCTCTGGGGACAGCCAGTGTAATAACCGGCGTATGATCATTTCTGGGAGGCGTCATCACTTTGACGACTCTTCCCTGGCAGACATACTCTCCGCCCCGGGAAAGTGCTTCCACTTCATCCCCTTCCTGCGGCAGAGGATCATATTCAAACGGGAAACTTACCTTTGCCTCTGTTTCCGAATAACTTTTATCCACCAGGAAGATGGCCAGCCCCGGACATGCCGCCACACACATGCCGCATCCGATACACTTTTCCCTGTCTACCTGGGGCGTATTCGTGATCGGGTCCCCTATATGGATCGCGTGGAGCGGACATGCTCCCTCGCAGGGATTACAGGGAATCTGCTGTACACATTCGATCACTGCTACCGGTCCCTTTGCAAATCTTTCTTCATCCGGCCAGCCGTTTGCCTGCCGGATTTCTTCCATCGACGGATATCCATCGTAAATAATTCCTTTTTCCATTTTTACGCTCCCTTCCTGATCACACGCTCTTTTGCGGCCATTCTTCTGTCTCCGAACGGTCCCTGCCGCAGGGAATCAAGCCGTCCTCTGATCTGGGACTTTCTTTCCTCCGCCTGCTCTCTGGTCAGATGTCCCAGCGCTTCTGCCGCGGCGGCTGCCAGCCTTCCCTCATCCATCGCCGTGCTTGCCTCTTCTACCCCTGCCGTATCTCCGGCCACATAGACTCCCCGCATACTGGTCTCCATATCTGCATTGTGCATCGGCATCCAGCCGCCCAGCTCCGGAATAAATTCATGATGGACGCCGGCCACCTGTGCCAGCTCTGAAAGAGGTCTGAGTCCGACTGCGATACAGACTACATCTACCTGCGTCTCCATCTCTGTCCCTTTTACGATCTGCCCATCCTGAAATTTTGCGATCACTGCTTTTTCTACATGGTCTGTTCCTTTCGCTTCCGCGATCGTATGCCCCAGGTAAAAGGGAATCCCTGCACGGCGGATCTTAGCCGCATGGACGCCATAGGCTCCGATCCTTGGCATCCCCTCTACAATACCTACCACATCCGCGCCGGCCTGCAGAAGCTGATACGCTACGATCACACCTACATTCCCGGAACCCACCATCAGGATCCGTTTTCCCGGCAGGACACGCTGCACATTGACCATGGTCTGCGCGGCGCCGGCTCCCATCACGCCCGGAAGCGTCCATCCCGGAAAACGCAGCGGATTCTCCGCTCCTCCTGTACAGAGCAAAAGCTTTTGAGCCTCTACGATTTCCGTCTTGCCATTCCGCAGGACCGCCGCTCTCTTATCCGGAAAGATCCCAATACAGGGGCTGTTCAGCCATACGTCTACTTCCAGCTTTTTTGTCTCTTCCAGTAATTCTTTTCCGATATCGATTCCCCTTACTCCGGCTCTGTGGGCGCTGGAACCAAAAAATTTATGGAGCTGTTTAAACAGCTGGCCCCCTGCTTTTCGATTCTCATCGATCAGGAGTACGTCACATCCGTCTTTTTTTGCTTCGATCGCCGCTGCCAGCCCTGCCGGCCCGCCGCCGATAATCACAACTTCTCTTTTCATCTTTCAGTTCCTCTCTTTCCAAATCCTTCCTGTGTCTCCACGACCATTCCTTCTTCCACCGGAGTAATACAGGTCCGTACATTAGGATTCCCATTTACCGTCATGACACAGTCTGTACACTGGCCGATCCCACAGTAAATTCCTCTTGGCTCATGCTTTTTTGTCGTATATCTGTGGATGCGGATCCCGTTTGCCAAAAGCGCCGCAGCGATGGTCTCGCCTTTTTTGGCCTGCAGTTTCCGTCCGTCCACCGTAATTTCCACAAATCCGCTCTGTTCCAGGTCCCCAAGGATCGGGTGGTGCAGTACTCTCATTGTTTCCATTTCAACTCTCCTTCTTTCTCTTCTTTATGCTAATTGATATCCTTCCTGAAAAATGTCTTCCGGATCCAGCAGGAATGTATGGATCCCTGTTACCCAGGCTCTTCCCGTCACCTCCGGGACCACCGCCGGGATCCCGGCGACTTCCGTATCGTCCACATACCGGCAGGTAAAATGTCCGCCCAGGATACTCAGATGTACAAAACTCTCTCCTTTTTCGATCTCTCCCTTTGCCGCAAGGACCGAAAGTTTGGCCGACGTCCCGGTTCCGCATGGGGAGCGGTCCACTGCTCCGGGAGGGATGATGACTGCATTTTTTACCGCCTTGTCTGCCCTGTCCGTCTGCTCATAGAATTCAACATGCGTCACATGGTCTTCAAAGGGAATCAGAGGATGACAGACCGGTATCTGTTCATTGATCTCTTTTTTTATTTCATTTCCTGCCTCGATCAGCCTTCCTGCCTCCTTCGGATCGATATGAAGCCCCACCGCCGAAGCCGGGATGATCGCATAAATATTTCCCCCAAAAGCAATATCAACATCCAAGGTCCCATACTTTTCCGTTTCAACCCGTGCACCCTTTTTCAGCACAAAAGCCGGTGCATTCAGAAAGGTTACTGTCTTGGCGCTTCCGTCCTTAACCTGGATCTTGAGACGGACCAGCCCGGCTGCCGTATCCAGAGTTACATATGTATATGGTTCCTGTATTTTTACCATCCCGCTTTCAACAAGCGCGGTCCCCACTCCAATGGTATCGTGGCCACACATCGGCATCCATCCGCCCACCTCAAAATACAGAACGCCAAAATCCGCCTCTTCCCTGCAGGGTTCTGTAATGATGGTGCCAGACATAACATCGTTGCCCCTTGGTTCATACGTCAAAAGTTTCCGGACCCAATCCTCATTCTCAGACATATATACCATTTTTTCTTCCATTGTCTTTCCCGGTATCGGCGGGATTCCGCCGATCACTGTACGGGTCGGCTCGCCGCAGGTATGAGTATCGATCGTCCGAAACATCTTTTTACTCTTCACAGATTCCTCCTCCTTTTCATATTTGTGAAATTTATAATAGACCGCGTTCTAGTTATATTTTCTTCATTATATCACAGCAGCCAGATTAGTCAATAAATTTTTTCATAATTTTGAATAATAATTTAATTATTATGAATT
>USDK01000073.1 GCA_900553355.1 uncultured Lachnospiraceae bacterium
GAATGGTGGCTCTCAAAATCCGGACAGGTGGCTCAAAGAACCCCGGAATAATCACGCTCTGCTCACACGAAAAGTAGTATAAAAGAAAACAGGAAATACCAGAAGAGATTTTCATGATGCCATCCGGTTACTTCCGGATGGCATATTTCATTTTTCGGTTTAAAACAAGCAGACCAACCACCAGAAGGAGTGGAAAGATGGTAGCGGTCAGCAGCCCTGTTTTTAGATTGCCGCCGGCCAGTTTTGAGAAACTCCCTACCATTGCCGGGCTTACGATACCGCCGAAGTCTCCTGCTAATGCCAAAAAAGCAAACATGGCGGTGCCGCCTTTCGGACATTTTTGAGAAGAAAGGCTGATCGTGCCCGGCCACATAATGCCGACACTAAAACCACAAAGGGCACATCCTGCCAGACCAAGAATCGGCGAAGGAGAAAGTGAGGCAAGCAAATAGCATGCCACGCACAGCAGACCACTTAGCAGCATGGTCTTTGTCAGATTCAGTTTTTTACTCATTTTTCCGTACAACATACGGGAGATCCCCATGAAAACGGCAAACAGACAGGGACCGGCCAGATCACCGACAGTTTTGGATACGCCGAGAGCCGACTCTGTAAATGCAGATGCCCACTGTGCCATACTTGCCTCTGATGCGCCGGAACAAATCATCAACAATATCATCATCCACAGCAGCGGCAGGCGGAGCAGCCTGCGAAGGGGCAGACTCTCACCGTCTTCCACCAGACGCTCCATGGGACAGGTGAGAAACTGAAAGATATTTACCAGCGGCACCAGTGCCCAGATCAGTGTAAGGATTCTCCAATTCTCAGTGCCGAACACTGCAAAAAAGAGTGTGGATCCCAAAATCACGCCTACCGCACCCCAACAGTAAAAAGAATGGAGTAAACTCATCCTGCCATCCTTGTTTTCAAAAGGACAGGCTTCCACAATAGGGCTTACCAGCACTTCCACAAGGCCGCTTCCGATGGCGTAAAATACCACTGCAATGAGAATCCCCAGAAAGGGAACGGGGAGAATTTCCGGGAGAAACGCCAGAAGCACAAGCCCCACTACCGAAACCACCTGGGAGATCACCACACAGACGCGGTAACCGATTCGGTCTGCAAAACTGGTTGCTCCAAGGTCGATCAGCAGCTGGGTCAGATAAAACACAACGGGGATCAGAGCGATTTTTTCTAATGAGATTCCGTAGGTGTTTTGAAAAGTCAAAAACAGAAGAGGCGCAAAGTTGGCGGAGATAGACTGGGTGACAAAGCCCAGATAGCAGGCCGCCAGTGTTTTTCGATATTTTGTCAATTCCATGATGGATCTCCTTTCACACGCATATTCCAGCGTATTATATAATCAAATCCATCAAATATAAATGCAATATTGCGTCAGACAGAAGCACTATTTACCCAATCTGCGCTTTTCTCCTGGAGAATATCCATACCTTCTGCGGAATTGGCGGCTGAAGTAATTTGCAGAATGAAATCCGCAGGCAAGACTGATCTCCTGCAGAGTCAGCGTAGTTTCCTGCAGCAAATGCTGTGCTGTCTGAAGCCGATACTGAATAAGCGCCTCCACCGGAGAACATCCCAGGTAGGAATGGAAGCACCGTCCCGCTTCGCTTCGGCTGATATTGGCAGCGCCGGCGATGTCAGCCAGAGTAACGGTCTGGGCGTAATTTTCATAAATATACGACAGCATTTTCTGAAGTCGTATCTGAGCGTTCAATTGTACCCGTGACGCCTTGAATTTTGGCAGGGAATCGAAATTGCGGAAGATTGACTCCAATACATAGCAGATATTACGCTGAACCGTCAGCTCATAACAATCGGGCTGATTTTGCATGGCGAAATATGTAGCCAGGATCCGCCTGCGAGCCTCTTCCCACTGGCTGCTGTCGTGCCGGAATACAACGAAGGGGAGAGAGTCGCACGCAAGAATTGGCTGGATGTATTTCTGATATATGATACTGTTCTTCGGGGCAACCACTGTGCCGGAAAAGACAATGACCGGCAAGTGATCTGGTGCGGTGCCGGATAACTGTCGGATTTCGTGGAGCATGTTCTGGTTGACGAAGATGCTGTCCCCCGGTTCCAGAATCGTATGGGTTTGTCCTACCTGGTAGTCCAGGACACCGCTTTGCGCTGTGGCAATCTCAAAGTAGGGATGCCAGTGCATAGGTCCCGCACGGTTTGGCAGAGTGGCAAGTTCATCACAGTAAAATGTGATGGGAAAGGCCGAGATATCATGGGGGATCTGTTCCTGCAATTGATGATCCAGTAATATGGGCATATTTTTTCCTTTACTCATAGTCAACTATCGGTTACTTATGGTAATTTATTATACCTTATAAAACCGGTGTGAACAAATATCTCTTACTAAATTTTTTGTGCATAAACTTTGGTAGTATGCTAATCTATAAATGAAGAAGAAATCAGGATGGACGATTGGAAAATTTGGGGGGGAGAAAAATGTCAGTCAGAATTGCGGTTATTGAAGATGATAAAGCCCTTCGGGAGGGGCTTAGAGTTGCGTTTGGGCTGGAAGGCTATGAGGTTCTGGAGGCAGGAAATGTAAAAGAAGGCTGGAAAATACTGGAAGACGAACGCTGCGATCTGGCAGTCCTGGACTGTGGCCTGCCGGATGGAAATGGATTTGATCTGCTGCGGCGTCTGCGCAAGGTTTCAGATCTCCCGGTTTTGATGCTGACAGCGAGAAATTCAGAGATGGATGAAGTAACGAGTCTGGAACTCGGAGTGGATGATTTTATGGGCAAGCCTTTTTCACTGGCAGTGCTCCAGGCAAGGGTACGGAAACTTTTGAAAAGACAGGAAAGGGAAAGGATTCTGTCTTCTGGCGGTATTTCGGTAAATCTGGGGAGCGGAGAGGTCTGGAAGAAGGGGGAAAAGCTTCTTTTAAGCAGTACAGAGCAGAGGCTTCTGGTTATGTTTTTGGAGCATAAAGGGCAGATCCTCAGCAAGGATCAGATTTTAGGACGGGTCTGGGATGGAGCCGGGAAATATGTGGACGAGAACACATTGTCAGTTGCGGTCCGCAGGCTTCGAATCAAGATTGAGGATAATCCCGGAAAACCGGAAAGAATCAGGACTGTTCACGGAATGGGATATGTGTGGCGGGAGAAATAAAATGGAATCAGTTATTATAATAGCCGGAATAGCTGTCGTAACAATGGCAGCGGCCGGACTCATATACTTTCGGAGAAAATATTTTCTGTTGTATCAAAAGGTTCAAAATCTTCAGAAGACGATACTGGAAGGCGGCCTCATCGAAAGCGAAACGGACAGGGAAGGGCCGGAGGATGTGGTAAGGGATGGGTTCCTTAAGATCCAGAAAAAATATGAGATAGAAGCAGAAGCACTAAGAAAAGACAGGCAGATGGTACAAGAATTGATTTCAGATCTTTCTCATCAGTTGAAGACGCCCCTTGCTAATATCCGCCTTTATCAGGAACTCTTAAAGAAACCGCATTTGGAAAAGGAGCAGCAAAGGGATATGCAGAGGCGGCTGGAAGAGCAGACCGATAAACTGGACTGGCTTCTGGCCGTTTTGTTTCAGATGGCACAGCTGGAGAGAGGCGTGGCATCTCTCACGGTGGAGAAGGCATTCATTTTTCCTGCCATAAAGCGAGCGGTGGAAACGGTTCTGCCTAAAGCAGAGAAAAAGGAGATCAGCTTCTGGATGGAAGAATCTTTGGATGAGAAGGCTGCTGATACAAAGTTTTATTATGATTCCAGATGGACAGAAGAGGTGTTTGTTAATATTCTGGAAAATGGAGTGAAGTACAGTCCAAAAGGATCTGTGATCCGGCTTTCTGTTGAGTATTTTGAGACTTATGGAGCGGTCCGGATTGAAGATGAAGGATCAGGGATCGCCAGGGAAGAACAGAGTCAGATCTTCCGAAAATTTTACAGGGGAAGAGGAACAGGAAATATAGAAGGATGGGGGATCGGACTCTATCTTTCCAGATTGATTCTGGATCAGGAGAACGGATATGTCACGGTGGAATCGGAAGAAGGGAAGGGCAGTATCTTTCGCGTTTTTCTGCCGATAAGCCGAGAAAAAGAATCGATGTTCTGACAAAATTGTAAGATTTTTCTGAAGGTCTGTAAGGAGCAGGTAAGAAGCAAGAGGTATTCTTAAATCAGAAAGGAAACGAAAATGGAAGCGGTCAAAGTGACAGGCATACGGAAGGCATTTTCAAACGGTGCAGGAAGAGAAGAGATTTTAAGAAATGTGTCTTTTTCTCTGGGAGAAGGGACATTTACCGCGCTTATGGGAATTTCCGGGGCAGGGAAGACGACTCTTCTACACCTGCTGGCAGGGTTACAGCAGCCAGACGAAGGAGAAATCATGCTTTCCGGAAGAAGGATACAGACAATGAGTGAAAAGGAGTTGACTCTTTTCAGGAGACGTCATATTGCCATGATCCTTCAGGAATCAGTGCTTCTTCCGGGACTGACCGTGGAGGAGAATGTAATCCTGCCGGTAGTCATGGATACGGGGAGGCTTCTGGATGAGAAACGGCTGGAAGAGGTGCTGTCAGTGCTTCGGCTGACCGGTCAGAGAAACCGGTATCCGGCGGAACTTTCCGGTGGAGAGCGGCAGAGGGCGGTCGTTGGAAGAGCATTTTTTTCAGATGCAAAGCTGATTCTGGCAGATGAGCCTGCGGCCCGGCTGGATACCCGTCAGTCCCTGGAATTGACGGGCAATCTGAAGCAATGTGCCAGGATGTGGCACCGGACGATACTGATGGCCACACATGATCTGGGGCTGGCCCAGATCTGTGACCGGATACTGGAACTAAAAGATGGCGCTGTTTTCGACAGGTGAAGCCTATGAAAATAATATGGAAGCTGATCCGAAGAGAGATTCGGCAGAAACCGGGGAGATTTGTGACCCTGGCGGCAGGGATGACCGCGGCAGTCTTTTTGATTACGGTGGTGACGACATTTTCAAATTCCTGCCTGTACGCTATGATCCAGCAGGAAAAAGAAGGGAACGGACCTTATGAAGCCATTTTTCATAATCTGAATACAGAACAGGCAGAAAGGCTGGGGGAGAATGAACAGGTTGAGAGAACCTGGAAGCTTACAAAATGTAAGGAAGGTGACACTTATAAGGGGCGGAGCTGTTACGGTGTAGCTTTTAAGCGGATATCTTTGTCAATCTTCCAGCGTTCTGTGGATGTGGGACGGGAGATTGATATGGATCCACTGCCGGAAGAAGAGAGGCCGGTATTATTTTCACGGATCAATCATACTGTCATCTCTACCTATGACATTACCTTCAATGAAAAACTTCTGGGATATTATGGAATTAATGCGGCTGGAGTTACGGCCGGATCTGCATGGGCAATAATTCTGATTGATATCGTGATTGTGTTTTTCGCGGCGGCGCTCCTTTATTATGTAGTTCTGTCGGGACTGGAAGAAAAGCTGAAAACGCTGGGGCTTTTGGATGGCATAGGGGTTTCTGACCAGCAGAAAAGGATATATATTTATGGGGAAAATGTATTGGCAGGAATGTTGGCGGTGCCGTTGGGGACGGTGTTTGGCCTGGGGACTCTGGCAGTTAGTATCCGACAGTTGAACCAATGGTTTCTCCCGACGCAGGAAGTAGAGATGCATCTAAGTCCTATCTGGATTCTGGCTGTGATTTTTGGCTGTGTCGTACTGGTGTTTGTTTCAGGAGCAGGCCTGTATGCGAGAGCCAGAAATGAACGGATCCTGGATCTGATCTCCGGTTATGATGATAAAGAGGAAGTGAACCGGACAGCAGTGCTTCTGAAGGCAAAGAAACATTTCTTCCGGGTGGAAACGCTGCTGGCAGCGAAAAATGTGATTGTCAATCATAAAAATTATGTTGTTTCCGCTACTCTTCTGATTATATCGCTATGTGTATTTTTGAATGGAGCCATGTATATCCAGGGAATGACGGCTGTAACGGCAGAGATCCCTTCCTATCCGCCGATATCCATGTGGGTTACGGGAGAAGGAGAAAAGCAAAAAGCGTATGAAGATCTGTCAGAAAAGGTGGAAGAATTAGAAGAGGTAGAGGAAGTGTCCCTGATTCGGCAGGCAGATGGATATACTGCACTGGAGGGAATGAACAGGCCGGAGATAGAAGCTTATCTGGGAATGTTTCAGGCCCAAAATGCGCTGGATGGCTATCAGATTTCAGGAACATACAGGCAAGAGGATCTTATAGACGGCGACAGTCTGGGAAATATTGTCCGGATTATCGGTGTGGATGAGGCAATCTTTCAAAGTTGTCTGAATCGTAGTGGTATAAAAGGGAAAGTGCCAAAGAACAGCGCGATTTTATTTCGTAATGACCGGAGCGGTCTTAGAACGATGACAGAGTTCCCTGTGATGGTCCAAAAAGAAATTCATGAAATTCCGGTAGTCTGTACGAATCCGGAAGGAGCAGAAGAGGTTCTGTTGCCAGAGTATCTTCTGACGGCTGAGGAAGGGGAGAAAGGAGTTGGGCTTTACAGTCAGATGGAAGCGATCATACTCTATGTTACGATGGAGACCTTTGAAGAGCTGCTCGGGGATAAATATCATTCAACTGTCTATATGGAAATTACATTGAGGAGAGATGGAAGAAAAGTAGTTTCACTTAATGACATTTTGTATCCAGATCATGTGATTCAGAGAATGAAGGAAGACGGGCAGACAGAAGAAAAAATCCGGAAGACGGCAGAAGAACTGGGGATGGACCAGTTACAGATCTATAGTTTTGCGGAGGAGTATCATCGATCCTTTTTCCAGGGGGGAAAAGGGATGCGAATCCTTCTGGTAACGGCACTGGTAAGCGCCAGCCACATTGCGGCTATATTAGTTATCCTACAAAAGGATTCAGCCTGCATTCGACGGCGTAAAAGAGAATTTGCCCTGCTGTTTACGGTCGGCATGACCCGAGGGAGAATCTGGAAGATGATTTTTCTGGAGCATCTTTTCTATGGCGTTGCTGGAATTGTGGTCGGAATTCCCCTGAGCTTGTTTTTCCTCTCGGGAATCTATAACGATGGTGGAGCCAGACAGATGAACTCTGCCTGGGATATACCTGTAAAGTTGGTGCTGTGGCAGATCGTGCTGACCTTATTTGTGGTCTTTATACCTTTTGTCTATACTATACGAGAGTTGAAAACGATGGATGTGATTTCGGAAATCCGGAGGGAGGAATAGCAGATGACAGAGAGATATGCTGTTTGCGCGGATAAGATCAGTAAAACATACAGAACAGGAACTCATCCGGTCCGGGCCTTGCAGGAGATATCACTCCAGATTCCTAAAGGACAGTTTGCGGCAGTTCTGGGGCCGTCCGGATGTGGCAAGTCAACGCTGCTTCATGTATTAGCCGGCATTGACAAGCCGGATGATGGAAAGGTTCGGATCAGGGGGAGAAATCTGTATGAAATGAAAAGAAGCAGCAGGGCTATATTTCGCAGGAGAAATATCGGCATGGTTTATCAGTCGATCTATCTTCTTGCGTCACTGAATATCGAGGAAAATATTATACTGCCTTTACTGCTGGATGACCGGAAAGTGTCTGAAAAATGGGTGGAAAAACTTCTTGAAGAAACAGGACTTGCCGGAAAAAAAGAGGTGCTTCCCAGTCAGCTTTCGGGAGGACAGCAGCAGCGGGCTGCCATCGCAAGAGCAGTGGCGCCTGCTCCGTCAGTAATCTTTGCAGATGAGCCTACGGGAAATCTGGACAAAGCCAGCCGGAACGCGGTAATGAAACTATTTCGAAAGTTAAATAAAAACTATGGAATGACGATTTTAATGGTGACTCATGATGAGGAGCTTGCCGGACAGTGTGACAGAATCCTGTACCTGGAAGACGGGAAACTCATCCGGGACAGGATCCTGAGAAAATGCCAGGGATAATGGCTTATTTTGCGGCTCTTCCGATAAAATATTGTCCCCGGCCCCTGCTTTTCGCATAGTAAAGATACTGATCTGCCTTCTGATAAAGATGCTGGACAGACTGAGGAAAGGTCAGGGGAACCACGCCGATACAGCAGGAAATCTTAAAATCTCCACAGGGAATCTGCTGTACCTGTTGAAGAAAGCGGTCAAGCTTTGCCACCAGCTTTTCCTCGGATAAAGGCTCGTGGATCAGGACGGCGAATTCATCCCCGCCAAGCCGTCCGACTAATGATTTTTCTGCAAAAGAAGCCTGCAGATATCTGGCAGTGTCGCACAGAACCTCATCGCCCTTAGGATGTCCCAGGGAATCATTGATCGCTTTGAAATGATCCACATCCAGAACCATAAAGTATCCGCACACTTCATTGGAAAAGTCCATATTTTTTAAGGTTTCTTCGCACAGTGGGAAAAAACCGCTGCGGTTGAGCACCCCGGTCAGGGGATCAGACTGCGCCTCATAACGGATATAAATGGTATGATGATATACCAGCAGCAGAAACAGGGACACCAGGAAAAACAGAGAAAGAAGTCCCAGTAAGAACTGTATCTGCAGATGAAACAGGTTGTACTGTGTGACAGCATCAAGAATATGGCCCTCTGAACTTAGCATATACTGCATCCGCTGCAAAAAGTAGACGGCGATGGCGCCGGCAGAGATCAGAGTAAGGCAGATCAGTACCAGAAGCAGGAAAAAGTAGCGCCGGTCTTTTAGGTGCAGCTGCTGGGCGGACTGAAGCCTTTGGTTGAACTGCTGTACAAAAGAAGCTTTCTGGAGGCGGAAAGCAGCCAGAACAATAAGGATGGCAAAAAGAGAAGTGATCCGGCTGTTATAGGAGCCGATGTCCGAGAACACATTGCTGACACCGTATCCCATCTCAGGAAACAGAACCTCCATGAAGCTGTATACAAAAAATGAATGAAGAGCTCTGCCGCATAAAGAAACAAGAGCAATCCACAGCGGAACATATTTTTTTGCTCTTTTTGCAAACATATAGAGAAGTCCGATCACAAGACCGAACAACATGCGGGAACCGACGCTTAAAAGCAGGCTGTAAAAAGGCGCGCCGCTTAAGGTAGGGGAAAAGATCTGGTCACCTTCCGCAACATAAGGTGCGGATGCTTTCCACATGCTGGCCAGGCCAAATACCAGCCCGAGAAAAGTAGAGTCTGCAGGGGAGAGCAGACACCCTGCCAGCAGTACCGGGATGAATGCAACGGTGATGGAGATCGGTTCTATGTGAAAATAGCCAAGGAAAGAAAAAGACATCAATAACTCAAGGGCTGTAAGTCCGATCAGCAGATACCACTGCCCCGGGCTTTTTCTAATTGAAATTTGAATGGTCTTCACCAGAATGCACCTCCTTTTACAAAAAATCGGCAATGTAGTAAATTATTATACTATAAGAAAAAACAGGATACAATCATGTATTCTGTAATTTTTATCAGATAACCGCTGAAAAATTTCAGGGTTTGTGATAGAATAATACAGTACAGTAACTATAATTCAAACATCAGGAGGGAACCATGGACTACGCAAAAGAATCATTAAAAATGCATTATGAATTAAAGGGTAAGATCGAGGTGACCAGCCGGGCGAAAGTAGATTCCAAAGAGGCGCTGAGCCTTGCTTATACACCAGGAGTTGCACAGCCGTGTCTGGAAATCCAAAAAGATATCAGCAAAAGCTATGATCTGACCAGACGCTGGAATACAGTGGCAGTTATCACAGACGGAACCGCTGTCCTGGGCCTGGGAGACATCGGACCGGAAGCAGGAATGCCTGTCATGGAAGGAAAGTGCGTACTGTTTAAGGAGTTTGGCGGCGTGGATGCCATCCCGCTTTGTGTGAGATCAAAGGATGTGGATGAGATCGTGAAGGCAGTCAGCCTGTTTGCAGGAAGCTTTGGCGGAATCAACCTGGAAGATATTGCGGCACCCCGGTGTTTTGAGATTGAGAGACGACTGAAGGAATGCTGTGACATCCCGATTTTCCATGATGATCAGCACGGAACAGCAGTGATCACACTGGCAGGACTGATCAATGCCCTTAAACTGGTGGGGAAAAAGATCGAAGATGTAAAAATCGTAACTTCCGGCGCCGGCGCTGCGGGCATTGCGATTATTAAGCTTCTGATGTCCATGGGGCTGAAGAATGTGATTATGACAGATAGAAAAGGTGCGATCTATGAAGGTCGTGAGGGATTAAATCCGATCAAAGAAGAGATGGCGAAGATTACAAACTTTGAGCATCAGAAGGGAAGCCTGGAAGAAGTGATTAAGGGTGCAGACGTATTTATCGGAGTTTCGGCACCGGGTACGCTGACCCAGGATATGGTCCGCTCTATGGCAGATCAGCCGATCATCTTCGCATGTGCGAATCCGACTCCGGAGATTTTCCCGGATGAGGCAAAGGCAGCAGGGGCAGCAGTTGTGTCTACCGGACGTTCTGATTTCCCGAACCAGGTGAATAACGTGCTGTGTTTCCCGGGTATCTTCCGTGGAGCTCTGGATGTGCGTGCGTCTGATATCAACGATGAGATGAAGGTGGCTGCGGCTTATGCCATCGCAGGACTGGTAAGTGATGATGAGCTGAATGCTGACTACATCCTTCCGGCTGCATTCGATTCCCGTGTAAAAGATGCAGTAGCAAAGGCGACGGCCGAGGCGGCTGTAAAGAGCGGCGTGGCAAGAATCTAATCTCACAGCGAAACCATAGGATTCAAGAAGAGCGAATGAGTGCTGTAAAATCATGAAAATGGTTTTCCGGCGCTCATTTTTTATAAATATTACTTCTTTTACTTGACCTTCCAGCGGCTGGAAGGTGTTAAATGTAGGTGGAAAGAGGAGGAAAGGCATGACGATCAAAGAGGTAGAAGAACAGGTCGGGATCAAAAAGACAAATATCCGATATTATGAAGAAGCCGGGCTGATTACTCCGGATCGTGACCGGGAGAATAATTACCGCAGCTATTCGACGGAAGACGTGGAGCTGCTAAAGAAGATCAAGTTTCTGCGGAGTATCGACGTGTCCGTCGCAGACATCAAAAGACTCCGGCAGGAAGAAATTACGATGTCGGCTCTGATGGAAACCTACATCCGGAAATTTTCAAAAGAAAAGGAAGAAAAGGAAAAGGCAGAGGAAATCTGCAGACAGATTAAAAAGGCGGGCATGTCCTTTGGGTCACTGGAGCTGTCTGGCGTACACGCAGAAGATTTCTGGGAAGCAAAAGGAGGAGATATCATGAAAACAGACCGAATCAGAGAAGTCAGCAAATTACAGGCAAAAGATCAAAAAGTCGTAGACTTTATGGAGACGGCCGGTGCCATATTTCTCGGCCTGTCCATCGTCTTACTGGGCGCAGGATACAAGTGGCCGGTTGCGGTCACGATCCTGGCAGCAGCCGTGATGATCGGCGCCCACGTGGTAAGATACAGGATCAGAAAGAAAATCCACGGGCTGCAGAAGTAGGCTTTGGGGACAGGGCAGTTGCCAAATAGGGACACGGGAAAACACGAACGGGGACGTACACTTTGGTGTGCTCCCCGTCAAGTAGACAGTGAAAAAAATATA
>USDK01000074.1 GCA_900553355.1 uncultured Lachnospiraceae bacterium
GACAACCAAAAAACTTTATATTTTTTTCACTGTCTACTTGACGGGGAGCACACCATTTGCAAAAGTGTACGTCCCCATTTACCACTTGTAGGAATCTGATTTTAGTGATATGATGGGAAACAGGGAAAATTTCATAGAAGGGAAAGAAAGAACGTGACCTACAAAGAAGCAAGGGTATATTTGGACCGCGTGTCGAAATACGGAAGTGTACTTGGCTTGGATACGATTCGTGAACTGTTGCATGAACTGGGTGATCCCCAGAAGGATCTGAAGTTCATACACATCGCCGGAACCAATGGAAAAGGATCTGTGCTCGCATACACTTCATCCGTATTAAGCGAAGCAGGATACCGGACCGGCAGATATGTATCGCCGACAGTGATTTCCTATCTGGAGCGGATTCAGATAGACGGCGCCTTTATATCTGAAGAAGCATTTGCCAGACTGACCGAAAAAGCAAAGCAAGCTATTGCCCGCATGGAAGCAGCCGGTAAGTCAAGTCCGACTGTTTTTGAAGTGGAAACCGCAATAGCTTTTTTATATTTCAAAGAAGAACATTGTGATCTGGTTGTCCTGGAGTGTGGAATGGGCGGAGAAGGAGACGCCACCAATATCATTCCGCCTCCTGTATGCGCAGTATTTACGTCCATCGGCCTGGATCACCTGGGTGTTCTCGGCGACAGCCTTGAAGAGATTGCCCGCACAAAAGCCGGTATTATCAAAGCAAAGAGCTGTGTCGTCTCGGCTCCCCAGCGTCCAGAAGTCCTTCAGGAGCTTCAAAGCCGGGCCGGTGCTTACGGATGCCCGTTCTATCAGACTGAGGAAGCAGATATCCGCCAGCTCCAGGAAAATTACCGGGGACAGACGATCACTTACCGCTCACAGGATCCTCTCTATGTTCCGCTGACCGGAAAACACCAGGCTGTCAATGCAGCCACGGCTTTAAACGTCATCTCCTGTCTCAGAGAAAACGGATATTCTATTTCAAAAGAGGCTGTCCAGCGTGGCTTTCATAAAGTTCAGTGGTTTGGACGCTTTACCTGTCTTCAGGAAGCGCCCCTGTTTTTCATAGACGGCGCCCACAATCCTCCTGCCGTACGATGTCTTGCCCAGACGTTAAGGCACTGCTTTCCTGGCAGGAACTTTATTCTGATCATGGGCGTTTTCAAGGATAAGGAATACGATCAGATTGCCCGGATCATGACTCCGCTGGCAAAATCCATCCATACTGTCACGCTTCCGGATGTATCCCGCAGCCTTCCTGCCGCCGTGCTGAAGGAAACTTTTTTAAAGTACTGCCCCCCAGAAGTCTCTGTCACACAGGAACCTGACATCAGGGCAGCTGTCAGCGCCGCTTTGTCACAGGCCGGCGCCCAGGACATCATCGTTGCCTTTGGCTCTCTTTCCTATCTTGGAGAGACTGCCAGAATTTTAAATCAAATCAAAAAAGGGAAAGAGGAATAGAATCATGATCGATCAGGATAAAATTAAAGAAGGTGTCCGACTCCTCTTAGAAGGAATCGGCGAAGATCCTTCCAGAGAAGGTCTTCTGGAAACACCGGACAGAATTGCAAGGATGTATGAAGAACTCTTCGGAGGAATGGATGAAGATCCTTCCGACCATCTGACCAAAATGTTCCACACAGATAACACAGAGATCGTGCTGGAAAAAGATATTACCTTCTACTCCACCTGCGAACACCACATGCTGCCTTTCTTTGGGAAGGCCCATATCGCATATATCCCCGATGGAAAAGTCGCAGGTTTAAGCAAGCTTGCCCGCACTGTCGAAGTATATGCCAGAAGGCTTCAGCTGCAGGAACAGCTGACGGACCAGATTGCTGATGCACTCATGACCTGCATGCATCCCAAGGGGGTTATGGTCATGACGGAAGCAGAGCATCTGTGCATGACCATGCGCGGTATCAAAAAGCCGGGAAGCAAAACAGTAAGCCTGGCAAGACGGGGAATGTTCCAGACAGATCCTTCTCTGGAAGACCGGTTTTTCCGTATGCTGGAAAGGAAGGCCTGATATGGAATCCAGAACCCTGTCAATCACCGAAAGGCGGCTGGAGGCAATCCGCAGGCACTCCTTGTATCAGACGTCAATGCACCGCCTTTTAGAGCTGGAACAAAGCCGGATATTCTGCCGCCACGGCATGGAACATCTGCTGGATGTGGCAAGGATTGCCTATATTCGAAGCCTGGAACGAGAACTTCCGCTTTCCCGGGATCTGATCTACGCCGCTGCCCTTCTCCACGACATCGGCAAATGGCGGCAATATGAAGACGGCACGCCTCATGAGCTTGCCAGTGAACAGATTGCAGGAGAGATCCTGTGGAGTCTTCCGGAATCCCTTAGATTTTCTTCTGAAGAGACCAGACAGATTCTTACTGCAATCCGGGGACACCGCAGGCTCCGGCCTGACCCAGAGCCCCTGGAAGCTTTGCTTTATGAAAGCGACAAGGCCTCCAGAGCCTGTTTTTGTTGCCCTGCTCTTGATGAATGTAACTGGAGCGATGAAAAAAAGAACATGGAGATTAACATATGATTATCAGAGACAGAATATTTTACACCGACAGACACACTTATATTATGGGAATCTTAAACACCACGCCGGACTCCTTTTCCGACGGGGGAAAATATAATCATCTGGATGCGGCTCTTCGCCACGCCGAGGAAATGATCCGGGAAGGAGCTGATATCCTGGATATCGGCGGAGAATCTACCCGCCCCGGTCACACACAGATCTCCGACGAGGAAGAGATCAGCCGCACAGCCCCGGTCATTGAGGCCATACGAAAGCGGTTTGACATTCCACTTTCCATTGACACCTATAAAGCCGCCGTTGCCCGGTGTGCTCTGGAAGCAGGCGCTGATCTGGTCAATGACATCTGGGGGCTGAAGTATGATCCAAAAATGGCAGAAACCATTCAGGAATTTCACGCTTCCTGCTGCCTGATGCACAACCGGATGGAACCGGATTACCAGGATTTCTTTCCCGATTTTCTGGATGACCTGCGCACCTGTATTCAGATTGCCAAAGGCGCAGGGATTCCCGATGACCGGATTCTTCTGGACCCGGGCGTCGGATTTGGCAAGACCTATGAAATGAATCTCGCCGTCATCCGTGATCTTAAACGTATGCAGATTCTCGGCTACCCGATACTTCTTGGCACCTCGCGAAAATCTGTAATTGGGCTGACCCTTGATCTGCCTTCTGATGAGCGCGAGGAAGGCACCCTTGCCACCACCGTGTATGGGATGATGAACGGATGCTCCTTTGTCCGTGTCCATGATGTGCGGGCCAATGTCCGTGCTGTCAGAATGACAGAAGCCATCCGTGACTGTACATTATAAAGATATTTATATTATGAAAGGCTGTATTATGAAAGATCAGATCATCATTAAAAAACTGGAAGTATTTGCTAATCACGGAGTATTCCAGGAGGAACAGAGACTGGGGCAGAAGTTTGTCGTTTCAGCCATTTTGTATACAGATACACGCCGGGCCGGAAAAACTGATGACCTTACGGCTTCTATCGACTATGGGACAGTCTGCCGGACCATCACAGATTTTCTGACGACACATACCTATAAACTATTGGAACGAGCCGCAGAATGCCTGGCCGAAGAACTTCTCCTCCACACGCCTGGGCTTTCTTCTCTCCGCCTCGAGATAGAAAAGCCATGGGCCCCTCTGGGACTTCCTCTCCAGACCGTATCTGTCGCGATCGAAAGAGGATGGCATACCGCTTACCTTGGCCTTGGTTCGAACCTTGGAGACAAAGAAGGCTACTTAAATGAAGCCATTCAGGCATTAAAGGATACTTCCTCCTGTCATGTGGAAGCTGTTTCAGATTTTCTGGTCACCAGTCCCTATGGCGTCACAGACCAGGATGATTTTGTCAATGCCTGCCTGAAGCTTCGCACTCTTCTCTCTCCCCGGGAACTCCTCACAGAGCTGCACCGTATCGAGCAGAACGCCGGCAGGGAGCGGACCTTGCGCTGGGGGCCAAGAACACTGGATCTAGATATCCTGTTCTATGACGATCTGATCCTTGGAGATCCGGATCTTTGTATTCCCCATGTGGATCTGGCAAACCGGGACTTCGTTCTTCGTCCTCTGTGCCAGATTGCCCCATATCTTCGCCATCCGGTTACCGGAAAGACAGTGTGGGAAATGCAGAATACACTTACCTCGGGCCAGACAAAGCCCTCTCCCTGAGAAAAAACAGGCGCCCCTGTCATCAGGAGCGCCTGTTTTTTTTGTGTCTCATTATTGATTTGCCCGGTATGCCTCGTCCGCGCTGTATACGTCAAATCCACTGTTCTTCAGAATATCAATGACCTTTAAGGGATCGTCACTCTTTAAGACGGCTGCCGCATCACTTCCATTAGCAAATGCATACATATACTCAATGTTGACCTGTCCTTCCACAATCTGGTGCATTGCTTTACTGAGAGATCCCGTTGCATGGGGTACCCGAAGCGCCACCACATCGGTCAGCATCGCCGTGATCCCATCCTTTTTCAGGGCTTCACGCCCTTTCTGCGGGTCAGAGACGATCATTCTGAGCATCCCATATTCTGTAGTATCCGCCAGGCTGAGTGCCACGATATTAACATCATTTTTTGCAAGCACATCCAGCACATCGTCCAGACGTCCTTCTCTGTTTTCCAAGAAAACCGATAACTGCTGAATCGTATTATTTGTACCCATGACATTTCCCCCTTTTACAAATCTCTGTTATCAATGACACGTTTCGCTTTTCCTTCGCTTCTCTGGATGGTCTTTGGCTCTACCAGCTTCACTCTCACGGATACTCCCAGCGCCTGTTTCAGCACAGCGCCTACTTTATTTTTCAGGTCATCCAGTTTACGGATTTCATCTGAGAAATATTTTTCATCCACTTCTACCATGACGGTCAGTACATCCAGATTGTTCTCGCGGTCTACGATCATCAGATAATGCGGAGCTACTCCTCCTCCCATGGACAGAAGCGCTGCCTCTACCTGAGTCGGGAATACATTGACGCCGCGGATGACCTTCATATCATCGGTACGTCCGGTAAACTTCTGGATCCGCGGAAGGGTTCTTCCGCATTCGCACGCCGTATGGTCGATACTGGTCAGATCCTTGGTGCGGTAACGGATCAGCGGCATTCCTTCTTTGACTAACGTCGTAAATACCAGCTCTCCGGTCTCTCCGTCTGCGCATGGAGTCTGGTCTGCCGGATTCAGGATCTCCGGATAGAAGAAGTCCTCATGTACATGCAGGCCCTTATGATGGATACAATCCATAGCCACGCCAGGGCCGGTGATCTCACAAAGTCCGTAGATATCAAATGTATTGATGTGCAGGATACTCTCGATCTTTTTTCTCATCTCATCAGTCCAGGGCTCTGCACCGTTGATGCTGGCTTTTAACTGCAGACGGTCTACGATGCCCGCCTCTTGCGCCGCCTCTGCCAGATATACAGCATAGGATGGAGTACAGGCAAATGCTGTCGCTCCAAAGTCTTCCATACACATCAGCTGCCGCTTGGTATTTCCGGCAGACATCGGAATCGCCATGGCTCCCAGTGCCTTTGCTCCAAAATCAAGCCCCATGCCTCCGGTAAACAGTCCATATCCATAGCAGATATGAATCCGGTCTGCCGCTGTCAGCCCTGCCATGGTAAGCCCTCTGGCCACACATTCTCCCCATACGTCCACATCCTTCTGCGTATAGGAAGCCAGGGTCAGCTTTCCGGTCGTTCCTGAGGTTCCCTGTACTCTGACGATCTGTTCCTGGGGAACCGCCAGCAGTCCGAATGGATAGTGGTCTCTTAAATCTTCTTTGGTCGTAAATGGAAGCTTATCGATATCCTCGATTCCTTTGATATCTCCAGGCTCTACTCCCAGCTCATCCATTTTTTTCCGGTAAAACTCTACATGTTCATAAACATTTTTCACCTGCTTTACCAGCCGCTCGCTCTGCAGAGCAGTCATTTCATCCCTGCTCATGCACTCTTTCTCGGGATCTCTGATCTTCTCCACCCAGTTTTCCAGCGCTACTCCTGCCATTTTTCTCTCCTCCCGTTTTTTACAAGTGATAACCTACGTCAAATGCTTTTTTATTAATTTCAATTGTCTTTGGCGGTACCGTCTTTTCGATCACTTCATACCATTGTTCTTTCGTAAAGTCCATATGCTGCGCGGCAATTCCAAGAACGATCAGATTAAATACTCTGGGATTGCCAAGCTTCTTTGCCTCTTCTGTCGCATCCACTGTGTAGACCTTGTGATGCTCCTTTAATGTCTCGATGATATGGTCTGGATACTGGGCTGCACCGATCACCACCGGCATGGGATCGATCCTCCAGTCATTGACCACCAAAGCTCCGTCTTTTTTCAGGAAATGTGCATATCTTAAGGCTTCCAGACGTTCAAATGCGATGATTACATCTGCCTGTCCTTCTTCTACGATAGGCTCTGCCACATTTTCACCGTAGCGCACAAAAGTCACCACGCTTCCGCCTCTCTGCGCCATTCCATGAACCTCAGAAAGCTTCACATCATATCCTCCGGCAATCGCCAGTCCTCCCAGTACCCTGCTGGTCAGGAGTGTTCCCTGTCCGCCGACGCCGACGATCATAATATTCTTTGTCTCCATTATCTGTCACCTTCCTTTACCAGCTTTATTGCATCAAATTTACACAGGCTCTCGCAGAGTCCACATCCGGTACACATGGTGTCGTCGATATGGATGGTGCCGTCTGCATTCCGGGTCATCGCAGGACATCCCGGTTTCATGCACATGCCGCATTTCTTACACTTGTCTGTAAGTGTGGTATAGAGAGGTTTCTTGGCTTTGGAAAGAAGTACACACGGAGTCTTTGTAATGATGACAGACACCTCGTCTTTTGCCACTTCTTCCTTGATCACTTTTTCCAGATTTTCAATATCAAAGGCATTGATCTCGATCACATTCGGTACGCCGATTGCCTTACAGAGAGCCGGGATATTGATCGCATATGTAGGATCTCCCTGCAGTGTCTTTCCGGTAGCCGCATGATCCTGATGTCCTGTCATGCCGGTGGTAGAGTTATCAAGGATGATCACCGTACCTGTGGCCTTGTTGTACATCATGTTCATCAGGGAATTCACACCTGTGTGAAGGAAGGTGGAATCTCCGATCACTGCCACCCAGTTTTTGATGTAATCCTTTCCTTTTGCCTTCTCCATACCGTGAAGACTGGAAATGCTGGCTCCCATACAGATCGTGGTGTCTACTACGCTCAGAGGCGCTACCGCTCCAAGAGTGTAGCATCCGATATCTCCGGCAGCATGCATCTTTAATTTATTTAATACATAATATACGCTTCTGTGCGGACATCCCGGGCAGAGGATCGGCGGTCTTCCCGGCGCTTCTGCCGGTTTGTCCAGTCCTAAGTCTTCCTTTAAAATAGCTTCCCGGATCATATTGGCGCTGTATTCACCCTGCACTGTAAAGATTTCTTTACCGATTGCCTGGATTCCCCAGGATTTTACCTGTTCTTCGATGACCGGATCCAGCTCCTCTACGATATATAAGGTCTCTACCTTGGAAGCGAATTCTTCAATCAGCTTCCTTGGCAGTGGATTCACCATGCCAAGCTTCAGTACGGAGGCCTCCGGCAGCGCTTCCTTAACATACTGGTATGGAATGCCGCTGGTGATCACTCCGATCTTTGGATCGTTCATCTCGATTGTATTGATCGGCAGTGTATTGGCCGCCTCGGCAAGCTCCAGATTCCGCTTTTCGATCTCCACGTGACGGATCTTGGCATTGCCCGGCATCATAACGGTCTTCTGAATATTTTTCTCATACGGTTTATCTTCCGGACAGACACGTTCTCCCAGCTCCACGATCCCCTGGGAATGTGCAAGTCTTGTGGTGGTCCGGAATACAAATGGCCGGTCAAACTTTTCGCTTAAGTCAAAAGCCATCTTCATAAACTCTTTGGCCTCTGAGCTGTCGGAAGGCTCCAGCACCGGAAGCTGCGCGGCTCTTGCCACCATCCTGGTATCCTGCTCATTCTGGGAGCTGTAAAGTCCCGGATCATCTGCAACGACAATGACCAGTCCGCCGTTAACGCCCATATAAGAAACAGTATACGCCGGATCAGCGGCCACATTAAATCCCACATGCTTCATACAGGACATAGCCCGTACGCCGACTACAGAGGCTCCGATGGCCACCTCGGTCGCCACCTTTTCGTTGGGCGACCACTCACAGTACAGATCGTCTCTGTACTGTACCAGATATTCGCTGATCTCTGTGCTGGGAGTTCCCGGATAAGCAGCGGATACCTTCACCCCTGCCTCATAGGCTCCTCTGGCAATGGCTTCATTGCCCAGCATGATCACTTTTTTATTCTCTGACATACTACAATTCATCCTTTCGCTGTTATCTTTCTATCTTTTCTACACGAATGCAATTATTATACCATACTACTTTCACGAATTAAAGCATTAAGCCGACAAAAGTTACGATTTTGTTACTGTATCCCGGCCGGCTGATGCTTTTTACAGGTATAGGTTTCCGCCTCCACCTTCAGGATTCCCACTGCCTTCTCCAGCTTCGGATTCTCCTTAAATTCCGGGAACTCCTTCCCTGTCTGATGCTTCATCAGAATCTCCAGGGCATGCAGCTTTTCTTCCGGGTCTTCTACGACCTGCGCCGTTCCTTTCCCGATCACACTGACAAAATAATAGCTGTACTGACAGGCCTTGTCTCCTTCCTGAAGTCCGTGTCCTCCATCTATTTCAAATCCAACTTTTGGAGCCTTCCGGATCAGTTCCATTTTCTTTCCTTCTTTTGCTCCGTGAAAATACAAAGTCAGCACACCATTTTCCATCACATACCCATAATTAAGAGGTACGATATACACCCCGTCCTCATCCTGGACTCCCAGACGGCATACTTTGCAGCTGTCCAGGACTTCTGCTATCTCCTCTGATTTTACAACTTCTCTCTCTTTTCTTCGCATCTCATCATCCTCCTTTATCAGTTCTTGAATATAAATACCGGCATGGGCGGCTGATTTTTCCGATTATAGTACTGATTGACGATCACAGTAAATTCCTTTGCCGGAAGAGCCTTCAAAAACTCCAGCAGCCGATCTTTTTCTTCAAATCCGGTATCCCGGCCGCTGTAAATACACAGGGTCATAAGTCCACCCTTTTTCAGCAAAGCCAATCCCTTTTCTACCGCCTGAACGCTGGTATCCGCCCTGGTTGCAATCCTGTGGTCTCCGCCCGGCAGATAGCCGAAATTAAAACAGACAGCATCCACCGACTCAGGATCAGCGTATGCGTCCATATGTTCATGCCCGTCCAGAATCAGTCTTGCCCGTCCGGACATTCCCGTTTCCTTTAGCAGCTGATCTGTTGCTTCCAGCGCCTCCGGCTGGATATCAAAGGCCAGCACCCGGCCGCTCTCGCCTGCCATCTGACACAAAAACAAAGTATCATGCCCGTTTCCCATGGTAGCGTCGATATATATTCCTTCTGATCTGGCCTGTGTACGCAGGATCTCATGGCACCAGTCTGTGATCTGTGACGGCCTCATTTTTACCTCTCCCTTTTCGTCTTCTGCACTTTCTTATCATGATATCATGATTCCTTTTCCATTTCTATGACCAATTATGAAATGCTCCTGCCAGACGACAGAAGCATTTCACGAGAACCCAAACATATAGCTTGATTTAATTTTTCATTTTCCGCAGCGTCTTTTTAAACTGAACAGTAAATAGGATTGCCGTAAATGTCACAGCAATCAGGTCTGCGATAGGTTCGGCAATATAGACCGCCAGCGCCTGGTTGGATCTCAGGATATGGGGCATGAGATAGATCAGCGGGATCAGAAGGACAAACTTCCTCATCACCGCCACCACAATCGATTCGACTGCTTTTCCCAGCGCATTGAAGGTCATCTGACATGCCATCTGGATGCCGAACAGGAACATGGATCCCATATAGATCCGAAGCGCTATCCTGGTGTATTCCATAAGCTGCCCGTCGGATGTAAACATGGCGGCAAAAAGTCCCGGGAACAGCATCACCAGCAGCCACAGGACGACCGCATATCCCATGCTGACCTTGAGCAGTAGCTTAAATGCTCCCCGTACTCTTCCCGAATCTCCGGCACCATAACAATAGCTGATGATCGGCTGGGCTCCCTGTCCCAATCCCTGCAGCGGCAGCATAGCAAACTGCATAACGCTTGTCAGAATCGTCATCGCTCCCACCGCGATATCCCCGCCATATTTCTGGAGGGAACTGTTGAAGCACACAGAAATCACACTCTCGCTGGCCTGCATGATAAACGTAGCAGCCCCCAGCGCCAGGCAGGGCAGTATAATCTTCGGCACAAGCCTCAGGTTTTTGAGCTTTATTTTCAGAAACGTCTTCTTCCCACACAGGAAACGGACTACCCACGCACAGGAAAGGGCCTGGGAAATGATCGTCGCCAGAGCGGCGCCCCTTACGTCCATGTCAAACCCAAAGATAAAGACCGGATCCAGGATAATATTTGCCACTGCTCCGATCAGCACCGAAAGCATTCCCGTTTTTGCGAACCCCTGAGCCGTGATGAACGCATTCATCCCCAGGGTGATCTCCACAAAGATCGTGCCCAGGGCATAGATATTCATATAGTTGACGCCGTATTCAATGGTATTTTTGCTGGCTCCAAAGGCCATAAGAAAGTCCCGGTTCCAGATCAGCAGTACGGCCGTGAGTACAACCGAGATGATGATCTGAAGTACAAAACAGTTTCCCAGCGTCTGTTCCGCCGATTCCTTATCCTGCTTCCCCATAAAAATAGAAGCTCTGGGCGCACCGCCGTAGCCGACCAGCGCGGCAAACGCAGAGACGATCATGATCAGCGGCATGCACACACCTACTCCTGTCAGCGCAGTCGCGCCGATCTCCGGAATATGTCCAATATAGATCCGGTCAACGATATTGTAAAGCATATTGATCAGCTGGGCCGCCACCGTCGGAAGCGCCAGCTTAAGAAGCAGCTTTCCCAAAGGCTCCGTGCGCAGAAATTCTTTATCTGTCTGTTCCATTACCTGTCTCTCCCTTCTATCGCCTTCCTGGTATTGTCAAACAGTTTCTGGAAAAACTGTGTATGTATCTCCAGCTCTTCTTCTGTAAAGCCATTTAAGACTGTATCCAGAAACTCTGTCCGCACTTCATCAATACTTTTTGTCACCGGTTTTGCCTGAGGCCGCAGCTTCAAATGGATCTTTCTGCGGTCTTTTGTATCCGGCTCTCTCTCCAGAAGATCCTTCTGGATCAGAGACTCCACCGCCTTTGAAACTGCTCCTTTTGAGAGCATCCGCACCCGCACGTTTCAGTGCGCGGACTGCGCCAATCACTGTGAAGTTACTGAAATTATGTCCGACGGCGGCCGCATGGGATGCCTCTA
>USDK01000075.1 GCA_900553355.1 uncultured Lachnospiraceae bacterium
GTATTCCATCAGACAGACCATGTTATGAGAACAGTTGGACATCCACTGTACAGAAGCCTGAAGGTTTCTAAAGAAGTAAGTCAGGAAATTGATTTTTAATTATAACCTGAATGAAACATAATATTATCGGTATTACCGTTGTGTGCAATGAGGTAGGAGACCCCCGATTCTTTTGCCTGACAGAAGTAATTGAGAGGTTCTTCTGGAAGTTGGACGCAGCTGTATATATATTTTTTAACTACAATATTCCGCAAGGAAAATGTATGAAACAAAAACAAGGAGGGAAACAATATGTCAATCACAGCTGAAACAGCAAAAGCACATGCTCATGATCCTGCAGTACTGTGCTGTAGAGCAGAAGCTGGTATCACAATTGAGCCGGCTAATCTCGAAGATCCAGCAATTTTTGATGATCTGGTAGATTCAGGATTATTAAACCTGGACGGATGCCTTACAATCGAAGAAGTACTGGGTGCAAAACTTACAAAAACTTGTGATTCTCTTTGCCCATTAACAAATGATGTTCTGGATGGTGTAAAAGCACCTACAACTCCAGCAGAAGAGGCAGAGGAAGAAGCTCCGGCAGAGGAAGCTGCACCAGCAGCACCAGTTGCAACAGCAGCAACAGTAGCTGGAGGAACACTCAAGATCCACATCGGAGAAGGAAAAGACATCAATCTTGAAATCCCGGTTGGAGCTCTTGGAGCAACAGGAGAAGCAGTAGCAGAAGTACCTGCAGCAGTAGCAGCTACAGCAACAGCAGAAGCACCTGTTGAAGAAACAAAAGTAGTAGGAACATTAACAAGAAGACACATTAAGATCACAGAGGTTAAGAGAGGACCAGAGACAAAAATTGAAGGAACAACTCTTTACATCCGTGAAGGAATTGAAGCAGAAGTAATTGCTGATCAGGAACTGGTTAAAGATTTCCATCTTGAAATCATCACTCCTGACCAATACCACACATACTCAGAGACAATCATGGATGTTCAGCCAATCGCTACAAAAGAAGGCGATGCAATCCTTGGTGAAGGCGCAACAAGAGTACTTGACGGCGTTGTTATGATGCTGACAGGTACAGATGAAGGCGGAGTTCAGATTGGTGAGTTCGGATCTTCCGAAGGATACCTGGATGAGAACATTATGTGGAATCGTCCTGGCTGCCCGGATAAGGGAGAGATCTTCATCAAAGGTAACATCGTGATCCAGGAGAAGACAAACATGGAGCGTCGTGGACCTATGGCTGCCCACACTGCATTCGATGTGATCACTCAGGAAATCCGTGAAGTGATGAAGGAACTGGATGAGAGCCTGGTAGTAGATACTCAGGAACTGAAACAGGTTCGTCGTCCTGGAAAGAAGAAAGTCGTAATCGTTAAGGAGATCATGGGACAGGGAGCTATGCATGATAACTTCATCCTTCCTGTAGAGCCTGTCGGAATCCTTGGCGCAAGAGCAAACGTAGACTTAGGAAACGTACCGGTATGTATGTCTCCGCTGGAAGTCCTTGATGGATGTATCCACGCGCTGACCTGTATCGGACCTGCTTCCAAGGAAATGTCCAGACATTACTGGAGAGAGCCTCTGGTTCTGGAAGCACTGCATGATCCGGAAGTTGACCTTTGCGGCGTTGTATTTGTAGGAAGCCCGCAGATCAACGCAGAAAAATTCTATGTATCCAAACGTGTCGGACAGACTGTAGAGATGATGGATGCAGACGGAGCTTTCGTTACAACAGAAGGTTTCGGAAACAACCACATCGACTTCGCAAGCCATATCGAGCAGATCGGTATGAGAGGCGTTCCGGTAGTTGGAATGTCCTACTGTGCAGTACAGGGAGCTCTGGTTGTTGGTAACAAGTACATGACATACATGGTTGATAACAACAAATCTGAGTCCGGTATTGAAAACGAAGTTCTTGGCTGCAACACTCTTTGCGAAGAGGATGCAATCCGTGCACTGGCTATGCTGAAGACAGCAATGGCTGGCGAAGAAGTAAAAGCTGCTGAGAAGAAGTGGAATCCGAACGTTAAATCTACCAACGTAGAGCTGATCGAAGCTGCTTATGATAAGAAGATTGATCTTGTTGAGAATGAGCAGTCTCTGCCGATGAGCCAGAAACGTAAGGAAAAATACGACTAATTCGGGTGTTTTAAATGAACAACGAGCGTTTGCATTATGGTGACAAGATCATTTACATGGAAGGGGTTGTCGTTGATGTTGACGACTGCAGCATCAGCGTAGATCTGAAAGGAAGGCTGGGATTTTTCAAAGCCCCAAAGCGGATGTTCATCTGCGATTCTGAACCGAAGGTAGGACAGGAAGTCGGATGGAATATGAGCTTTCCGGAGCAGCTCGGACCAGAGATAAATGAAAAATATGTCAGCAACATTGAAAAAGAACGGCGCAAACAAGAAGAGATGCGTACGCGTTTGGATAATAAGGAGGTCTAAAAATGAGTTTAACGGTTGTTAAAGGTTTACAATCAGAAATCTTCGTACCTATTACTCCACCGGCAGTATGGACTCCTGTAACAAAAGAGCTGAAGGATATGTCTATCGCTCTTGCAACAGCAGCAGGTGTTCACAAAAAATCCCAGGAGAGATTTAATCTTGCTGGTGACTGGACATGGAGAAAAATTGAGAATACCACACCATCTAGCGAGCTGATGGTATCCCACGGCGGATATGATAACAGTGATGTTAACAAAGACATCAACTGCATGTTCCCGATCGACAGAATCCATGAACTGGCAGCAGAAGGCTTTATCAGAGCCTGCGCTCCGGTACACGCTGGATTCATGGGCGGCGGCGGAAACCAGGAGAAGTTCAAACACGAAACTGGTCCGGCTATCGCACAGATGTTTAAAGAAGAGGATGTCGACGCAGTAATCCTCACCGCTGGCTGAGGTACCTGCCACCGCTCTGCAGTATTGGTGCAGAGAGCGATTGAAGAAGCTGGAATTCCTACAATTATCATTGCAGCTCTTCCACCGGTTGTTCGTCAGACCGGTACTCCTCGTGCAGTTGCTCCGCTGGTTCCTATGGGAGCTAACGCTGGTGGACCGCACAATGTTGAACAGCAGACACAGATCGTAAAAGCGACTCTTGAGCAGTTAGTAAAGATCCAGACACCTGGAACTATCGTACCGCTGCCATTTGAGTATGTAGCAAAGATCTAAGGAAATGTATGGAAAGGGCAGATGAGTTATCATCTGCCCTTTTGTAAAAAATGGAGGTGACCCGAGTGGCTGAAAAAGAAATTGACCTGAGACGTCTCGTGATCAAGGCTTTTCATGTAACGGATGTGGAGTTTGGTGAACACAATGATGTAACAGTGGACGGCCATATGACAATCAGCAAAGAAATGTTGGATGAACTTGTGAAAAAAGAAGAACATATTGAGAAGATTGATATTCAGATCATCAAGCCGGGAGATCATGACAGATGGACCAATACGATCATGGATATTATTCCGATTTCAACCAAGGTACTTGGAAAATTAGGGGAAGGTATTACACATACTCTGACAGGTGTCTATGTGATGCTGACAGGTGTGGATGTAAATGGCAAACAGTGCCATGAGTTCGGGTCTTCTGAGGGGAATTTAAAGGATCAGCTGTATCTGAACCGCGCGGGAACGCCAGGAGATGATGATTATATTATTTCTTTTGATGTTACCCTTGCAGCCGGAATGGGACAGGAGAGGCCAGGACCTACGGCAGCTCATCGTGCCTGCGATGAATTTGTTCAGACGTTCCGCGAGAAGATGAAGAAATTTAAGGGAGAAAAGTGTACAGAACGTCATGAATATCATGACGTTGTAAGACCTGGAAAGAAACGTGTGCTGATCGTAAAACAGGTGGCAGGACAGGGAGCGATGTATGATACACATCTGTTCTCTAATGAGCCGTCTGGCGTGGAAGGCGGACGTTCGATCATAGATATGGGCAATATGCCGATTCTGATCACTCCGAACGAGTACAGAGACGGTATTATCCGCTCGATGCAGTAGGAGGTGTATAGAATGGGTATTGGACCATCAACAAAAGAAACTACATTACATCATTTCCGTGATCCCCTGCTGGAGGTAGTTGCGGCAGATACGGATCTGGATCTGATGGGGATTATTATTGTCGGTACTCCGGATGATAACAAGGATAAGCTCCTGGTAGGCACCAGGACTGCTGTATGGGCAGAAGCGATGAGAGCTGACGGAGTGATCCTTTCCTCGGATGGCTGGGGAAACAGTGATGTGGATTATACCAACACCTGTGAGCAGCTTGGTATCCGCGGTATTCCGGTTACGGGGCTTAACTTCAGCGGTACGGTTGCACAGTTTGTTGTGGTGAATGATTATCTGGATGGGATTATCGACATTAACAAGAGTGAAGACGGCACAGAGACGAATGTTGTGGGAGAAAACAATATGGTAGAGCTGGACTGTCTGAAAGCAAAAGCCTTGCTTAAGCTGAAAATGCGGCATAATGATGAAAAGAATCGCTGATTTACAAAAGAAAAGGCACGACATCAAATGTCGTGCCTTTTCTTTTTGGTATGTCATTGAGAGGTTTTCCTCGTTGCATTGCAGTTTGCATTATATACAAAGCTGGGGAATGCTTCTCTAAAAAGAGATGTATATATTCATTGGAGTTCACCATTGCAGGATTGTTCTTGGGGGAAACAATCGGCTCTGGTATAACTGCAATAACAACCGTACATTCATCTTAAACAGAAATAACTTTTAAAAAATAGCAGCCTCCTAATTACTTATGGAAACCGCCTTTGGTTATGCCCTATTTAAGATGGTTATAATATAGCACCACTTTTCCAGGGTGTCAAGACGATGAGAAACGAAAAAATTAATTTTGTATAATTTCGTTATAAAAAATGGATATTTATGCAAAAAAATGTACACTTTAACGAATCGATATGATAACAATTTACCACAGTGATATACAGAAATCTATTTGGTTATAGTGGGAAAAAGAAGAAAGTTATGGTACAATAATTGTGTCTTAAGCAAAATAATGGAGGATATGAAAAAGAGAAATGGAAAATCAGGAATTACAAGGTGCGGCAGATCCGCGGAAAAATCATTATACAGTGCATATCAGGCGTGATACACAGATGATGAAGATATTTATCAAATTTACAAACCGGATCAGGCATCCCAGGGTTACATTTAATCTTTTGGCAACAGGCGTACTCCTGGCGTTGGTCCCGACAGTTATCAAGGGGATTGCGCTGCCGGGTGTGGTCATAAGCTACGGAATGGGAGTGCTGCTGATTCTGATGGCGCTGTTCCGGCAGAACATTTCGGTAAGTATGATGAAAAATGATCCCCAGGTAAAGGAGAATGAGGAAATTACATATTTGTTTGGAGATAGTAGAATCCGGGCCCTGAGAGATGGCAGGGAAGAGGATATGGGATACTATAAAAACGTCTACCGGGTGTGGGAAGATGAGAGGATCTATTATGTAGGAATGAACGAGGAAGATCTGCTGATCCTGCCGAAGGATGAGTTTATAGAAGGGGATCAGGAGAGCTTCCGCGAGTTTATTCTGGATAAGAGTGGCGCTGATTATCGATGGGTGCCGACGGGGCTTGTAAACCGCAGTAAGGAATTTGGAAGAAAGATACGTGGACATATGACTCAGATGCGTATAGATGCGCAGGAACAAAATAAGAAGCGCTGAGATGGGAAAAGAAAAGCGTCTGCCTTGCGAGCTTGCAGGGCAGACGCTTTTTATGTGTCTCTGTTAAATTTACAAAAGATAAATGCATTCCTTATGCAGCAGATCCTTTCTTGATCGCGTCATGGAGATATAAGAATGCGGTAATGTAAACGATAACTGCGATAACCTTTGTCAGTGTATCAAGCGGTAAGCTGGATACGAAAGCGTATGCAACGTATACACCAACGGCTCCGAAAATCGCCTGTGTCCAGCAGGCAACCATGTCATATCTTCCCTGTGCGATGAACTTCGGTCCATTACCAAATGCCATCAGGTAAGCACAGGATCCCATCATAGCCGGGAACGCACATCCTGCATCCATGCCCAGTGCAAGAACCATAGCCATACAAGGTGCGTAAAGACCTACACCGATACTCATCAGAGCGCCGAAGATAAAGTTTCCAACAACAGCGACAACGAGTTTCCATCCGCGAAGGCCGAGCTCAGTACCAATTGTACCAAATGGACCAAAGTTCATTACCTTCATAAGGATTACAGTTGCCAGAATAAACAGTCCGATGAACAGAGCGTAACGAACTTTCTTTCGATCGAACTTTGTAACGATATCAGCCATTACAAACGAACCAACTACAGAAGCTACCAGCATCAGTACCAGTGTCAGGATATCCATATCTACGAAACCGAAAAACAGGAAAGCTTCTACACATACCGGAACAGTATCACCTACATTCAGTGTACCAGGAACCAGGATATCGTCTACGGACTTTGTCAGCTTAAATGAAGCGGAAGAAGGAGCAAAGGATCCGATTCCCAGAGTATCCAGGAAGTTTGCTACAAAACCTGTGATGGCTGTTGCAACAATATTCTTTGGCTGCTTTCCTCTTGCCCACAGCTCTTCGCCAGTCAGGCCGGTGCCCGGGTCTTTTTCCGGGTTCGCGCGAAGCTCTTTGTTCTTTCTCCACATGAGAACAAGGTTCAGGATAATGCCGATTACGCATAACCCCTTCATGATGTACATTGCCATAAAACATCCCTCCAGATTATAAATATAAGTCCCGAATCCGTCAGAAAAGCTACCCCCGATTATAGCAAAAGACAGATTCAATTACATGTTGATTATATCATCAAAAAATTAACAAGTCAATGAATATCAGGTCTGAAAACGATGAATCTTTGTGGAAAATAGATAAAAAATCCGGCATCCAAAAAGGGATGCCGGAAGCGGATAAATATACGATATTTTTATTTGAGAAAACCGAAAAGAGTCAGTAGAATTATGATCATAAAGAAGGGAACGACAACAACGGTCAATATCTTTTCGTACAGGGTAACATGCCCGAATTTGCCGTTATTGGTCACTTCTTTTTCGTAGTTTTTAAATCCCCATACCTTGGCTATGACAATACATACCAGGATACAACCGATCGGCATCAGCAGATATGCAGAGAAAGTGTCCAGCCAGTCATAAATACCGAGCATATTGATGCCGTTTATGTCGACCCAGGGAAGTTTGACGCCGCTTAAGATGCCAAAACCAAGAGATACGAAAACATTACCTACACCAATGATGCCGGCTGTCAGGAAAGTTGCATTTCTTCGCCCCAGGTGTCTGTTTTCCTCGAAGGTCCGGATAGAAATCTCGAAGAAACTGAACAGAGAGGATATCACGGCAAAGAGAATGGCAAGGAAGAAGCATACGCCGATGAATCTTCCTCCGGGAAGCTTCTCAAAGATGTCCGTCATAACATTGAATACAAGGCTTGGGCCTGCGGACTGAATGTCTACACCGCCGGAGAAGGCGGAGGGGACAACGACAAATCCGGCCAGGATCGCGGCTGCCGTATCAAAGACAGAAACCATGACTGCGTCGCTCTTCAGATTGTTTTCTTTTGGAATGTTGGCTCCCAGGGTTACATATAACCCCCAGCCGATGCCGACAGAGAACAGAACCTGTACGGCGGCCTGGGCAAAGGTATTAAAACCGAACTTGCTGAAATCTGGCAGCAGATAGTATTTAACGCCTTCGATGGCGTTATCGTTTACGATCAGCGCCCAGATGCCGCAGATGATGAGCAGGATGAAAAGCAAAGGCATCATGACCTTGGCAATTTTTTCAACGGTGTTTGTAATCCCGAAATACAGCATGACAGACACAAATACCAGGATGATCATAGTCCAGATAAGGGGCTCAACGGTTGAAGATGTAAAGTTATCATAATAGGCCTGCTTATCAGAGCCAAAATCACCGCTTATTATGTATTGGAAAGCATATTTTGCAACCCAGCCTCCCACTACTACATAATACATATTGATCATCAGGGTACAGATATTTGCCATCCAGCCGACGAATCCCCATTTTTTACTGATACGCTGGAAGGCAGTAACAGTATCCTTTCCGGTGTGGCGCCCGATGGCAGTTTCCATCTGTACCATTGGATGTCCGATCAGGGCCACGACGATGATGTAGACGACCAGAAATACGCCGCCGCCCTGCTGGTATGCAAGATAAGGAAAACGCCAGATGTTCCCCAGGCCAATGGCGGCGCCTGCCGCTACCATGAGATAGCCAAATCTTGATCCCCATTGTTGAGTTCCTGTGTTTGTCTGATTACTCATAAATATACATCCTTTCTTACCGGGCAATTTCGGTGGGTCAACTGCAGTGGATGTCTCCTGCCCTTGATATGCAGCGAGTCAGAAACAAAAAGGCGCTCTCCACCAAATGTGAGAGCGCCTTTGTAATCTCAATCCTCTTTTTAAGTATAGCGCTATGAAGAGGAAAAGTCAATAAAATTATTAGAAAACGTAATGTACATATTAGAAAATCTTATATATTGTTCAATAAAAATTAGTCTTCCAGAAGAAAATCTTTAGCATATTCCAGAAAGCTTCTGGAGGCAGGAGACAGCTCCTTGTCAGAGGAATAGGCAAGTCCCAGCTGGCGGAAGGCATTTGGTGCAAGTTTCCGCAGAACAAAACTTCCGGTCTGCCCTCTTAAAAGAAGACCCGGGAGAATGGTGACGCCAAGACCATGCTCCACCATGGAAAGTACTGAAAATTCATTAATAGAAACATACCGGATATCGGGGTTGATATGGTATTGTGCCAGAATGCGGTGGATATCACTACCTGGAGCGTATTCTGTAACGACAAAAGGGATACCGTTAAATTTTTCGATCGGAATCTCATCGTATTTTGTGAGTGGGTGACCTTTGGGAAGGACAGCGAAAAGTTCATCGTCCATAACGGGGAGAAATTCATAGTGATGCCCCTCCTGACGGCTGATAAATCCAATATCCACGCGGCGTTCCTGGATCCAGTCCGCCAGCTCCCACTCGCCCCCTTCGATAATTTTAAAATGTATGTCGGGGTGGCTGATGTGAAATTTCTGTATGATCTCCGGGATCCAGTGGATGGAGCAGCTCAAATAGGTCCCGATCTTAATAACTCCGATCTGTGCGCCTTTTAAAGAGGCGATTTCCTGACGTACGACCTCATCTGCGTTCAGCAGGGAGCGGACGGAAGGAACCAGAGATTTTGCATCATTTGTAAGAGTCATTCCGTGTTTATCTTTGACAAAAAGAGGGAATCCGACTTCTTTTTCCAATGATTTCATCATCTGAGTGATGCCGGATTGTGTATAGCCCAGAATTTCACCTGCGCGGGTAAAACTGCCGTATTCGTCAACGGCCATCATAACTTTCCATCTTTTTACGTCCATAAAATTCCTCCCTCACTCATATAGAAAAATGTAATGTTGTAATCGATATTTTATGATAAGATAGTAGCGGAAACGAAGGGGAAATACAAGAGGAATCGGCAAATAATCTGGAAAGGAAATGTACGGATGGAGCTGCAGAAGAGGATAAAAAGCAACAGGAAAAGGCTCGGAAAGCTTGTATTGATGCATGTCGGCATTATTTTAGTTCTGGCCGTGCTTGCTGCTACGGTCTGGCACTGCCCGGTACGGCTTTTGTTTGGGGTTCCATGTCCTGGATGCGGCACTACCAGGGCCTGCCTTGCACTATTGCGTCTGGATACAGGCGCTGCATTTGCATACCAGCCAGTGTTTTTTCTGAACGTTCTGCTATTCTGGTATTGTATTCACAATAATATAATAAGAAGAAACTGGATCGCCAGGGGGCATACATGGAATGAACGACTGGAACTTTTTTTGATCTGCCTGGGGATCGGGGTGATTCTGACAGTCTATGTGGTACGGCTGGTACGGCAGGATTCGCCGGTGATGGAGATTCATCTGGAGGAGGGGCTGGTATTCCGCGCGGCGGGGATTCTGAGAGGGATGCTATGAGCCTGTTCATTTTTCGCTCCTCTATGCTCATGCGCACTCGTCGCGCTTCGCGCTCCAGTTTCGCACATACGTGCTAAGACTGCTTATGAGAGGCGCAAAATGCGAGTTGCACTCGCGCCGAAAAGAAAGCGGATGATCCTTACATGCAAGCATGACGGATATCCATTTCTTTCCGGCACGGCTGCGGACTGCATTTTTTGATTGTATCAAAAAAAATACAATATTTAGCAGAAAGGGCTTGAAAAATGTGGAAGCATCGGATATACTAAAAAAGCTGTGACATTGATAGCTGTGAAGCGTGAGGTTGCTGCCCGAAAGTGGCAGGTTTTCCGTGGAGCGAATGTCAAGTTAGGAAACTGGCGACAAGTCACTG
>USDK01000076.1 GCA_900553355.1 uncultured Lachnospiraceae bacterium
ATACGGTGTAAAAAACATCTTACCTAACAATGTAAAAAAGTGCTTGACATTTGCATCAATATGATCCCTAATACAACCGGGATATACATCCAAATACTTTCTGCATACCCTTTTGTACAGTCCCAACATTTTTTCATCACACGCAAAGTCCAATAAATAATCTAACAAATGCGATAATTCATCTTCCGACACAGTTCTGGTGCACACATCTTCAACCAATGGCAAATAAACCTCATAGGCTTTCTGATGTAATTGGACTATCTGCTCTGCAATACGGTAAATATTTTCGTCCATTAGATTACCTCAAAATGCTTAAGCGCCTCTGTGATCACTTCTGCCTTTTCTTTCGGCGGACGCTTCCCCGGCTGCTTCAATTTCTCTGTCGCATTAGGCGCATCATACATTGTTAATCCCAATGCCCTTTTCACTTCTGCAATATAAGCGGTATGTACCTTAAATCCATACTTTTTCTCCACATATTCCTGTATCATCTTATATGTAACTTTCGGTTACGGCTGATATTTCTTTGCCCGTTCTGCAATCGCATCCAACGATATCTTATCATCGCCTTCTCCAAATTCTACCTTTACATTGATAACACTGTCCGGGGATTTGTGGGACAGAAGTACTACCGTCTCAACATGCACGGTGTTAGGGAACATATCTACCGCCTTTACTTTCCGCACTCCGTATCCATTTCCCTGCAGATACTTTATATCCCTGGCCAGTGTCGCCGAATCGCAGCTTACATACACCACCTTCTCCGGCTGCATCTTTACAATCGTCTCCAGCAGAGCTTCATCGCATCCTTTCCTGGGCGGATCCACCACAATCACATCCGCATGGGCACTCTCTCCGTGCTCTTTTTCATACGCCGCATAATACTCCGGCAGGATCTCCTCTGCCTTCCCTACATAAAACTCCGCGTTGCGAATCCCATTCAGCTCTGCATTCCGCTTCGCATCGTCAATCGCCTGCGGAATAATCTCCACGCCATATACCTGTTTTGCCTTCTGTGCAAGAAAGAGCGAAATCGTGCCAATCCCACAGTAAAGATCCCAGACCGTCTCTTTCCCAGTGAGTCCGGCATATTGGAGGGCCGTCCCATACAATTTTTCCGTCTGCACCGGATTGACCTGATAGAACGACAGCGGCGAAATCTGATACTTTATGCCTCCGATCTCATCTGTGATGAACTCTTTTCCATAGAGCCAGACCATCTCACTCCCCATGATCACATTCGTCTTTTCCAGATTGACATTGCAGGAAATGCTGGTCATCCCCGGAATCTCCGCCAGCTTTTCCACCAGACGCTCTGCATGGGGCAGTTTTTTCCCGTTCATGACCAGACATACCATCAGTTCTCCCGTGGAAAATGCCTTGCGGATCAGCACATGACGCACCAGTCCTGTGTGACTTTCTTCATCGTAAGGCTCAATCCCATATTTCTCCATAAAATCAAGAATCATCTGAAGAATCTTCCTGTTCTCCTTTACCCCCAGCGCGCAGTCCAGCTTTGGCACCGGGATAATACTGTGTGTCCTTCCTGCAAAAAAGCCGGCCGCCAGCTTCCCTTCCCGGTCTCTCCCGATCGGAAACTGCGCCTTATTCCGATAGCGGAAGGGCTCATCCATCCCACAGACCGGCTCCATAACAGCATCCAGCACCTCCTCTGGCACGCCGCCCAGACGGATCAGATTATTACGCACCTTACGGTTTTTAAACTCCAGCTGCGCCCCATAATCCATCTCCTGGATCTGACAGCCTCCACATCTCCTGGCTTCCGGACACCTGGCAGCAACACGCACTTTTGAAGGCAAAATAATATGCATTAATCTTGCATATCCATAATTCTTCTTCGCCTTCATCACCTTTGCTTCCACCACATCACCAATGACCGCATCCTTGATAAACAGCGCATATCCATCTACCTTCCCGATGCCCTCGCCACCGGTTCCCATATCTTCAATTTCCACCTGTACAATATCATTCTTCTGCATAAATATACCTCAAATATTCATCAGGGACGCAAAAGGGGACGTACACCTTTTGCATTTGTCTACGTCCCCGTTGCTCACTACGTCCCCATTCACATACCGTTTATATATGTGCTACAGCTGCGTCTTGCGCAGGTTTGTTTCAAACAGCCGGTTATACCCCAGCCAGTCGTTGCTTTGTTTTTCTTTGAATATTTCTGTCAGTGTCTGCATCTTTGCGTCGGTGCAGTCTGCGAAGTTCAGCGCCATGGCCTCGGCCAGCGCCGGCTTCTTCGGGGAACCGTACTCCAGCTCTCCGTGGTGCGCCACGATGCAGTGTTTCAGCTCGCTTGCCAGGCGAGGCGGGAAATCCGGGATGCTGCGGATGGCCTCATCCATCATCTCTACGCCGATGACGATATGTCCAAGGAGCTGGCCGTCATCAGTATAATCGTTATCCGGAAAAGCGGAGAGCTCCTTTGTCTTTCCAATATCATGGCAGATGGCCGCTGCGTACAGAAGATCCTTCTTAAGGATCGGATATGCGCCCACCATATATTCGCAGAACTTCACTACGCTTAAAGTGTGCTCCAGAAGTCCTCCGGAAAATCCGTGATGCACGCTTTTTGCCGCCGAATGGCTCCGGAATGTCTTGATAAACGCCTCGTCCTTTACAAAATAATACTCGACTGCCTGTCTCAGATATGGATTCCCGATCTGCCCGATATACCCCAGAAGCTCCTGGAACATTTTGTCCGGGTCTTTTTCTGTAGTCGGCATATAGTCCGCCGGATTATATTCTTCTTCGGAAACCTTCCGAATCTGCTTGATATTCATCTGCAGATTATTATTATAACTGATGATATCTCCATATACCTCGATAAAGTCCTTCTCCTCATAGTCCGCGATTCCGCCGGAATTAGGATCCCAGACCTTACCGTCCAGGGTGCCTGTCTTGTCCTGAAGGATCAGGTTGTCATAGGGCTTTCCGTTCCGGGTCTCTGCCGAACGTTTTCCTTTACACAAATATACATTCCGAATGGTTTCTCCCTCTCTTAAGGTGTTGATATATCTCATATGTCTGCCTCTTTCTATTCTTATTCTCTGCTTCCTACCGTCACGGAAAATGTGATATCCACATATCCTCCGGAGCCGCGTCTGTGTCCTTCAATCCTTACCTTGCCGCCGCTCTTCTGCTCCATCAGTACATCATGATAGGCCGACAGGGACGTCACTTCTTCACCGTCTATGCTGGTAATGATATCCCCTGCCTGAATGCCTGCCGTCATAGCCGGGGACTCGGCATCCACTTCCTTCACATAAACGCCCTGAGGAATCCCCTGCTCCATGATCTCTTCCGTCACATCAATCCCCCGGATCCCGATATAGGGAACCGCCTCACCGTTTGACAGGTTCTCAATAATATCCTTTATATCCGTAATGCCATATCCGGTCACCAGATTCATACTATCCTCTTCCGATACAGTCTGGTCGATCATGGCCACCACTTCTCCGTCCAGGTTCACCATCACCCCGGTGCCCCCGGCGACCGCGGCAATATCTGTACAGATCAGGCGGTATTCTCCGTCTGCCTCTTCCATATGATTCCGGGCGGACGCCACCGTTCCAAAGCCGATGCCCCCGTCATAGCCAAACTGCTTCCCAATCACGATCACCGGATTCCCCTTGGAGATCGTATTCGAACTTCCAAGCACCGCCGTCTTGATCTGCCCCCAGGTAGACTGTGCAATCTCAGCATGGTTCACCGCATAGATTCCAAACCCAAGGCTGCCGTCCTGCTTCTTCAGGGAAGCCCCATATGTGTTTCCATCATAAAAAGTCACACGGATCTCTCCTGAGTCCGCCAGTACAGATGTCTTACCAAAGATCAGAAGCTCCTGGCCGTTGTCTGCTATGATCAGGCCCGACACACTGTTTCTTGAATCATAAGTCTCATTCATCCAGTCCTGACTTCCGGAAACACCTGTAATCTCCACAACCGCCCGGCTGGCCTCCAACGCTGTCGAAGTCATAGCCTGCTGCATCTGCCGGAAGCTTTCCTCATCCAGGGTCTGGACTGCCTGCTGCTCTTCCTGTGTGTCTTCTTCCTGCGTCTCTTCTTCCTCTTCCGGAATCGTTACTTTCTCAGGACTGCTCTCAAACATCTTTTCCATCAACGGTTTAACCGCATAAAAACCAAAGCAGGCTATGATTCCAAACGCCAGTCCCAGACAAAGGACTCTCAAAAGGTCCTTCTTAATCTTCTGCATGGCGCCGCCTGCCTCATCCTTGATGGTTTCCTGAAGGAAGGAATACTCCTCCTGATCCGGTGCCTCTCCCGGATCCTGCAGGTCCTGCTCCTTTTCGGAAATTTCCTGCTCTTTTCGCGGATCTTTCTGCTCTTCCATCGATGCATCCATCTCCTTTACAGTCCTTTTAATAGTATACATGATGGCGTTCAAATGTTCAATATTTATCCTTTTCTTTATAAGACAAATAGGGTAGAATAGGGGATAGGTGAAGCATATGAATCAAAAATCATTAACAAAATTAGAATACAACAAAATCATAGAATTACTGACGGACAAGGCCTCTTCTTTCGGCGGTCAGAACCGCTGCCGGAGGCTGAAACCCATGACAGATCTTGCCGCGGTTACGAAGGCTCAGGAAGAGACTGCCGCCGCGTTTACCCGTATCGTTAAAAAGGGACGCCCCTCCTTTGGGAATGTCCAGCCCATCAATGATTCTCTGAAAAGACTGGAGATCGGAGGCACACTGGGAAGCGGGGAGCTGCTGCGGATCTGTAAGGTTCTGGAAAATGCGGCTCAGGTAAAATCCTACGGCCGCCGTGACAATAACGATGACCTGGAAGATTGTCTGGATCCTTTGTTTTCACAGCTGGAGCCTTTAACTCCTCTCAGCAGCGAGATCCGCCGCTGTATCCCGGAAGAAGATGAGATCAGCGACGATGCCAGCAGCACGCTTCTAAAGATCCGCCGTTCCATGAACCAGATCAACGACAAGGTCCACTCCACGCTGACAGCGCTGGTAAACGGCTCCCTTCGTTCCTATCTGCAAGATCCCATCATCACCATGAGGGGCGACCGCTACTGTGTCCCGGTCAAGGCAGAGTACCGCAGCCAGGTCTCCGGACTGATCCACGACCAGTCTGCCACTGGCTCCACGCTCTTCATCGAGCCCATGGCCGTTGTGAAGCTGAACAACGATTTAAAAGAGCTCTATGCCAAAGAACAGGAGGAAATCCAGGTAATCCTGGCCCGCCTGAGTGCAGACGCCGCCGAAGATACGGCAGCTATCCGCACAGACTACTGCGTCCTGACGGACCTGGATTTTATTTTTGCCAAAGGAGCACTCGCACTGGAGCAGAATGCCTCCATGCCTTTATTCAATACCGAGGGCAGAATCCGTATCCGTGAGGGCAGGCATCCCCTTCTTGACAAAAAAAGCGTTGTCCCCATCACCGTCATGCTGGGAGAGGACTTTGATCTTTTGATCGTCACCGGTCCTAATACCGGTGGTAAGACTGTTTCCCTGAAAACGGTGGGACTGTTCACATTAATGGGCCAGGCAGGCCTGCATATTCCGGCGCTGGACCGCTCAGAGCTGTCCATTTTCACTCAGGTGTATGCAGATATCGGAGACGAGCAGAGTATCGAGCAGAGCCTCAGCACCTTCTCATCTCATATGACAAATATTGTCTCCTTCTTAAAGCATGTGGATGAAAAATCACTGGTGCTGTTCGACGAGCTGGGCGCAGGGACCGACCCCACAGAAGGCGCCGCTCTTGCCATCTCAATCTTAAACTATCTGCATGAGAGAGGCATCCGCACCATGGCTACCACTCACTACAGCGAATTGAAGGTCTACGCTCTCTCTACCCCGGGTGTAGAAAATGCCTGCTGTGAATTCGATGTGGAAAGCCTTCGCCCTACCTATCACCTGCTGATCGGCATCCCCGGAAAGAGCAACGCCTTTGCCATTGCCGGAAAGCTGGGGCTTCCGGACCACATCATCGAAGACGCCAGAGCACGTCTTTCCGAGCAGGATGAATCTTTTGAAGATCTGCTGACCGATCTTGAGACCAGCAGGCGCACCATCGAAAAGGAGCAGGAAGAAATTGCCGCCTACAGACGGGAATTAGAACAACTGAAAGCCGAGATCGGCAATAAAAAGGAAAAGCTGGAGGCCAGGCGCGACCAGATTATTAGAGAAGCAAACGAAAAAGCCCGCAGCATCCTGGAAGACGCCAAGGAAACTGCCGACGAGACCATCCGGGCCTTCCATAAATTCGGCAAAGAAAATATCTCCGCAGCCGAGATGGAAAAAGAACGAGACCGTCTCCGCAAGAAGATCGATTCCGTCAGCCCCCATACGAAGCTGGGTACCGATAAGCCAAAGAAGCAGCACAAGCCAGGAGACTTTAAGCTGGGCGAGTCCGTCAAAGTCTTAAGCATGAACCTGACCGGCACCGTCACCTCCCTTCCTGATTCAAAGGGCAATGTCACGGTACAGATGGGCATCCTGCGCTCCCAGGTCAATATCTCAGATCTGGAGATCATCGACGAGGCTCCCTCTTACACCGCCAAGGGCATGCACCGCACCAGCAAAGGCAAAATGAAGATGGGGAAATCCTTCTCCGTAAGTCCCGAGATCAATCTGCTGGGCAAGACGGTGGACGAAGCCGTAGCCGCACTGGATAAATACCTGGACGATGCCGCACTGGCACATCTTTCCAGCGTCCGCATCGTGCATGGAAAAGGAACCGGCGCCCTGCGTGCAGGCATTCACAATTATCTGAGAAGACAGAAGCACGTCAAGTCATTCCGGCTTGGAGCCTTCGGGGAAGGCGATGCCGGCGTGACCATCGCAGAACTAAGATAGAAACGACATCCAAAGGAGGTCTTTATGGTAAATAAACAAAAAATACTGATCGTAGATGACGATGAAAATATTGCAGAGCTGATCTCTCTCTACCTCACCAAAGAGTGTTTTGACACACTGATGGTCCATGATGGGGAAAAAGCTCTGATTGCCTTTGATTCCTACCATCCGGATCTGATCCTCTTAGATCTGATGCTTCCGGGAATCGACGGCTACCAGGTCTGCCGGGAGATCCGGGCAAGATCCAACGTCCCCATCATCATGCTTTCCGCAAAAGGAGAAGTCTTTGATAAGGTACTTGGGCTGGAGCTTGGCGCCGACGACTATATTATGAAGCCTTTTGATTCGAAAGAGATGGTTGCCAGAGTCCGGGCTGTCCTGCGCCGTTACCAGGCTGCCCCCAAATCAGACAGCGATACAGAAAGCAGGGGAAAATGCGTCTCCTACCCCGGCATCACCATCAATCTTACTAATTATTCTGTCGTTGTGGACGGTCAGACCGTAGACATGCCGCCAAAGGAACTGGAGCTTTTATATTTCCTGGCCGCATCCCCCAACAAGGTCTTTACCCGCGAACAGCTTCTGGACCAGATCTGGGGCTATGAATACATTGGAGATACCCGTACGGTGGACGTACATATCAAACGGCTCCGGGAAAAGATCAAAGACCATGATTCCTGGAGCTTAAGCACCGTCTGGGGAATCGGCTATAAATTTGAAGTCAAATCATAAAAGGCAGAAGGGATCCTATGCGCAGCACACTTTATCTGAAATTCATTATCCTTTATATTATATTCGGCTTTCTAAGCCTCTTTACGGTAGCAACTCTGACCACCGGACTGACAAGGCAGCCTCTGCAGCGGTATATCGCTACAACTATGTATCAGGAGGCCAGTCTGGTGGCCAGCGATTATTTGCCCCAGTATTTTTCCAACCGTCTGTCTGTTTCAGATGTCCGTCTTCAGCTCTCCGGGATCGAGACCCAGCTTAATGCTGCCGTGTGGTTTCTCTCCCAGGACGGCGAAGTACTTGCATCCGCACAGTCAGACGGCTACCCTGCTGCCCCGGAAAACATTGCAGACTTTGATCCGGCAGAAACCGGCAGCGCACACTACCAGATCGGAAACTACCATTCCTGTTTTGATGAAGACGTGATCACGGTCATCGCCCCTGTCGTCTACGGTTACTCACCTCACGGCTATCTGATGATCCATAAATACGCCTCCGACACTCAGGCGGTCCAGACCCTTTTGCTGCGCGCCGTCTATATCACACTGGTCGTAATCTTTTTACTGTCCTTTGTCATCCTGCTTGGATTCCAGTTCTTTGTCTACCGCCCCCTGCGTAAGATCACCGAGGCGGCCACCCAGTATGCCTCCGGCAATCTGGAATATGAGATTCCGGTCACTACCGAAGACGAGATGGGCTATCTGTCCGCCTCCTTAAACTACATGTCTTCCCAGCTCCGGGACATCGAAGACTACCAGAAAAAATTTGTGGCCAACGTCTCCCACGACTTCCGCTCACCTCTGACTTCCATCAAAGGATATGTGGAGGCCATGGCTGACGGCACCATTCCGCCGGAAATGCATGAAAAATATCTGAAAATCATTCTTTTTGAGACAGAACGCCTGACAGATCTGACTCAGGATCTGCTGACCCTGAATGAATTTGACAATAAAAACATCCTGCTGAACCGGGAAAAATTTGATATCCATGAGGTCATAAAAAATACAGCTGCCTCTTTTGAAGGCACCTGTACTCAGAAAAAAATCTCGATTGAACTTCTGCTTGCCACCAAACATCTCCAGGTCTATGCCGACAAGCGTAAGATCCACCAGGTTCTCTACAATCTGCTGGACAATGCCATCAAATTCAGCGACCCGGAGTCTACTGTCACCATTGAAACCACAGAGCGCGGAGAAAAGGTCTACATCTCTGTAAAAGACTATGGGATCGGGATCCCCCGCAGTGCGCTGAATAAGATCTGGGAACGTTTTTACAAAACAGACCTTTCCCGCGGCAAGGATAAGAAGGGCACCGGCCTGGGACTTGCGATCGTAAAAGAAGCCATCCAGGCACACGGCGAAAACATCAATGTCGTCAGCACAGAAGGCGTCGGTACCGAGTTTATTTTCTCCCTTCCAAAAAGCAGCGACTGATCCTAGTACAGGATCCGCTGCACTTCTTCCGTCTTCAGGTTCTGGGCATCTACCCACAGATAGCCGGTATTCACTACAGCCTCATTTCCCTGCCCAAGCGCTGCCCTGGCAGCGGCAACGACAGAAGCATATCCCATCCCGTAAGGGTTCTGAACGATCAGTCCGCTGATCTGTCCTTCGGACAGGGCGCTGATCTCGTCTTCTTCTGCATCAAATCCTACGATCACCGGATCTGTATCCATCGCGTCTGACAGCTCCAGCGCACAGGATACTGCATCAGAGCTGACCGCAAAAATCCCTGTAATATCGGGATACTGGGCAAGAAAGGCTTCCATCGGATCTGTATCCGGATCCGTTGTCTCCAGCTGATCCAGATAGCAGGTTTCAGCAATGGTAATCCCCGGATGCTGACTCTGCATCTCATCACGGAATGCGCTTTCTCTTACCATTTCTGCCTTTGCTTTGGAATTATCTACCAGGATCAACACGCTTCCTGTATCTTCCATATCCTCTGCCATCCTGGAAGCCGCTTCTCTTGCAGCGGCATCATTATCTGTAGAAACAGTGGACATCAGTCCCTGGTAATCACTGCCTGAATCAAAAGCCACCACCGGAATGCCGTTTTCCGCCGCCAGATCAAACTGTACTTCGCAGGCTGAAGCATCTGAAAGGGCAATCCCCACAGCCACCGGGTAACGGGCCAGCTCCTCATCCAGGATATTGACCTGTTCATCCACATTATCCGGAGTATCTGCTGCGTTATATGTGGCTTTGACCTTGTCACTTCCTTCATATTCCAGCAATGTATTGATATCCTCTACGGCCTGGTTCATCCCCTTCTTTATCTCTTCCCAGTATGCTCCGCTTCCTGATCTTCCCAGAATGGAAATATAGGAACCAGGCTCCAGATCCAGCCCATTTACATTATTGTAGGCATTGGGCTGTATCATATTAAGTTTTGCCTGCTCTGCCGTCACCTCTGGCACCTCTGCCGTCACCTGGCCTCCTGTATATTCTTCCCGGGCCGCACAGCCTCCAAGAATGGCCGTCAGCAGAAGCAGGGCTGTCACTTTTCTATATCTGCTCTTCATGGTTTTTCTCTCCTGTTCCAATTGTTCCAATATGTCATACACTGTAACATCAACCACTATACACCAATTTTACGCAAAAGTGTTTAAAATTTTTCTTAAATTTTATATCTGATTTTTGATTATCCGCATAAACACTATACTTTCAAGCAT
>USDK01000077.1 GCA_900553355.1 uncultured Lachnospiraceae bacterium
ATTCCATCAATGAGATTTCTAAGATTGTCGGATATGATAACCAGCTTTATTTCAGTCGGCTTTTTCACAAGTTGAAAGGATATTCGCCGAGAGAATACCGAAAGCTGAGAAACAAATTCTGAAATCCACAAAGAGGATACCACCGAATTATCAAAACAATGATTTGTAATATCCTCTTCTCACTTTTGCTATTCTTATTTTACAAACTCAGCCGAATAATAATACATATACTCATTATCTGTATCTATGTATTCTCCTGTAATGTCCTGTATCGGCAACGAACTCACTCCTTGTTCGCCATAGATCAGTGCTGCCAATCCTTGCTCTGTTCCGTACTCTATCGTGCTTTTGTTCTCTATAGAGGTCGCAGATCTTCCATAATATTCTCTGTTTGCAACACCTTCCAAGATTGGCGTTTCTGTCATATATTTTGAATATTCATCTGCTGCAATAAGCTTTGCAGTAAAATTATCAAAATCCGGAGTGATGACAATCAATCCATTTTTTGCAGATTTCACGTCCTCATAGGAAAGTTCCAAAACTCGTTTATGAGAAACTCGTTTTCCAGAATGATATTCTGACAAGTAAACGTATAATGCTTGAAATGTATCTTTTGAATTGTATCGAAACATCATGGTTCCATCAATTCCGGACAACAATTCAGCCGTTTTCATTTCTACACTATCCGGATCTACTGCTTCTATATAATTTTGTGGTTGCCGCAATTTATTACATACCATGATTCCAAAAACAATAACACATACTCCCACCGCAATAAGAAGTACAGCAATAATTTTCTTTAAATAACGTTGCTTATAACTGCTATCTTTGGTTATCTGTATCAATGTATCTTCTGATTTTTTTTCTACATTAGTTACCTCAATATCTTCACCTGCCAAAAATTCATTTAGACTGATGCCTAATATTTCACATAATTCTAAATACACAGACACATCTGGTAAACAAATCCCACGTTCCCATTTGGAAACTGACTTATCACTCTTACCCAGTTTCTCAGCAAGCTGTTTTTGAGTCATACCAAGTTTTTTTCTTTTTTCTGCAATATAGCTTCCGATTTTCACAAGGTCCATAAATACTTCCCCCTTTTGGGATTATAGTATCTATTTTCTCAGAAAAAGTACACCCCTTAATGGTAGAATCATGCTGTATTCAACAGATTTTCATTGAATTACCAGAAATTGCTGGAATAGAATCTTCTGATTTTTTGAAGGCGGAAAAAGCGGTCAACCATAAAGATCAACCGCTTAGAATTGTTATTTACCCAAAAACGAATATACCTCTACCAACAATCCTTTGCTATTGGAATTTTTCCCGATTGTATATTTCCAAATCGTATTCATCAGTTTCTTTTCATCCAACGGCTTCGATAAGTGTTCATTCATTCCAGCTTCTTTGCTTTGTTTTTTATCTTCCAGAAACGCATTTGCAGTCATTGCAAAAATAGGAATTGTTTTTGCTTCTTGCCGTTCCAGTGATCTAATTGTTTTTGTAGCAGTCAGTCCATCCATCACCGGCATCATAATATCCATGAGAATCACATCAAAATAATGCACCTCTGATTTCGCAAAAATATCGACTGCCTCTTTTCCATCTTTTGCAGTGACGACATTGATTCCAGCATTTTCCAGAATAAACTTAGCAATCTCCATATTCAACTCATTATCTTCTACCAAAAGTGCTGTCAATCCCGAAAGATTTTTCGATAAATTTTCCTCTTCCAGCGTGTCTTCTTCTTTATAATCTGAATCGAGTTCAAATGAAATTGTAACTGTGAAGGTTGTACCGACATTTAATTCGCTTTCTACCGCAATCTTTCCGCCCATCATTTCTGTGAGTTGTTTGGCAATCGGCATTCCAAGCCCAGTTCCCATATAACTGGTCCTTGCACTGGAATCTTCTTGTGCGAACGGTTCAAACACATGAGAAAGAAAACTTTTACTCATACCACGCCCTGTATCTGAGCATCTAAACTTATAGGTTGCCTTTCCACCTTCACATGCTACTTACGCATGAAACCATTCCTTTCCTTCTTCCTGTGGGATTTCGCAGGTGTCTTCTACTCCATAGAAACGCTTTACAAAATATTTTGTTGGAACTTTTCCTCTAAGTGTCAGATATCCCTGTTCTTCCAGTTCTTTGTTCAGGTTACCAATGATTTCATAAGCCGATGTCTGTTTTACTTTTCATCGACACCTGCGCTGAGGAGCATCCTCACCATTCTCAAAAACGGACAGGATAGGATTCCCCTCAATCAAGCCGCTGAAGCACCTGTGCCGAAAAATGGCACCCGCCACGGGATCACACGAGGCGCTGATGCTTTCCGGAAAGGGGGTGCAAACATATGATCAACCAGTCAACGATTGATACCCTCAAGCAGATGCGGTTCTCAGCCATGGCCAAAGAACTGGAGTCCCAGCTGAGCGATCCTGATACCTACAGCAGTCTCGGCTTCGAGGAGCGGATCGCTCTCCTGGTCGATGCAGAGTGGAACCGCCGCCAGGCCAATAAGCTCGCCAAATGCATCCGTGATGCCGGATTTTCAGCGCCAAATGCTTGTATGGAAGAGATCGAATACCATCCGGACCGTAAGCTGGACAAGACGCAGCTGACACGCTTCTCTACGATAACCTGGCGTACCAGGAGTACATGAGGATCTACTATGACGGCGGAGATCCAATGTCATTTAAGGAGCATGTGGATTCCATGATAAGGATTGCCCAGGGTCAGGATGACGACCGGTATTAAGTTGTCAAGGTAATAATCTATAGTCATCAGCGTATGTGCTGGAATGACTCTATGTAAGATGTCCTGAAAACATCAGGTCATCGGCTGTGGAGTCAACGCTCCATCAGCACGGAATTTGATGTTTAAACTCATTATAGCTTAATAAAGTATATATCACCTCTAGCGAATCATACCCTTTTCCCACATAAAAATTAATTGTATCAATTAAGGAAAATCTATATGCAGGTGCGGTGTTGCCTCATCCAGATGGAGATGAGCGGAAAACACACGCAAGGCAGGATTCCGTTCCTGAAAACCTTTTATATATTCATCCCATATTCTTGCTGCAATCTGTCCATCAGGCGTTTCCGCTCCCATATCATTTTTATTTCCAATCTGAAGGATTATCTCATGAAATGGTTTTTCCTGCTTTCCAGAACGGATTTTTTCATAATGATTTTCGATCTTTCCTTGTCTGCTTTACATTATACCTTTCAAGTGCCTCATCAAATAATTCATGGTATATTTCTTGAATATCCTGATTGCAGTATTCCACATTCCAGTGACTCCGTTTCGGATCTGTATTCTTTGCATGGAATTTTCTGCTGTTGTGGTTGACAAAGCCTTGCCCTGTTATAAAGCTGATTGTCCTCTTCAATAACTCTCCTTTCTCCCTTTTCCACGAATCAGCACTGTATTCTCTTCCGGCCAGTAATCTGCCATATCCAGAGCGGAAAGTTCTCCCACCCGAAGCCCCAGACAGAAAAGCAGCTCGATTATACACATATTCCGGACAGCCAGTCTTTCTTTATATTCTGACCAGGCCTGCTGATACTGGAAAGTAGCCGCCAGAATCAGCTCTTTAATCTCTTCCCTGGATAATGTCCTGGGCAATGTCCTTGGCAACTGAAATTTTCTGGCCGTGAACCGGAAGAAAATCTCATTTAAGTTCAAAACCATTCTGAGATAATCACAATACTGCTGAATGGAAACATATTTTCTGCGGATAGAACGGGGTGCTAATTCTATCTCATTCTGCATATAAAAAAATATTCATAGATGCTCCGGTCATTGATATCCCCGTAATGCCGTCTTTCCAGCCACCTGGAAAAATTCTGCAGGTCATTTTTATAGGCATACAGGGTATTGGATGACAAGTTTCTCTGCACAAAAAGCATATCAATAAAGTCCTGGATCAGGACTTCCTGTTGTTCCTTATTATATTCCATAGGCCCCTCCATTTTTCTCCTATCTGTTCATACAATTCCAATGATACCTTCTTATCCTTTTACTGTCCGGGGAGGGTGTCTGAAGAAAAATCCCGGAGGCTTCCGTTCCCGCTTTCTGTCCATATCATACCTTATATAAATTATAGTGTATGGATGGCCGAAAAAAAGGACCCTGCACTGTCTTTTCAAAGGCAGTACAAAGTCCTTTCCCTTCTTTTTTCTCTTATGCCAGTCCCTTTTCCTCTAACCAGTTATCCAGAGTCCTTTTTCCTCTTTTCATCTTAAGGGTCCGGATCTGGAACTCCAGAATGGTCAGCAGGGTAAAGACGATCCACAAAACGGTCAGGAATATTACGGCTTCCTGAATACTTTCTCCTCCTGATATAGTACTTCGGAAGGCTTCCACCGTATAAGTGAACGGTACCCAGTCATGAAGATAAGGGACAAAGCTTCCGGACAGTTCCAGGGGGTAGGTTCCCACAGAACCTGCCAGCTGGATCACCATAAATACCAGCATCAGGAAACTTCCCACTTTGCCAAAAGTATTGGTAAAGAAATACATCACAGACATAAAAGCCACCGAAGCCAGACAGGCTACCGCCAGGGTTTTCCCCATTTCCACCGGCTCAAAACCGTCACACAGATGAAGCATAAAGATCATCGCCGCTGCCTGGAGCAGGGCAATCAGATACAGTACCGATGCCTTGCTTCCCCACCAGGCCAGACCGGATTTCAGCTTTCCGCTGTACTTTGTCAGTGGATACATAAGACTAAAGGCAATACAGCCTACCCAAAGTGCCACAGACATCATATAGGGGGCCATGGCATGGCCGTTATTTTCTACCCTGGTGATCTGTGTTTCTTTTGTTTCCACAGGAGCTGCAAACATATCCGCCGTATCTTCTCCTTTATTCGTATCCCGGATCTGTTTTGCCCCATCTGCCAGACTGTCTTTTAAAGTCCTAGTTCCTTCCGCCAGCTGTTCAATCCCGGATCCAAGAGTTTTACTTCCGTCATGAAGCTGGGAAGCTCCGCTGCTGATCTGGGAGGCTCCGTCCTCCAGCTGTACCGCTCCTCCAAGAAGAGCCTGATTGTTTGCAGTAAGCTGGCCGGTTCCCTGGGACAACTTGCTGGTTCCGGCTACCAAGGTATCCATACCCGCCGAAAGAGTTCCTGCTCCCTGAAAAAGGGTCTGGGCTCCTGTCTTCAGACTTCCAGTTCCCTGTTTCAGATCCTTTGCTCCCTGGGACAGCTGTTCCACTCCCTGGGAAAGAGCCGGAAGCTGTCCCTGCATTTCCTGTACTCCTTTATCCAGATCAGAACTTCCCTGTACCAGACGGCCAAATCCCTCATCCAGCTGCCCGGCTCCCTGTACCAGTGCTTCCGTTCCCTGTGTCTTCAGTGCTCCGGCTCCATCCTTTGCACTCTGGATTCCGCCGGCAAGTGCAGGTGCCGCCTCAGTCAGCTGTTCTACTCCCCGGTTCACTTCTCCACTTCCCTGGGTAAGACGGTCAGCACCTTCCCTCAGCTGAGACAGGCTGTCTCCAACCTGTGTGCCGATTCCGCTCTTCAGCTGCTCCATGCCGCTGTCCACTCCTGCCAGATACTGTTCTCCGGCTGTTTCTGTCTGAGCAGACAACTGTCCCAGACCTTCTGATAATGCCTGAAGCCCCTTTACCACACTGCTCAGGTCTGTAGAATTTTCCCCTGCCAAACCGGCCCCGGTCATATCCCGGGCCTGCCGGGCTGCCTCTGCCATGGTCTGCTGATCCTGAAACAGGGCGGCACTGCTGTTCCCAAGAGCCTGAGAAGCTTCCTGGAGACGGCTTCCCACCTCATTGGCTGCATCGGCGTTTTGCTGTGCAGCTGCCACTGCCTCCCAGGCAACGGATGCCACTGCATTTATATCTCCTGAATCAATTGCCTGCTGCAAGGAATCACTTAAATAAGAGGCGTCTGTACTTTCCACACCTCCCAGATTTTCTGCCGCAGCCTGGGCTGCCTCTGCCTGGTTTCCGGCTTCCTGGGCATTCCCCTCTAAAGTATCGCCCAGTTGGTCCCCACTTCCTGTTTCCTGGGACATGCTCTCCGTTCCCTGAATCCCCGCAAGGAGCTGATCGGCACTGGACTTTAACTGGTCCGCGTCCTCTTTCACAGAGTCAAAAACCTGTTTTCCTCCATCCTGCAGCTGTCCGTTTACCTGATCAATACTGGCAGAAATGCCGGGGACTGCCTGTTCTTCCAGAAGCTTCATTCCCTGGGAAAGCTGAGCTGCCCCTTCATAAACCTCATTTGTACCTTCCTGAAGTTTCTGTGTCTGCCCGGGAAGCTGGGATGCTGCACTGTTCAGCTGATCCAGTCCTTCCTGTAAAGATGCAAGACCCCTGTCTGTCTGTTCAGCTCCTGCCTTCAGACTTTTGCTTCCCTCTCCCGCTGTCTTGACACCTGCGGCAAGCTGGGAAGACCCCTGGGATAATGCCCGGACTCCCTGAGAAAGTCCCGGGATCTTTCCTTCTAACTGTCCCATGCCCTCTTCCAGGGACTGGGCTCCTGCATCCAGGCTTTCACTTCCGCCGGCAAGTTCTTTTGCCCCGCTGTCCAGGGTTTTCGTCCCCTTGTTCAGTTCACTGGCCCCATCCTGAAGTTCACGTGCTCCCTTGTCTGCGGCTATTACTCCATCTGTATAAGTCTTTAGTCCCTCTTCCAGGGTCTGACTGCCATCTCTGAATACCAGAGTACTATCTGCCAGAACCTGTAAATTCTCTTCGATCTGTTCATTTCCTGAGGCAAGTTCCCGAGTTCCCTCCTGGAGCTTCCCGGAACCATCTGCCGCTTCCTCCATTCCGTCCCCGGCCTTACCGATCTGTTCAAAAACCGCTTCTGCATAGGTGCGGGTAACTTCTTCCCGGACAGAACTCTGGATTTTCTCCATAGCTGTCTCGCTCATCTTAGAAGCAATGTAATTGGTACCCGGGTTTGTTTCATAAGAAAGTTCCATTTTTTCAGGTTTTTCCCGGGTAAGGGTGGCTGCATTGGCTGAAAAATCCTCCGGTATGGTAATGACCATATAATAACTTCCGTCTTTCAGCCCCTGCCGGGCCCTTTCCTTATCTGTAAAAGAAAAATTCAGAGAACTGTCCTCTTTCAGATTCTCCACCATTTCTTTTCCTATGTTTAATGTTTCTCCCTCATATTCTACCGGTTTATCCTCATTCACCACAGCCACGGGCAATTTGTCCATATTGCCGTAAGGGTCCCACATGGATCCCAGAAAAAGGGTGGTATAAATGGTAGGAATTGCAATAATCGCAACAATAACTACCAACATGAGTTTATTACTCAGCAGCTTTTTCCACTCTAGTTTCAGCATTCTCCTGTCTCCTTTCTGTCTGCGTAACTAGTTATAGTTTAATAGATATTATGTTGATTATTTACACATACCGCATTATACTAGGATTATAAATACCTTACAACCGACAATAATCCTTCGTCGTGTCTATTAATAGGCAAAATGTCTATCTAGTGTCTATGGTTTATAATTTTTTTATATTTTCGAAAGGAGAAATCTATGAAAGCAAAAACTGACCGGAGAATCCGCAAAACAAAAGCCCAGCTTCGAGCCGGGCTTGCAAAACTTATGCAGGAAAAAAGTATTAAAGAAATTACTGTAAAAGAACTGGTAGAGGAAGTGGATATCAACCGTTCTACTTTCTATCTACATTATACGGATATTTTCAATATGCTTTCCACCATTGAAGAAGAACTGCTGGAAGAGATCCGCCAGACCATTCAGAATCATCCGGTCAGTCCCTTTAACGAATCCAGCTTTCCTTTTATTGAGGATATTTTTCATATCCTGGCAGAAAACAAAGATATCTGCAGCGCCTTGCTGGGGCCAAACGGGGATATCGCGTTTATCCATCGCATTGAAAATCTGATTTCCACCCACAGTCTTAACGTACTGCGCCGGACTTTTCCGGACACTATTGAAGACCTGAAATATTCCTATTCTTTCTGTCTCTCCGGCTGCATAGGTCTGGTGAAAACCTGGCTGAGCTCCGATACCGATGAAACGCCTCAATATATGGCCCAGCTCACCTTCCGGCTGATCATGAACGCCCTCCGTCATATGTATCCTGATAACACGCCCTCACAGACACCTCTGTCAGGTTCCAAAAGCCCTCTGCCGGAATAGATCCGGCAGACACTTCTTCAGGATCTGTGTCTGACCGGGATTTTTATTGCTTTTCCAGAGCTTTCTGATACTCTTCCTTCAGTTCTTTGATTTTTTCCTCCTTTTCCCTGTCATAAAGCTGATTGTCCTCTTCAATAACTCTCCTTTCTCCCTTGTCGGGTAGTAATCAGCGCTGGATACGGCGCATAAGCTTTGTTACTTTCGTCGAAAGTAACGCAAAAGCACTTTTGACAGCCGTTCCGTCCATCAAAAGCTGCCTTTGCGCCCTGCCGGGGGGCTTTTCCTGTCCGGCTGAATAATCATCTAATATCACCCTTTCTCTTGTCTGTAATAGACAGGCGCGTGCCACGCTCCTGTCTTATATCATCAAAGTGTCACAGAAAGGTTATCCTGCTCCGGCCATCCCAGTAAGGTTGTCAGATCGCCCTGTGGATCAGCGTCCACTAAAAGTACCTTTTTTCCTTCTCTGGCAAGCCCGATCCCTAAGTTGACGGTTGTGGTGGTTTTTCCTGTTCCGCCTTTCTGGTTGGCAATCGCAATTACTTTGCAATTCGCCATACGGTTCCCTCCTTTCCTAAAATTTAATAGCCATCTTCCTGTGTAGGGAAATGGCTATGTATAAAAATGGGCATGAAAAAAGCCGGAGGATTTTCGTTCATTGAAAACCTTCCGGCTATGTAATTTCTATATTTAGCTATCGTAGTATTCCTATTTGATAAGATTGCAAACTTAAATTTTATCGTTCTGTCCAACTCCCCGATAAATTAGGATTTATGGCATTATCAGCATGAGACTTATTTATGATAATACTTCTTTACTATTTTGCTCATTTCGTCATCGTCGAATGACTCAATCTTTGCTTTTAACGTCATATCCCCCTCCATTTTATCTAAATCTAATCCATGCTGTAACATTATCTCAAGAATAATATTGTTGTCCTCATGTATTCTGCCTATCGCCTTTAAAATAGGGGATGCCCCTTTTTTATCATTTATATTAGGATCAGCACCCATGTTCAATAATAATTTTATTGCCTCTAAATAATGACTTTCACACGCCCTGTGAAGATAAGAGGTTCCGTTGTCATCTTGAAAATTTGGATTTTCAACTGTCTTAATTCTTTGTAATAAATCGTCGGATTGTTCAACACCTAATCTAAAAAATATTTCATCTCTACCATACATATCTGGATACATTTTCATATCCCTTTCTTCATTTAGATAAATTCCAATTTATCGGGTTAATAATATTATTATATCAAAAGCAGATAAATGTACAATAAGCTGCCTCATCAAATATGTAATATTCCCGTATTTTAAACGGGAATTTCCTGCTCTTCTGTTTCTAACCTCTTATCCTCAATCACATCATAAAAATCAAAAATAAATTCCGACACAAAAGATTCCTGCAGTTCTTCTGATTTTTCCAACTGTGCGATTTCCTGCGGATATTCCATACCGACAATTCCAAATAATCCTCTTATCATATGGAACGCCTCGTTGATTCTGTCTGTATCCACCAATGCAGTTATGGAGAAATAAATATCATCCATATCCTCAATTCTCTGGTTGTTGGAAAACAGTTTGTCGATCAAGGGCAATATATAGGCTCCGGAGATTAGATTAACAGCATTGTTTACATTACTTGCAGCTTTTCTCGTTTTCTTCATAAATAATTCCTCTCTTTCTTTTTGCTCTGGCAGGCAGCCATATATTATAGAACGCAAAAAAGCCGCCTGCTCTCAATTAAAAGAACAAACGGCTTTCTGCACATTTCTATCACTTTATTCATTTTTACTCATTGCAATTTTAGTTCCAAAATAGTACCACGGAGCATATGATAGTACACGGTAAATCACTAGTACCGTGCTAGTTTTATCTATCCATGAGATAATAA
>USDK01000078.1 GCA_900553355.1 uncultured Lachnospiraceae bacterium
CTTATTCTCTGCAAAAAAGTGCTGCCGCACTAATTATTTAGTGCGACAGCCCCGTTTTTTGCTGTATAACCAGGTTTCCGTTTTCTTTTGAAACGTCAAATTTCAACGGATTCTTTCTGCCCCATTCGGGATCTGCGTCGGCACGTTTTTTCCAGACGTAATATGCCTGGAGAAATCCATCGTGCACCATTTCTTCTGCCTTGAGCCGGGCCTGTACAGCATCATCATAATTCTGGAACGTTCCAAGATAAAAGCGTTTTCCTTTGAATCCGATATCGACACGGTAGCGCTTATTTTTCATCTGGTAAACGCCGCGGAATCCGCTGGTGTTATCTTTCCGGTGCTTGCGGTTTTCGAGAATCTCGACGCAGGTACCGTCTATGATATGGAGCTGCCCTGCAATGTTCTTTTGATTTTCGGTCTTGAGGCAGCCGCAGCTCTTGTAATTTCCATGCATAAGCTTTGATTCTGAAATCTCGGTGGTATTGCCACAGTCACAAAGGCAGTGCCAGTATACGGATCCGTTTTGATCTCTCTTTTCGGTTGGATACAAGGCTGTCAGCCGACCAAATCTTTTCCCGGTAATGTCAAGGATTTTACTGCCATGTTTTTTTGCCAAAGAATTCTCCCTTCCTTCAGTTTTTAAAAGTGTACTTTCCTGAACCCTTCATATGTATAAACATTATATTCATTTTACTTGAAACAGCGCACTTTTTCAAGTGTTTGCCGAATTTGGTGCTTTTTTCCTGCCGGTTTTAAAAAGTACACTTTTTCAAATTTTGCCGAGGTCAGCTATGCAGGTGTTCAATCTTGGATGCTTTCGAATAAAATGTTCCGACGGGCATTCCGCAGGCATCAGCAGCCTGGCGGAGTGTCATTTTTTTATCCCTCCAGGTTCTGTGGATTTCATCGAAGTTGTCAGGAAGCGGGCGGGCCGGGCGGCCGAATTTTACGCCCCGGGCCTTGGCGGCAGCAATGCCTTCCGCCTGTCGTTTCCGGATGTTTTCCCGTTCATTTTGTGCTACAAAAGACAGAATCTGCAGTACAAGGTCTGCGATGAAAGTCCCCATCAGATCTTTTCCGTTCCGGGTGTCCAGAAGAGGCATATCGATGACGCAGATATCTGCGCCTTTTTCTTTGGTCAGAAACTTCCATTGTTCTTGGATTTCTTCATAATTTCTTCCCAGCCGGTCAATGCTTAGTACATATAAAAGATCTCCAGGTTTCAGCCGTCTTATCAGCCGTTTGTATCCTTTGCGGTTGAAGTTTTTTCCGGATTGCTTGTCAATAAACAGATTAGTTGCTGCCACTCCTTTCTGCTCCATGGCGATCAGCTGCCTGTCCTCATTCTGATCTGCACTGGATACCCGGATATATCCGTAAATGATAAGATCACCCCCTTCAAAGATTTAGGATGTATACTATATTATGAAGCATTTCAGTAGTTTTTAAAGGTATAATGTTCTGTCACTTTTCGGCAAACAGTCGATTTTATCAGCCAGATAGGATATAATGGGGGCACGTAGAGGGAGGGAAGGCCGATGAATACAAAAATACTGATTGCCGATGATGAAAGGGAAATCCGGGAAATTTTGACGCGCATTCTGGAAAAGGAAGGTTATGAGGTCGTTGCCGCAAAAGACGGGCAGGAAGTGGTAGAGCTTGCAGACGAGTCTGTGGACCTTTATATTCTGGATGTGAATATGCCTGGGCTGTCGGGATTTGCGGCGGCAGCAGAGATTCGTAAGAAATATTACGCCCCGATTCTGTTCCTTACCGCATACTCGGGAGAGGCAGACAAGGTAATGGGATTTTCGGCGGGCGGCGATGATTATCTGGTGAAGCCCTTTTCTAATACAGAATTTCTCCTGCGGGTGTGGGCGCATCTTAGAAGGGCTAAGGAATATGGTGCGTCTCCAATCGGGGTTGCCGAACCGAAAAGGGAGACCGGGAGGATTGTCTATAAGGATCTGGTGCTGGACCTGGAACATCAGTCGGTGGAAAAAGAAGGTGAAGTCATCGCACTGACTTATACGGAGTTCAGGATCCTGGAACTGTTTCTGACTCATCGAAAAAAGATATTTTCTATGGAAAATATTTACCAGAGCGTATGGGAGGACGAAGCGGTGGGGGACAGTACAATCATGGTGCATATAAAGAATCTGAGAAAGAAACTAAGCGACAATTCCAGGAGTCCGGAGTATATTAAAACAGCCTGGGGGAAGGGGTACTATGTTGACTGACAGAAAGAGAAAGCTGGCAGTAGTGATCCTGGAGTATCTGTTGATCAGTGTGTTGATCTCAGCGTTTGCATTCTGTTTCCTGTACTTTATGTCAGGATCTGTCGCGGAAAATTATTTTGTATATCAGGGTATCCTTCTTACCAGCGAGCAGAGAAGTGTATTTAATGTGTGGAGAGGCAGCGTGTGCGTACTGGCTGCCCTTATTGTGTTTGTTGTCTTGTTTTTATTTATGCTGGGACAACGGCTTTCTTATCTGATCCGGATCATCCGTGGAGTGGAAAAGATGCAGGAACAGAATCTGGAAGGCCAGATTGAGCTGGAAGGAAGTGATGAGCTGACGGAGCTGGCAGAGGCTATTAACTTTATGGCGGCGTCCAAAAGGGAGGCGGACCGCCTGGAACGCCAGATGCAGGAGGAAAAAGAAGCATGGATCCGCGCCATGTCTCATGATATCCGGACACCTTTGACAACCATGTTGTCATATTCAGAATTTCTGCTGGACGGGGAAGAGCCGTCCAGGAAGGAATTGTGGGAAGCGCTTCGGCTGATGCGTGAAAAGACTCTTCAGATCAGAGAACTGACGGATCGGCTGATGAGAGGAAAGCCCCAGAGGCGGGAATATCTGGAGAATGTTGCTGTCCTGTTTTTCCAGCTTGCCCAGGAGTGGGAGGATACTCTGGAAGAGAGATTTTCGTCTGAAACAGATTTGTCTGGATTATCACCATTCGACGGAGAGGCAGACATTTTTTCGTTGAGACGGATTTTTCATAATCTGCTGTCGAATGTGGAAAAATATGCGGATGAAAAAAGAGAGGTGTCTCTGAAGATAGAAAATCAGGGGAATAGGATATCGATCATACAGGAAAACGGCCTGCGAACCGGAAGCTTTTCTGTGGAAAGTCACCGGATCGGGCTTGAGAGCATCCGGCAGACAGCTGCAGAATATCAGGGCAGTGTGGATGTGGATGAGGATAAAAGAAGATTCCAGATACGGATTAAGCTCCAGATTCCATCAGCTCTTCAGAATTCTTCAGAAATTTCTTCATAATTTCTTTAGCAGATGTTGTTAAACTGTGGTTATTAAGAAATGAAAAGGAGAAAAAATTATGGCGATTGGAATGATTATGCTTTTATGTATCGGGATGAGCGCAGTAAGCATTTTGGGAGTGCTTCTTTTGTTCCTGGCAAAAAGCGTCAGAGTAAAACGGGCAGTTTTTTATGGTGTGAGTATCTGGGGGATGGCGATTGCTCTGCTCAGCGCCGTCAGCCTGCCGGTAAACTGGACAGGGCAGCAGGCAGCTGCATGGGCACTGGGATTTTGCAGTGTGGCTGGTATTCTTGTACATGTAAAGGCGAAGTCCAGGAAGCAGTACTATATTGCATACCTTTTAGCGGCAATATCCTGTCTGGGCGGAGTGCTGAAGATGTTTTTCTTTTAAAATGGAGATGAGTGACGTGATGAAGATCATATTTCTGGGAGACAGTATCACAGATGCCTTTCACAAAATGAATGTCGATGACGAAAAGCTGGGGAACGGCTATGTAGCATGTGTTTCAAAAATGTTGAAAGAGCAGGGGAGAAGAGACTTTATCCGTAACGCCGGACACGATGGATTCACCGTGTCCGGGCTCCTGCGTTTATTTGAGTATGACTGCAGGCAGTACGAACCGGATTTGGTCAGTGTCCAGGTTGGATGCAACGATGCGGCGTTGTTTATGAATACGGGAAAGACGCTAAAGCAGCAGGAATTTGAACAGAATTACCGCAGGCTGCTGGAAAGGATCCGGACGGAAACTCGGGCAAAGATTTTGTGTATGGGACCGTTTATCTTTCCCCATCCCCTGGAATATGCCAATTGGATTCCCGTGATCCGCAAGATAGAGCAGATGGAGTATGATGTGGCGCAGGAGGCCGGAGCGGTGTTCCTTCCTCTTCATGACCGGTTGAATCAGGCAGCAGAGGAGGAAGGGTATGACGCTGTTACCACAGATGGGACGCATCTGACCAGATATGGTGCGGAAATTGCGGCCAAAGAATGGGTGCGTGCGGCGGAAGAATATTTTTGGTAAAATGCATGTAAAGCTGATTGACTTCTCTATAATATAGTGATACTATGATGATATCAAAATGATATCATCATTCAAGGGAGAGGAGAGTCAATATGAAAAAAGAAAGTATACAAGAAAAGGTATTGCATCCTGCCAGCGGCTATCTGATGCTTCTTCTTGGGATTGTCATGCTGCTTGGAGGGATTGGCGGTATCATCGCAGGTTCGGTGATTGGCGGCATGAATGAAAACGCAGCAGTGATTGGTGTCGGAGTCGTGGCGGGCGTGATCTTGATTATAGTAGGAAGTGTCCTTTTATGCGGCCTGAAGGTATTGAATCCAAATGAAGCATATGTACTGACATTATTTGGAAACTACTATGGAACGATTAAGAAAGAAGGGTTCTTCTGGGTCAATCCATTTTGTTCTGCGATAAACCCGACCATCAAGGCGTTACCGGTTGTCACCGGTAAAGTAGAAGCGTCAATCGCATCTGTGTCTGTGGGAGGCGGCGGAAAGAAAGTATCCATGAGGACGATGACGCTGGATAATAAAAAGCAAAAGGTCAATGATCTCCTGGGGAATCCGGTGGAAATCGGGGCGGTTGTTATCTGGAAAGTGGTAGATCCGACAAAAGCGGTCATTAATGTAGAGAATTATAAGAATTATCTGTCGATTCAGTGTGACGCCATTATCCGGAATACGGCAAGACAGTATCCGTATGATACGAATGAAGGCGGCGATGAAAAGTCTCTGCGCGGCAGTAGTCAGGAGATTGCGGACATTATGTGCCGGGAGCTGCAGAAGAAGACGGAAGACGCAGGAATTTCCATAGAGGAAGTAAGGATCACTCATCTTGCCTATGCGCCGGAGATTGCGTCTGCCATGCTTCAAAGACAGCAGGCAGCGGCAGTGATCGATGCAAGGCAGAAGATTGTAGAAGGTGCTGTGGGAATGGTAGAAATGGCGCTTAGCAAGCTGAACGAGAATGACATCGTGGAGCTGGATGAGGAACGTAAGGCGGCTATGGTCAGCAATCTGCTGGTAGTCCTGTGTGGAAATAAGGATGCACAGCCGATCGTGAACAGCGGAACATTATATTAAAAGGGGGAGCGCTTTTGGGAAAAGAAGATAAAGCGGCAGAGAAAGCAAAAGCCAAAAAGCAAGTCCCCCTCCGGCTGTCGCAGAAGCTCTATGATGAGATTGCCCAGTGGGCGGAAGATGACTTCCGCTCCATGAACGGGCAGATTGAATATCTCCTGACAGAGTGTGTGAAACACCGGAAGGGGAAAAAGAATGATTGAAGATTTATTTTTCGGCAGGCACGATTTCCAGCCAGTACCCATCGGGGTCTGAGATGAAGTAGATTCCCATTGCAGGATTTTCAAAGCAGACACAGTCCATTTCTTTATGCTTTGCAAATGCTGCATCAAAATCGTCTACCTCAAATGCGAGGTGGATTTCGTTGTCGCCAAGATTGTATGGACGATCCATGTCCCGGAGCCAGGTGAGCTCAAGCTGATGAGGCGTCGTGCCGTCTCCTAAATATACCAGTTTAAAGCTGCCGTCTTCGGCGTCCTTGGTACGCGTTACGGTAAGGCCCAGGGCCTCTTCGTAGAACTTCAGGGACTTTTCCAGGTCATAGACGTTCAGATTGTTGTGTGCAAATGTAAATTTCATAAAAAGATCTCCTTGTTGTGTATTTTTGTAATCCCTATCCTAACAAAATGGATGGGGATTTTCAATAGGAGAGATATAAAGGCATGACTCTTTGTCCCGCTGCATAGATTGTAAAAACGAGATATGCAGGGGGATTTTTCTTGAAAGATTATATTGAGGAGCGGGCGGTAGAGATCGCATACTATATCATCGAGCATAAGGCGACGGTGCGGCAGACGGCGAAACAGTTCGGGGTTAGTAAGTCGACTATACATAAGGATGTCACTGAACGTTTATGGCAGATAAACCCCGCTTTGGCTACAGAAGCACGGAAAGTCCTGGATGTGAATAAATCCGAACGCCACATCCGGGGAGGGCTGGCTACAAGGGAGAAATATCTGCATCAACACGCATAGCCAAGAAGGCTATGCGTGCAGGAGATGATGCCGTTTTTTCCCTTCGCGCTTGGCCAGGTAGAGCGCCTGATCAGCGGTGCGGAACAGGTTTTCATAGGTCGTCTCATTGTTCTGGGAAATAGCGACACCGATGCTGCAGGTGACTTCGGTCTCAAGATCTTCCAGACCGATATTAGAAATCTTCTGGTGCAGGAGGTCGCATTTTTTATCAAGGGAATCTGGTGGAATCGTTCCCTTAAGGAGAACGACAAATTCATCTCCGCCAAAGCGTCCGACGATGTCAGTCGTACGGAAAAGCTTAGGGAGCAGATTGCCGATAGTGGTCAGCAGCTGGTCTCCGGCATAGTGCCCCAGACTGTCGTTGATAGTTTTAAAATTATCAATGTCAAAGATCAGAAGCGCGCAGGACTGAGAGGAAAAAGCAGGATTCTCCAGGTAAGCGCGGCTGGTCTCTTCAAAAGCCTTTTTGTTTAAGATATTGGAAAGGGAGTCGCGCTGACTCAACTGCTGATATTTTAAACGGAGGTCAAAGTCCTTCGCCCGTAAGTGGAGAATCGTATGTGCGACCACAAAGGAAAAAGCAATCCCTACGATGGAAGCGAAAATGTCGTACTGTGCAATAAACGGTGTTTTATAGAGGACTGTCAAGGTGATAAATAAGCCCTCAAAAAGAAAGATCATCAGGTAACTTAGACGAAGCTGCAGGATGAACATGGCAGGAAGGGCGACGCAGAGCGGTGGGAAAAATGAACCGGGCGCTTCCTTTGCCGTAAAGACGTCGATCAATATGATAAAGACTGCCACGATTAACTCAAAAAGAATACAGAGCAGTGTGACAATCGTATAATTTAACCGGCCGAATTTTTGGTATAGAAGCGAAACAAAGTAAAGAATCAGGGCAGATGGCAGAAACCAGAAATGCTGCGGTGTCATGGCCCATTCAGGAATGATCAGAGGTGTCAGGAGAAAAAACAGGACCAGAAAACAGACTGTGGACAGGCTGGCAAGCTGAAGAAGATGCAGGTTTTGTTTTGTGATCTCCTGGCGCGCTGCGGCGAAGTACTGTTGTTTCCTTTCCATATCAGTTATGATATAAGCTTTTAATGTATTCATAGATATACGCTCCCATGTGTTTTGGTTTCGATATAGACTCATTATATAATATCAAAAAAAATTTTACTATTGCATAATTGGGAAAATATGTTAATATAGTCCGTGTGAAAAGGAGAGATAAGTATGAACAAAAGATTAGTAGTCTTTCAAGGGCCGGACGACATTGTGGAGTTCGTAAAAAAGGTCAAGAAATATCCTTTTGACATGGATATGAAGCGTGGAAGATATATGGTAGATGCAAAATCTTTACTTGGCCTTATGACTCTCGGATTTCAGGAAAAAATAGAATTAAAAGTCCATAGTGATGATTGTGAAGACCTTTGGAATGACATCAGAGAATTTGTTGCAGCGTAGGCAAGAAAAGCAAGTTTAGAAAATTTTGGCGGGACAGTTGATCCCGCACTTTTTATTTTAGAAATTTCATTGTCAAAGAAGCCGGCCTGCTTTATAATGATAATATGTAATCGGCCTGTTTAAGCAGATCCTGCTGGCGCAGACCGGTACTGTTATGTTTTGAGAGATAAGGGAAAATGCCGGAGATACCGGTGTATAAGGAGGAACAAGGGTGAAAAGAGAGTTAGTCATTGTCCTGGATTTTGGCGGACAATATAATCAGCTGGTGGCCAGACGTGTCCGGGAATGTAACGTATACTGTGAGATTTATTCTTATCGGATCGATATCGAAAAGATTAAATCCATGAACCCCAGGGGGATTATCCTGACAGGCGGTCCCAATAGCTGCTATCTGGAGGATTCTCCCACATATTCCAGAGAGTTATTTGAGCTGGGGATCCCGGTACTTGGACTGTGTTACGGCGCGCAGCTGATGATGCATGTACTGGGCGGCAAGGTAGAGCGTGCCGATGTCAGAGAGTATGGAAAAACAGAGGTTCTGATCGACAAGAAGGATTCTAAGGTATTCCAGGATGTGTCAGAAAAAACGGTGTGCTGGATGAGCCATTTTGACTATATTTCCAGAATCGCGCCGGGATTTGAAATTACGGCACATACAGCAGACTGTCCGACAGCGGCGGCAGAAAATGAAGCACAGAAGCTGTATGCGATTCAGTTCCATCCGGAGGTGCTTCATACGCAGGAAGGAACGAAGATGATCAATAATTTCGTGAAGAATGTCTGCGGATGCGTGGGAGACTGGAGAATGGATTCTTTCGTGGAAAGCTCCATTGAAGCAATCCGGCAGAAAGTAGGAGATGGAAAGGTGCTTCTGGCATTGTCCGGTGGTGTTGATTCCTCCGTGGCAGCAGGCCTGCTCTCAAGAGCTATCGGCAAACAGCTGACATGTGTATTTGTAGATCATGGCCTTCTCCGGAAAAACGAAGGAGACGAAGTGGAAGCCGTCTTTGGACCGGAAGGCAATTTTGACTTAAATTTCATTCGCGTAAATGCGCAGGAAAGATATTATGGCAAGCTGGCAGGTGTGACAGAGCCGGAAAAGAAGCGTAAGATCATTGGCGAAGAGTTCATCCGTGTGTTTGAGGAAGAGGCAAAGAAGATTGGCGCCGTAGACTTTCTGGCGCAGGGAACCATTTATCCGGACGTGGTTGAGAGTGGTTTGGGCGGTGAATCTGCGGTGATCAAGTCTCATCATAATGTAGGCGGACTTCCGGATTATGTCGACTTTAAGGAAATCATCGAGCCGCTCCGCGATCTGTTCAAGGATGAGGTGCGGAAAGCAGGTCTGGAACTGGGACTCCCGAAAGAGCTGGTATTCCGTCAGCCATTCCCGGGGCCGGGACTTGGCATCCGTATCATCGGAGAGGTGACAGCAGAAAAGGTAAAAATCGTGCAGGATGCAGATGCAATCTATCGCGAGGAAATCGCAAATGCCGGATTGGATCAGGAAATCAACCAGTATTTTGCGGCGTTGACGAATATGCGTTCCGTTGGAGTTATGGGAGACGAGAGAACCTATGACTATGCAGTGGCGCTGCGGGCGGTGAAGACGATTGATTTCATGACGGCTGAAGCGGCAGAGATTCCGTTTGAGGTGCTGCAGAAGGTGATGAGCAGAATTATTAATGAGGTCAAAGGGGTTAACAGGGTGTTTTACGATCTGACCAGTAAACCCCCGGGAACCATAGAGTTCGAGTAGCTTGAAAAATCGCGGAAAAGCCCATAAATAAAGGCTTTGCGGGGTGTCGAAAAGACCAAATGGAGTGCAAATGGAGTTTAAAAATTATTTTTTTCTCTTGTTTATATTCCAGATTCACCTGCAAATTTCGTGAAATCGGTTATTCTCATAAAATAAAATTAGAGTAAATATGAAGAACAGTTTGTTTTGATTGAAGTGATTTTCGTCAAGGCAGACTGTTTTTTTGTTGCCTGCATTTAGAAAACAGATACCACAGAAAGGTTCTTTACTTTCGATGAGCTTAAACTCCATGACACAGTAATCACACTGATGGAGAATTAAAAAACAAGAAAATTTGATAAATTTCGGA
>USDK01000079.1 GCA_900553355.1 uncultured Lachnospiraceae bacterium
AACCAAAAAACTTTATATTTTTTTCACTGTCTACTTGACGGGGAGCACACCATTGAAAAGGTGTACGTCCCCCATTAACAGTAGCGGTCTCTTCTGGGGTTGAGATCTCGCTCAATCGCCGCGATCTGGAGGATCTCAATCTTTTTTTCTCTGGCGCAGCTTTCTACGGCGGCCACGTCTTTTTCGTCTATCATCAGAGAAATCCCGCAGCACTTACTCACCGCGCGAGGCGTAGGTGAAATCGTGGCCGGGATTCCCTGCTTCTTTAATTCCTGATAGAGCCGCATGCCATTGTCATGATTTGGAAAAATCACGTAATGCTGCATCTGCTGCATGTGACACCATCCTTCTTTTAATGATTCAGCATTTCTACAAATGCGCTGACTCTTGTTCTCAGCTGCTGTGCATCGCTGTCGGTGTAGTCGGTCTCGATACCGAGTACCGGAATGCCTGCTTCTTTCATTGCACGCTCTACGAAGTATCCTTCGGTATCATAGAGATTACAGAATTTAAGATTTACATCAATGATGCCGTCTACTTTGTATTCTTTCGCCAGGCGGAGAATATCGTCGATACGTCCATGATTCGGGGTGAAGCATGCACAGTTGATCTTCATGTAACGCTCTGCAATCGCCTGGATCTGGTCTTCGACTGTCTCCTTTGTCTCATCCACCAGATTCTCAAAATACCGCGTTCCAGTACACATTTCTTCACAGACAATAACTGCTCCACTGGTTTCTACGATGTTATGAAGCTTCCAGTTCGGAATTGCGAGAGGTGTTCCTGTCAGCATGATCCTCTTGGTTCCTGCCGGCACGACACTGACACCGTCTTTGATCCTCTGCTCCAGCTCATCGCACAGTTTATTGGTCATCTGGGTAAATCTTGCCGGATCGTCATAGAAGGCAATCTGTGAGATAACCAGGGCATCTGTACCGCTGATCGGAAGGTTTTCACTCTTCCTGCAGTTGTAAAGTCTCTCCAGAGCTCTTCTCTTGTCGTTGATCAGTCTGATGCTCTCCGAAAGCTTCTCTGCCGTCACTTTATTTCCGGTAAATTCTTCAACCTTATCTTTTAACGCAGTAATCTCTTCTGCCCAGGCCTTCACATCTTTTGCCCGTTTCATCTGCGGAAGATCCATCACGTACACCGGAACATCCTCACTTAAGATTTCCCATGCCTTTTTCTTTCCATCACAGGTCGTCTCTCCGATATACATATCCGCGATCCTGAAAAACGGACAAGTCCGGTCCAGCCTTGCGCCTACAGAAGCTTTAATCAAAGGACAGGTATTGGTCGGAAGCACCTTTTCTCCTCCCGGTACCCAGAACTGTGAGCCTCCGCAGAGTCCCGTGGCAATGGCATCTGCCGCAAAGATCACTTCATCGGGAACATACACACAGAAAGTACCAAACACCTTTCCTCCCTTTTTCTGATGTTCAATCAGCTCTGCCGGGCGAATCCCATGAATGTCTGCCACTACCATGTTATAGTAATCCATCCCCTCCGGCCGGTTCTCCTGAGACAGAAAAACATCCCCAAACGCCTGTGGAAGGACCTCGCATAACTGGTCATGCAGCTCCAGATTCATTCCGAGATCACTCCACATTTTCCGATTGTCTGCCATTATTTTTTTCCTCCTTTGTCTTACATTTATAAAATAAACGTAACACTTTTTCCCAGAAGGAACAACCAGACTTCCTCAAATCCCTTATTGATTTTTTATTCTCATTTTTATTATTTATAGATAATCTCTATCATCTATCCCACTTCTGATAAGAGTTCCTTAAGCACGGCAATACAGACATCTATTTCCTCACGGGTATTGCACGCACTGAACGCAAATCTTACTGTCCCTTGGGGAAATGTACCCAGAGACTGATGGGCCAGGGGTGAACAATGAAGTCCTACCCGCGTCATGATCCCGGCTCTTCTCTCCAGCTCAAATGCCGCCACCGCATTATCTACGGTCTGAAAATCCAGCGATACAACGGCCACCCGTTTCTCGGTATCTGGTCTTCCTACAATCCGGATCCCCTCTAATTGCGCGGCCTGCTCCAGAAAATACCCTGTCAGCTCCATCTTCTTTTTTCGGAGTACGTCTATCCCGGTCTCCTCCAGGTAAGAAAGGGCTGCGTGAAGTCCGATGATCCCAGGCAGATTCATCGTTCCGCTCTCATACTTGTCCGGAAGCTGATCCGGCATTTCCAGAGAATCAGACTGGCTCCCGGTCCCTCCTGCAAGAAGCGGTTCCATCTCCCGGTCCAGCTCTTCAGAAATCAGGAAACCTCCGATACCCTGCGGTCCCAGAAGGCCCTTGTGTCCTGCAAAAGCCAGCAGATCAATCTTGCTGCCCGGCATATCAATCTTTAACGTACCTGCGGTCTGCGCCGTGTCCACCACAAAAAACAGATGTCTGCGTCCGCAGAATTCTCCCAATTCTTCAATCGGGACGACTGTTCCACATACGTTCGAAGCATGGGATGCGATCACTGCCTTTGTATTCGGACGTACCAGCGCCTCTGCCGCTTCTGTGTTCAGATTGCCCTGGCGATCCACCGGAATCACATCATAAGACACTCCTTTGGTTCTCATCTGGTGTAAGGGCCGCATCACCGCATTATGCTCCAGACCGGTTACCAGCACATGATCCCCTTCTTTCAGGAATCCTTTGATGAAATAATTCAGCGAGCAGGTTACCCCTGGTGTAAAGATCACACGTCTTGAATCCTCTACCTGGAACATCCGCGCCAGTTTTTCCCGGGTATCCAGCACACGGCCCGCCACCTCATACGCACCCTCATAATTTCCACGATTGATATTAAAAGCTCCGTTCACCAGCAGATCCGAGACCGACTCTGCCACTCCCGGCGCCTTTGGCCAGGAGGTACTCCCATTGTCAAAATATATCTTTTTCTCCATACAACTACGCCTCTACCGATAGATTTTTTCCAGGATGTCCACCGTCCGCTCCATCCCAAGACGGCTGACATTGATCAGCATGTGGTGGGAATCAATGCTTCCCCAGTCCAGACCGGTATGTGACTCATAATAACTCCTCCGTTCCCGGTCCATCTTCTTAATCTTATCCGCCGCCTTCCGCTCGGATATGTCATACTTCTTTGCGATCCGTTTTACTCTGTCCTCCCAGTCTGCACAGATGAAAACATTGACGCAGTTTTTATGATCTCTGAGCACAAAATCTGCACATCTGCCGACAATAATGCAGGAACTTCTGTCCGCCAGCCGGCGGATGATGTCGCACTGCAGCTCATACACCTGCTGGTTCAGCGGCGGAACATATTCTGTTCCGTTCAGCTGACTGGCCTGCTCGATCGGCTCCAGGACAAAACCGGTCAGAAAGCTGTTCAGAGTTGTCTCATCTACCGCCCGTGCCGTTTCTTCCCGGATATCCAGCTTCTCCGCCACCATCCGGATCAGATTGTTGTCGTAAAGCGGAATGTTCAGCCTGGTGGCAAGCCTGTTTCCGATCTCATGGCCGCCGCTTCCAAATTCACGTCCAATCGTGATGATCCTGTTCTCCGTCATAGTAAATCCCCCTTCCTTTTCAAACCGTCAATCATATTTCTTTTCACCATTATAACCCAGTTTTCACAAAAATGCAGGAAAATCAGGTTTTTCGCAGGAATTTGCTGCAAATACGTTACATCTTGTGCTATTCTTTCAATTTTTCTATATCTGCAAGATAAATGGACCCCCCCCCACAATTTGAACAAATACTCCAAGAATTCTCGCTAATTTTCTACTACAGCAAATATCTGTGAACAAGTCTTTCTATTGTCCTGGTATCCAGAACAATTTTCCCTGTCTCAAATGTAAGGATCAGGCGTTCTCCAGGATAAATATCATTTTCTTCATATGCCTGTATTTTTCTTATTGCATTCTGTACATATACCGGGTCATCCATTCTGCCATCATGCTCCCAGTAAATTTCTTGTTTTGTCTTTCTGGAAAGGAAAGTGAAATCTGGATGAACCGTGCCAAACCGTTTTAAATATAAGGGACATTCATACTTGTATAAAATACCGTTCCGATAAAAAAAGTCCGCAAGGATTTTTTCTGATTTTGAACGCACCCTTTCTCCCTTCTCAGTTAATATAACCGGCATATCTTCCTGGAATCCTTTTCTCTTGTAATCTTCATCGGCCCACTCGCTCAATTGCTGTTCCCAGGCAGGTTCGACTGGCTTGATCAGCTTCTGTCTTTCAGGATGTTCGGCAAGGAAAATTTTTTCAATCTCTTCCTCGTCATAATCTTTTGTAATTCTTCTGATCTGAGATAACCTTTTTTCAGCAAGCTTCATTATCTTTTCATCATAAGATTTCTGGGCGAGCCTGTACGCCAGCTTTTCCTTTTCTCTCGGAAGATACTGCCCGTTTTTCCTCCCTCCCGGCACGCAGTAATAATACTGCACACGTTTGTTACTGCTGGACAGGCGCAGTTTTCCTGGAGGAGCATCTTTCAGTTGTTCTGAAGTTTTCTGGAGTATCTTCTCCAGTCTGTCCTGCTTCTGTAATAACATCTCTCTAAGACCTGCCATATACTTTCCCTTTCTGCTTTTACATTTCTGAATAAATCATGTCTGAAACAACAGACACTGTTCTGCTATAGAGTTACTTAAAATAATAATTTCTGGAATTTGTACCGATTTACGGTTGTGAATTGATGTATAGACTGTAAAACCGTAGTTTTCCTTTGATTTTTACGGTTTAATTTGAAATTTGGGGGATCTAAATCGTATCCCACCACGATTTTTACGGTTAAATTTAGAATTTCTGGTATTTGAGCCCTACACTTCTCTTGATTCTTACGGTTGGGAATTATTTTTCTGATTATAGAACCGTTCCGGCAATTTCTCTATTGCCAAAACTGCCTGCACATGTATGAGATGATTTTAGATTTATTTGAAAAATCCCGGAAGTCGAAACTCCCGGGATAAAAATTCTTTTGAAACTTGATTAACGTTTGGAGAACTGTGGAGCTCTACGAGCTGCTTTGAGACCGTATTTCTTACGCTCTTTCATTCTCGGGTCACGAGTCAGGAATCCAGCTTTCTTAAGCACTGGTCTGTAATCAGCATCTGCCTCCAGAAGTGCTCTTGCGATACCGTGACGGATTGCTCCTGCCTGTCCTGTATAACCGCCGCCTTTAACGTTTACGATCACATCAAACTTGCCTTCAGTCTCTGTTGCTACCAGCGGCTGGCGAACAACTACCTTTAAGGTCTCCAGACCCAGATACTCATCGATATCTCTCTTATTTATTGTAATCTTACCGGTTCCCGGTACTAAATATACTCTTGCTACTGATTTTTTTCTTCTTCCTGTTCCATAAAATCTTGCGTTAGCCACTGTAATATCCTCCTTTCAACCTTTCCTTAAAATTTCAGTTCTACTGGCTTCTGAGCCTGCTGCTCATGATCCGGACCAGCATATACATGAAGTTTCTTGATCATAGATCTTCCCAAAGGTCCCTTCGGAAGCATGCCTTTTACAGCAAGTTCAATGACTCTTTCCGGTTTCTTCGCCATCATCTCTGCAAGTGTGGTCTCTTTCATTCCTCCCACATAATCAGAGTGACGATAGTAAATCTTCTGATTCATCTTCTTACCGGTCACTGCAACCTTCTCTGCATTGACAACGATCACATAGTCACCTGTGTCAATGTGCGGTGTGAATTCCGGCTTATTCTTTCCTCTTAATACCTTAGCTACTTCTGATGCCAGGCGTCCTAATGTATATCCCGAAGCGTCAACTACATACCATTTTCTCTCAATCTTATCTGGATTTGCCATATAAGTTTTCATTGGGTTCCCTCCTGTAAATATCAACATTTCACATGGTCATTTTATCAGAATCAGCAAGACTCCGGGGCTTTGGTTTCTTACTGTTTCTCCTTTTGTCATACTGCATTATTATATTATACGCATCCTGGCGTGTCAACCATTTTTCGGTAATTTTCTAAGCTTTTTCCCTTCCTGCGGCTGTTTTTCTTCCATATATTATGCTATACTGTTTTCTGCACGGTGAAAATTTTTACCCGTGCATTTCATTTTACATTGAGACAACATTTGCTGGGGGAATAACATATGAAAAAACATATCGATCTTCTGCACGGACCGGTTCTTTCTTCTCTGACCAGGCTGGCGGTCCCGATCATGGCCACCTCTTTAATCCAGATGGCATACAATCTCACAGATATGATCTGGATCGGACGCATCGGCAGCAATGCCGTTGCCGCTGTCGGTGCAGCCGGAATGTACATGTGGCTGTCCAACGGGCTGGCTGTTCTTTCCAAGATGGGCGGACAGGTAAACGCAGGCCACTCTCTTGGAGCCGGAAACCAGGTGGAAGCCGCAGGATATGCTCAGTCCGCACTGCAGCTTGCCGCCTTTACCGGTCTTCTTTTCGGGCTGGTCTGTGCCGTATTCACGGTCCCGTTGATCGACTTTTTTAAGCTAAACAGTCCGCAGGTAATTGCAGATGCACATATCTATCTTAAGATTACCTGTGGGCTGGTTGTATTTTCCTTTTTAAACCAGACGTTTACAGGACTGTTTACCGCTATCGGCAATAGCAGGGCCGCCTTTCTCGCCACCACTTCCGGACTTGTGATCAATTTTTTCATGGATCCCGTCCTGATCTTCGGCATCGGTCCCTTCCCTGAAATGAAGGTCATGGGTGCAGCCATTGCCACCGTTTTCGCGCAGATGATCGTTACTGTCATGTTTCTTATATTCGCACTGCAGGATGACCTGTTATTCTGCCATATTCGGATTTTCCGGAAGCCAGATCCTTCATATTTAAAAAATATTGTACAGATCGGCGTCCCCTCCTGTCTTCAGAACATGTTGTTTACCGGAATTTCTATGATCATTGCTCGGCTGGTGGCAGGATACGGAGACGCTGCCGTGGCTGTCCAGAAGGTAGGCTCCCAGATAGAATCCATCTCCTGGATGACTGCCGATGGTTTCGCTGCCGCCGTCAATTCCTTTATCGCCCAGAACCATGGCGCCGGGAATCCCGACCGTATCAGAAAAGGCTACCGCTGTTCCATGATCATTGTCCTGATCTGGGGACTTTTCTGCACCTTCCTGCTGATCGTATGTCCAGTCCCCATCTTCCGTATATTCATTACCGAAGCCGACGTGCTGCCGATGGGGGTGGACTATCTGATGATCCTTGGAGTGTCCCAGCTGTTTATGAGTGTAGAGATCACTACCGCCGGAGCCTTTGCCGGCTATGGAAGAACAGTTCCTCCATCTGTCGTCAGCATTGTCTTTACAGCCATTCGGATTCCGCTGGCCCTCGCGCTGATCCAGACATCTCTGGGGCTGAATGGTATCTGGTGGAGCATTACGATTTCCAGCATCCTGAAAGGTATGATTCTTCTGTGCTGGTTTCTGTTCTTTCTCAAGAAAAAAACAACGCCTTCCAGATCTGCCTGATCCGGAAGGCGTGATTCTATCCTATTCAAATGTCCATCCAGAGTTTTCCAGCCCTTCCTTTGTCTGCTCCAGAGACAGTTCCGTCACGTTATCTCCGGAAACCGGAAGCAGCCCTGCATCAATGACTGCCTTCAGTGTCTCTTTATCTGTCGGAATGACAATAGTCTCAGTGAGTTCAGTATCGGTCTCCTCCCAGGAATAATCCACATTCTCAATATCCTCATATGCAGCCGTTGCATCTTCGATAGCATCCCGGAAGGCCTGTATCTGTTCTTCTGTATATCCATCAATCGGAACCACGGACTCCTGGGTAATCTTTGTGATTTTGTCTCCCGCCGCATCAAACCGCATGGTAACGGTAACTCCATTCTGCTCAATAGTTCCTACTGCAGCGTCTTTGACCTCTTCTTCTCCGCCACATGCTGTCAGCGCAGATATCATCAGACATGACAACAAGACACAAAGTAACTTTTTCATATTCTTTTCCCCTTCCTCATAAAGTGTTTTTCTTAATTATAGTCGTTTTGTCTGACTATTTCAACAAAGAACGACATTTTCTCCGCATAATTTCCGCAAGTATAAGAAAATTTCTTTTGACCCATTCCCCGTAATATATTAATATATAAAAGATGAACAAAATACATGACATACCATAACAGAAAGTGAGGCTAATCATATGTGGGCATATAACAGTATTTTTTACCAGATTTATCCAATCGGGTTCTGCGGCGCGCCAGTGCATAATGACGGAATCTCTGTATCACGTATCCGCAAACTGATGGATTGGAGCGAATATCTTGAAGATCTTGGCGTGGATTCTATTCTTTTAAATCCAGTATTTGAATCCGATAACCATGGCTATGACACCCGGGATTTTAAACAGATCGACTGCCGTCTGGGATCAAACGAAGATTTTACCGAGGTCTGCCAGAGTCTCCACAGACACCACGTAAAAATCGTACTCGACGGTGTTTTTAATCATGTGGGCAGAGGATTCTGGGCGTTTCAGGATGTACTGGCAAAAAAATGGGATTCTCCATATAAGGACTGGTTCCTCATCAATTTCGATGGGAACAACGGATACAACGATGGATTCTGGTACGAAGGCTGGGAAGGACATTTTGAGCTGGTAAAACTAAATCTGAAAAATCCGGCTGTCGTAGATTATCTTCTGGAATGCGTCAAATTCTGGATCGACACTTTTGACATCGACGGGCTCCGCCTGGATGTGGCCTACAGTCTGAACCCCGATTTCATGCGCAGGCTCCGCTCCTTTACCCAGGAGCAGAAAGAGGACTTTGTGCTGATCGGCGAGGTACTGTTTGGAGATTATAACCGGATCGTCAATGACGAAATGCTGCACAGCTGTACCAATTACGAATGCTATAAGGGTATTTATTCCAGCTTTAATTCCATGAATATGTTCGAAATTGCCCACTCTCTACAGCGGCAGTATGGTTCCGAACAGTGGTGCCTTTACCGGGGCAAACACCTGATGAACTTTGTAGACAATCATGATGTGACCAGGATCTCAAGCATCCTTACCAACAAAAATCATCTTCCTCTCACTTACGGACTTTTGATGGGTATGCCGGGGATCCCCTGCATTTATTATGGAAGTGAATGGGGTGAGCCAGGAGAAAAATCACCGGACAATGACTACGCCTTACGTCCCTGCTTTGAAGAGCCAAAGCCAAACGAACTCACCGAACTGATCAAAAAACTAATCCGCATCCGCCAGAAAAGCGACGGTCTGTGTAACGGCTCCTATCGAAATGTAGTGCTGACCAATCATCAGCTCATCTTCGAACGCGCTACAGAAAAGGAAAAGCTTCTGGTCGCCATCAACGCATCAGACAATTCCTATATCGCTTCCCACGGCGACCTGAACGGATCTGTCATCGAACTGATCACCGGCAGTAAATTAGATCTCTCCGGGAACCTGGAAATGCCGCCATACAGCATCCAATATCTGCAGTTTTAATACGGATGGGGACACCCTCAAACGCGATCGGGGACGTACACTTTTGCAAAATGGTGTGCTCCCCGTCAAGTAGACAGTGAAAAAAATATAAAGTTTTTTGGTT
>USDK01000080.1 GCA_900553355.1 uncultured Lachnospiraceae bacterium
CGATCTGTGCTTTTAGAAGCTCCAGCCGGTTCACCTTCATGGTCATGTTGTACAGCCGCATCTCTTCATTTGCCTGCTGGGAGAAATTCTTCTCCTTCACATACTTGGCAGCCTTGCGTCCCAGTGCCTCGATATCAGCTTTAGCAGCACGCTTCCTGGCCTCTGCAATGGTGATGCCTTCCTTCTTCGCATACTTTCCGTAAAATCCGTTGATCTCCTTCTCGATCTCGTCGATCATGTTTTTGTAAATCTCCCGGATATGTTTCTGGTATTCAGCTTCATCCCGGATATTATGCTTCCTCTGCTCTGCCTCCCGGTTCTTCCAGTACGTCGCGCTGTCCATCTGCCGCACCTCCAAACATCTGCCTCATGACAATGTCATTTTGAGACTCTTCTTTCTCCTTCTGGATTCTCTCCATTTCTGCCTTGATGTCCTCTATGAATGACGCCAGGCTCATCAAAGTCTCCTGACTGATCTCCATGCCAGCATCCACCAACGCTTTCAGCTCTTCAAGGATGGCCTTCGGAAGGTTGGGTGTAAATGTAATTGTCAGGTTCCCTAGATCCGTATTATCTGCCTCATTCACAAAGTTCTTGATGTTCATGAGGAGCCGGTATCGTCGCATGAGCCCCTTCTTGAACCCACGCTGTCCTGACTTCGCAATCTGCTGGAACCCGAACAGCTTATACTTCATTGCCTCGCCAGACTGCGTACCAGCAAACGCCTCGTCTGTCAGATCCGGCACCATAGATATCTTGTGGATATCCTTCTGCAGCCGGTCTTTATATGCCTCTGAACCGTTGACATCGTACTGCTTGTACACGTATTTGGCATCCGTCTGTTCTCTGCTCCCGTCCGGGTTGGTCCCTGAAGACAAAAGCAGCAGATTGGCCTTCTTCATTTCCACTAATTCTTTAACCGTATATTTCTGCAAATTCAGGTCACCTGAGATCACCAGCGTTGCCTCATTCAGGTCTGTCATATAATTTGCTGTGTCAGACTGCGCTGCATCATAAGCGTCAATCTGCGGGATTACGTCTTCATAGCCACCCATCCGGTATCTGTCCGGAGCATACTCTGTGACAGGAACTTCTCCCCATTCATGGGGCTCCCTGTGCTCTTCTTCCAGCTTTAGTGCCGCCATTTCGCAGGTTTTATATGATATGACTTCTGTATCCGTATAAACATAGACCCTGACTCTTTCCTGCGTACCGATCCGATACCTCGGATACCGGACCGCAAACAGTGGTGTCCGCTCCACGTCCGTCCCATAGCAGACAAATGTCTCGAACACGTTACTGAGCGCAGATATGGCCTGATCCTTTTCATTCTGGTACTGCAACTCATAGGCCCGGCCATATTTCTTCATATCTCTCCAGAGCTCACTGTCCAAAGCTTCAATATCGTTTGCATCATCATATTCTTTGATAATCTCGTTCACCTGGTCAATGTCACTAACCTTCTTAATCGGGACACCTGTGTTGTATCCCACATCAAACACATTAATAACCTTGGCAAAATTATGGGCTACCCTATGATCAGCCCGTTCTTTTTCTGCCCTTCGGCTTTCATCATCGTAGATTCCGTCATTCCGAGCTTTCATGTAATTGTCCAAAGCTGCCAGTCTTGGGCATTGCACGGTATAATGATTCATAATCATTTCGATCAGTTTCCCAGTATCCCCCAAGATTTCTTCTGCGCTGTCTGCCCGGTAAGAATAATTGGTCTCCGGCCCATAGAGCTGCTGGAAGCTCTTATGCACGTGATACGGGCCGTCCATTCCATGTTCAAATTCATTTACTTTCAGCATCTCTTCCGCCATAGTTACAACATTCCTTTCAATCTCCTGGCCTGCTCCATCCGGCTCTGGCCAGGCTGTTCTATCTTGTTTACTGTCATGTCTGAATAAATTCCATACCGGATCGCACAGAGAACGTCATCATTCTCTTTCAGCGGTTCCCCGGTATTCTTCTTCCAGATATATTTGTATATCTCATCCCGGAACCTCGGGCACTGAGAATACACAATAAAAAACTGCCGGTTCGTCATCAATGTGGCCACCGCCTCAATCCCGGACAGCACCCTATTGTTCCCCAGAAAAGCATTGATCCCTGCCTCCTGGAAGGATGCCACATGCTCCGGCCTGGCCGGATCGCAATAAAAAGGGATATTACCATACCGTCTGATAATATCCTTTGCTACAGCTATCCAGCTGTTGATATGTTTATGCTGTGCTGCATGTTCCTCGATGACATAGTAGCTGCCGGCTTTTACGCCGATTACTACAATGGCACCCCAGTGTTCCCAGCCCCAGTCTACGCCGGCCAGTACACGTTCAAATATCAAGCCCCGTGCCTGCTCCGGCGTGATCACATGCACATTCTGGTCAAAATCCGGATAGACAACGCCTTCTCCGGATACCCAGAGACCTTTAATACCACGGTCAGAGAACATTCCCTTCGGAGTAGTCTCAATGATATTTTTGATATATCTCTGATCCAGGAAGGTATTATCCTGCAAAGCAAAATGGAAGCTTAAGATTCCCTCTGCAGGAGACTTGATATAATCCTTTAGCAGCCAGTGCTCCGGATGATCCGGGTTCGTATCGGCAATGATCCGGGCTCCTGGTCCGCTGCACCTGGCCTTGATCTCATCGAATACCTCCTGGTTGGCCAATGATGCCTCGTTGATATATGCACCAAAGGCTGTCATACCTCGGATCCGGCCAAGTCCGCTGATGTTCCCGTGGGAAGTCTGCACTACCTTTACCCCGAACAAGGTGAAGTTGTTGAAACGGTCAAACTTGAACTCAAAGCCATATTTATTCGACAGCTCCGTGAGGATATTGTCCTGGATATTTCCCATCGAATACCCGGCCAGGATGTACTGTGGAGTATCAATCCCCAGCTTGTTCGCAATCCCCCGGACTCTCATCAGCTCCTGCAGGAAGATATCATTGTCCAGCTGCGTCTTTCCGGAACGCTTCGCTCCGTGGTTGATCAGCATAAACCAGTCTGTATTCCGGCAGGCTTTCAGGATCTCAATCTGTTTCGGTGTGTAGATGCTATTCAGATTCATCTAACGCACCCCCGATCGCATCAAAGAGTTTCTTGACCTTATCTTCAATCGGATTCTGATCGGCGCCCTGGATCTGCTCCGTCTTCGCTTTTAACTGCCTAATCCGGGCTTTCTGCTCCTTCGTGGCCAGATCCCAGTTCTTATGCAGCAACTCTTCATACTGCTTAATCATGGTGGTCAGCTCTTTCTGAGCCTTAGCCTGTGCCTGCAGGAAGGATGCCTGCTTATCCCAGGCCTGTTGTACTTCCCATTTCTCGGATATTATATTCCCCTTACTGTCTCCGACCTTTTCGATGGTCTTATCGTCTTGATCCCTTACATGCATGATCTGCTGAGCCCTCATAATGGCTGTGTATGCCAGCTTGATCTGATCCCACAACAGATCCAATGGATCAACTGAATCCAGGGAATAAAAAATCTCCCTAGTATCCTCTGGAAGATACCGGGAGAATAGTCCGTGCTTCACGGCATTCTGGTTTCCTTTCGGCGCGCCATGCCCGACAGCATTCTTATTGCCCTTCGGAGCGCCGGGTTTTCTTTTCGCAACGTTGCGATTATTCTTTTGCAACGTTGCAGTAGATTTCCCATCAAAATTATATCTATTTTTCCAACTTCTTACAGTACCCTCGGATATATTTAGTTGACTTGCAATCTCGACTAACTTCATACCCTGCTTATACATTTCTTCAGCTTTGTAAGAGTCCGGACTTCTCTGTTTCGGCAATCACCTCACCTCTGTTTCCGAATTTTATGCATTAGAAAAGCACCCCGGAGGGTGCTTAAATTTCAATTTGTCAAAACTCTAAAACTGTCAATTCGTTTTATCCTCCATATTTTACTACTCATATCAAGATTTCCTTTAATTTCTACTTCTCGCTCATCTCTAAATGCGTCGCAAGCTTCTTTGTGCGATTCTTCATCTAACTCTGCTTTAACGACTCTATATTGCCCATCTAAAAAAGAAATTATTGATATTTTTCGTTCATATTTAACTTCACCTATTTTCTTTTTATCTAATGATTTAATAATCCCTCTTATAGTAGTATTTTGATTCATCTCTTTATCACGATATCTTTTAGATATTTCATTCATAACATAAAAATGATTACCGCGAATATTAACACTACTTATGTCATTAGTAGTGTGACTAATTGAAGAAGCGTAACGAATAGTGGTTTCCACTTCAACATCTGAATTCTCAGGCTTTAATTTCATAAGTGCATCGCAAATATTTGCAGTTACTCCTGATTCATATGCATTAGATAAAACCTCGTCCATTTCTGAATCGCCTTTTGTAATATCATCTATTTGTTGAATGGCCTTCCCTATTCGTTTTACAATTTTATGTTCAAATGAGTAGTCTGAAACAATACCAGGTAAAGGTAACTGTTCATTTTCTTCATCAACAACTTTAATATCGATATTAATCACAAAACTTCCAACTTCTGTTTGAGCCAATCGAAAATTATCTAATATTTGTTTTGCATTATTAGTTGTTCTCAAACATACTGCCTCAGGATTCCCTTCTGCGCAAGCTGAATAAAGAATTAAATCTTTTAAGCCTTCAATACAATTTGAAGCATACCCTAATGGAAGTTCTCCTTCTTCAGATATCTCTGATTTTATTCTGAATTGAAGTAAATCATAGTATGACGCCATTATTTCCTTTACTATCTCTGCGAAAGATTTATGGTAAATTTCAGATAAGGCATCTACAACATCTACAAGTTTTATATAAAAATCTCTATACTTTTCACTCGCTGGTATTACTAAGGATTCCTCATTCCATTCAAAAACCATCAATTTATTGTTTTTAAAACTATAATCTCTTCTCCAATCATTTAAAAGGAGATACTTTTCGATAGCTGAAGCTGTTATATTTGAAATAATTTTCAATTTATTCATAAGTCCGCACCCCCTTTAACCAAACTCATTAGTCGGATTAATTCCTCCGAAGTAAATCTTTGTTCTTCCGGAAATTTAATGCGTACTTTTTTCTTATTATTTACATCAGGTAGTCCCCTTAGCGAACACCAATAAGCACATTTTCGTAATTTTAATTCATCATTTAACACATCTACCCATTCATCTTTTTCTCTTGGTAAACAATATAATATTAAAATTCTTGGTGTGCCAATTTCAGTTTCAATTAAATCTTTATAATTCTTTATTTCCAAATCATATAGTATTATACCATTTTTTATTTTTGCATTCACTGTAGCTTTTAGCTGAAAATCAATGGAATATCCAGACTCAGCATATCTCTTTCTTGTATTACTATATTTTATATCATTTATGCTTCCATCTATTCCATAATCTCTGCGCCTTTGTTCGCATCCCATACCAGCATAAGCAGAGATAGCCTGCGTATATGCGAAGCTTAATTCCTCCTTTATATGCCCATCAGTCACGTTACAATCTACCTCATTTCTCTTACACTGAAAACCTACTTCCATGATATTCCAAATTCCGACAGATTTCAACAGAAAAGACGCCCTGCCGAAGCAAGGCGCCCTCTATGGGTTGTATATTTTATGAGGAGGAAAAAGTGAAAAAGATATGTCTGTTCACTTTCTGCAGTATAATCATAGCACATCCAAATTATTAATGTGATTAATCTTTTACTGACTTCTTTATGATCTGTGCTATCCTCCCTTGCGTATACCCCGTCATCTCCGCTGCATCTCTCTGGCTCATGTCCTCCAGGTAGACCATTTCCAGGATATTCCTTTCCATCCCATCTGGAAGGCCGGAAATAAACTCCTCTACCTTCCGGATTTCTGACATCAGCTCTTGCTGCCTCGTCTCTTTCTCCCGGATCCGCTCCTTAATGGCAGTGGCAGCTTTTGGCTCTGCCATGCGGACAGTCATGTGCTCCTCTATGTAGGGGAAATCATCACCGGACTTTGTCACCTTCCCAGAGACCTCCGGCACATTCTCCAGCTGATCGTTCAGCCTGTCCAGCTGCCGGTCTATCAGCGCAAGTTCCCTCTTATTTAGTTTATACCTGTTCAATAGTTCCCTGTTCACCGCTTCATCTCCCTGCTGACTCTTTCCTTTATCGCCCTTATGATCATTTCCCCGTCCAGGTCGGAATATAACCCCATGTCCCTACGGAAAAACCGTTCGCACTCCTCTTTCCCACGCAGCGCCATTTCATCGTACGGATGGTTCCACAGCCTGCGGAGCGCCCTCCGGTAGTCAGTGACCGCCTGCTCCACAACGCCTGCCGCCAGACGCTCGTACCCTTCCGGGCTCCAATTATCTTCCATCGGTATCATCCTCCCCTATGCCATACTTCTCTGCCAGGTACTCAAACACGGACTTGTTGTCCTCTTCCAGGATGTCAGCCGGGACCGGATCCGAACCCCGGAGCTCCCCGGACTGGATCCCGTCCATCAGCCTGTCGATCAGGTCACGCACTGTCATCGCCGTGCCTCCATCTGCCGGCCCTGTTCCCGGATCATGCCTCTGGCCTGGTAGGCAGGACGCCGGAAGCGCTCCTTGGCCTTCTGGGAAGCCGGGGTCTCTTCCAACTCGTTATAATGTCTCTGCTGATCGGCTTTCATTTCCTTCCTGTCTCTGCGTTCTTTCACTGCAGCACCTCCTCGTTCAAATGCAATATCGCATAATTCTTTCCGTCTGTACCTTTCCAGAGTTCAACATTGCCCTCATACTGGAAGACCGTCTCGCCGTTGTCCCGAATCACGGTCAGGAGCATGTCATCTCCATCCTCTACCGTGTTAATCACCAGGGGCTCCGGATCCGGTGCAGTTGTTTGTTCTGGCTCAGCAGCTGACCATCCGATCACCGCAGCACACACAATCACGATCATGGCTAGCAATCCAGCAAATACCTTGTGCATATTATTCTTTTTCATCGCTACTCCTTTCCGGGCGGTATGGCTCTGGAATAGGACTCCAGGCGATAACCATATCGGTAATATCTTCGAAATCAATTTTTCCTACCTCTCCTGTGTAAAAGATAGGTTTCTTGACTATTCCCATCAGATCCGAGAAGTTTGCTATAATTCTTTTTGCCCACAAGTATCCTGCCGACGGGACGATTGTTACCAAGTATTCTCCATATTCTTCAGGCAGCCGCTCCTCCACCGGAACCCAGCCGTCATTCATGTGGGCATCCTTGCCCTTACCAGACATGTGCTTGCGAATGATTTCTTCCACATCGTTTAATAAAACAACCTCTTCAACAAACCTTCCATCTTGAGGATGAATATAATGTTCTTTAGATGTCGCAACCATAATAGAACTCTCTTTCATCTCTTCCAGGATCTTCTCTAGTTTCTGCATGAATGACTTTTCCTCCTATCTTCCAAAAAAACCTCTAATTGTTTCGAGCATTGAGGGCATAGGTCAATTGAATTCATGCATATATCCTGTTTATCAATTGTTTTTATCCATGCTATGTCGTTGTCTCTATGATCTTTTGGATCATAAAAATTCCCGCAAACATCGCACTTATTAGCTTTTGCCATTTTCTCACCTCCACTAAATCCTAATTTTCTTCATCCACCAGCAAGTCAAATAACCCTGCAAGTTTGCACTCATCACAGATTTGATCCATCTCATCCTGTGACCTGCACCGTCCTGGATACTTGCAATACTCATCACAGCAGATCTGTGGGATGCGACCCATGTCCTCAATCCTGGACAGTTTCTCCATTGCCTGGGGAAGCAGCTGCCGATCTTTGACAACTGCTTTCCCGGCATGATATTCTGTGTATCTCATATCAATCATTCCTCCTGATCTTCAACTCCAGCCCTATATCCTCCCGTAGATCGTCAATGATCTCCTTCCACGTTACATAATCATCCATCAGGCACTCCGCCTTCAGGTTTAACCGGTTTATGAACCGGCTGATCCGTTTCTTTCCGAACTCGAATTCATCCCGAAGCGTTGCGGCGCTCAAGATTGTGATTGTATCAATCGTCATCTCCTTGATCTTTACGCTTGCCTGGTCAAGTTCTTTCTTCGCCAGCGCCGTATGTATCCCGGTAAGATTCCGGAAATGTATTTCCTTCTCCAGTGCCTCCACTCCATCTTCCTTGACGATTTTCAGCGCCAGGAGAAGCCCGTCATCCCGGCCGGCCATATATTCACTCATTTTCTTTCCCATTGTTCTTTACCTGTTTATTAGAAGCCCGGTATACCCTTGCCCCGGCCGGAGGCTGGCTCCTTTCATATAATCTTCATCATCTGTGCCCGGTGCTCCGCCGCTTCTCTTCGTCCAGCGTTCACACCGGCTTCATTAATTCTCGTACATACCCGGATCCAGTTCAGACGGAACCGCTCAAACTCTTCCAGGGTTCCGAAATACTTCTGGATCAATTCTGTTGTGATCATTGTCCTCCTCTTTCTACCAGCCGGCTTTCCAGATCAGCCATATCATAAGACCGCTCCTGAAAGTTACTGAACTTACTTCCCTTCTGTCTGGTGTCTTTTTTCTCCTGGTTCTTCTTTCCGGATTTCTCCTTCGATTTATAGAAACTCTTCCATCCGCCTGCTGTCGCCTTCTTTATGATCGCCAGCTGCTCCGCCGGATCATTAGACAAGGAAAGAAGGTCTTCCCGGAGGGCCTGCACCTGTTCCGGGATGATCTCACCGAAGTTATGTTCTCTCACGGACAAGTACAGCTGGAAAGCCCGTTCCAGTTCCGGTGGCTGGAAGGCAGTATTATATATATTTTCTTTTTCTTTTATTTTTGTGGTACTTTCTTCTGGATTATTTTGAATTTCTTCCGAATTAATTCTTTTTTCTTCGGAAGGAATAGCATTTTTAGGTGAATTTAATAAAGGCTCCTCATCCCCGGCTGTTCCGAGGAGCCAAT
>USDK01000081.1 GCA_900553355.1 uncultured Lachnospiraceae bacterium
ATACTGATTTCCTATCTCTTTCAATACTGGATTATTGAAATAATCATTTTTACCTTCCGCAAATGGTCCCCATGATTCAATTTGTGTATTATATTTCTTCATAATTTCCTTAGCGACTTTCTGTTGCTGAAAAACATGTGTTTCAACCTGATTAACCATTGGTTTAATTTCTACAGAATTTGCAATATCAATAAAACGATCTGGATAGAAATTAGACACACCAATTGCTCTTACTTTACCCTCTTTATATGCTTCTTCCATTGCACGATAAGTTCCGTAGTAATCATGGAATGGCTGATGAATCAATAATAAGTCAATATAATCTGTTTTCAGTTTTCTTAAAGATTCTTCAATTGATGCTTTCGCTTTTTCATAGCCGGCATTACTTAACCATACTTTAGTCGTAATGAACAATTCTTCTCTAGGAATACCTGATTCAACAATTGCTTCACCAACACCCTCTTCATTACCATATGCCTGTGCTGAATCAATAGAACGATATCCAACGCTTAAGGCATCTAAAACACAGCGTTTTGTATCTTCTGCTGGTGTCTGATATACCCCATAGCCTAATTGTGGCATTTTAACTCCATTACTTAATGTTACATATTCCATAACAAAAACCTCCTACTTTTACTGACTCGTGTTCTGTTTCTTTACAAGTCATATTGTAGGAGGTTTTCTTCAAAATGTGAAATACCGATTTGGCAGACCAGTATAACTTAAACGCATACTATTTTCTTATTGCTCTTTAACCCTGAGCTGCAAAATTACCGGTATACAGCTGATAGTATTTTCCTTTCTTCTCGATCAGTTCATCGTGAGTTCCCCGCTCAATAATCCTGCCCTGTTCCATAACCATGATGCAGTCAGAGTTCTTGACAGTAGAAAGCCTGTGCGCGATCACAAAGGTGGTACGTCCCTTCATCAGGGCGTCCATACCTGCCTGAACCAGCTTTTCTGTACGGGTATCGATGGAGGAAGTCGCTTCGTCCAGGATCAGAGCCGGCGGATCTGCAACGGCCGCCCGGGCAATGGCAAGAAGCTGGCGCTGCCCCTGGCTTAAGTTGGCGCCGTCTCCGGTAAGCATGGTATCGTAGCCGTTCGGCAGACGCCGGATAAATCCGTCTGCATTGGCAAGTTCTGCCGCCTTGATACACTCCTCGTCTGTTGCGTCCAGTTTTCCGTACCGGATATTATCCATAACCGTACCGGTAAACAGGTGGGTATCCTGAAGTACCATGCCTAAGGAACGACGCAGATCCGGCTTCTTGATCTTATTGATATTAATACCGTCATAGCGGATCTTGCCGTCCGCAATATCATAAAACCGGTTGATCAGGTTTGTGATCGTCGTCTTTCCTGCACCCGTCGCTCCGACAAAGGCGATCTTCTGCCCTGGTTTCGCCCATAAGCTGATATTATGAAGAACAATCTTTTCATCCGTATATCCAAAATCTACGTCATCAAATACGACACCGCCTTCCAGCTTCGTATATGTAACCGTCCCTTCTGCTTTATGGGGATGCTTCCATGCCCAGAGGTCTGTCCTCTCCGGGGTCTCTGTCAACTGGCCATTTTCGTCTTCTTTTGCATTGACCAGTTCCACATATCCTTCATCTACCTCCGGCTCCTGATCCATCAGATCAAAGACACGCTGTGCGCCGGCTGCCGCATTGACCACAAAGTTGATCTGCTGGCTGACCTGGGTGATCGGATTCGTAAAACTTTTGTTCAGTCCTACAAAGGTGATGACCGTTCCGATCGTCACGCCTGCCATTTCATTGATTCCTAAGATTGCTCCCACAATAGCCACCAGCGCATAGCTGATCCATCCGATATTGGCATTTACAGGCATCAGCAGGTTGGCATACCGGTTTGCCTTATTCGTACTGTTTCTGAGTTTTTCGTTTACTTCATGAAAATCTTTCATGGCTTTGTCTTCATGACAGAAGACTTTGACCACCTTCTGACCGTCCAGCATCTCTTCGATAAAGCCATCCACAGCTCCCAGATCGATCTGCTGGCGGACATAATATTTTCCAGACAGCTGTGAAAATTTTGAGGTGACAAACAACATGACCAAAGCAGTCAGAATCGAGATAATTGTCAGCACCGGATTTAAAATAATCATTGTAATCAGTGTCGCGCACATGGTGATCACCGAGTTGATGATCTGAGGGATACTCTGGCTCAGAAGCTGCCGCAGGGTATCCACATCGTTGGTGTAAACTGACATGATATCGCCGTGTGCGTGGGTGTCGAAATACTTGATCGGCAGTGCTTCCATCCTGCGAAAGAGGTCATCCCTTAAACGACGCATGGTACCCTGGCTGACATTGACCATGATACGGTTATAGGAAAAGGCGGTGATGACGCCGATGCCCATGATGCAGGCCAGGCGGAACAGATCTTTTGCCAGGCCGCTGAAATCATCGGTACCGTTCTGCAGCATCGGGGTGATATAATCATCAACCAGTGTCTGTGGGAAGGTAGCTCCTATAACTGTCGCAATTGCTGTGACTATAATACAGACAATTACCAATAAAAACGGATACTTATAATAGTGAAGCATATATCGGATAACCCGGGCGATCAGCTTTGAAGCAGTCGCTGATCTGGTTGCTTTGTTTTCATTTTTATTCTCGTTCATAGCGTATGTTTCCTCCTTCCTGTCTTAAGCCGGCTGGTCGAAGTCGCCGCCGCCTTCGATCTGCGAATTATAGATCTCCTGGTAAATGGCGTTATTCTCCAGCAGATGTTCATGGGTGTCAAATGCATCAATCTTTCCATTGTCCAGTACCAGGATCCGATCCGCAGACTCAACACTGGAAACTCTCTGCGCAATGATGATCTTTGTGGTTCCCGGGATCTCTTCTGCAAATGCCTTGCGGATGCTGGCGTCTGTAGCCGTATCTACAGCGCTGGTGGAATCATCCAGGATCAGAACCTTCGGTTTTTTCAGCAGCGCACGCGCAATACACAGACGCTGTTTCTGTCCGCCGGATACATTGGATCCACCCCGTTCGATCCTGGTGCGGTATCCCATAGGCATCCGGTCGATAAACTCATCGGCACAGGCTGCTTTACATGCCTCAATACATTCCTCTTCCGTCGCGTCCGGATTTCCCCAGCGGAGGTTATCGAGGATAGTACCGGAAAACAATGTGTTCTTCTGAAGCACAACGGATACCTGATTCCTCAGCACCTCTGTATCATACTTACGGACGTCCACGCCTCCGACACAGACGGATCCCTGATCTACATCATAAAGCCGGCAGATCAGATTGACCAGGCTGCTCTTTCCTGAGCCGGTACCACCGATCACACCAATCGTCTCTCCGCTTTTGATATGAAGGTCGATATCAGACAACGCATTTTTCCCACTTCCATGCTGGTAGGAAAAGTCTACATGATTAAAATCAATGCTTCCGTCTGCAACCTCCATCACCGGATCTTCCGGATCTGTCAGATCCGGCGTCTCATTTAAGACTTCACTGATACGGCGGATACTGGCCATAGACATACTGATCATAACCACTACCATGGACAGCATCATCAGGCTCATCAGAAGCGCCATGATGTAACTGAACAGACTGGTCAGGTCCCCGGTGGTCATTGAACCGCCCACGATAAATTTCGCGCCGAACCAGGATACGGAAATGATACAGAAATAGACTGCAACCATCATGGCCGGGTTATTGAAAGCCAGCAGTCCTTCTGCTTTTACTGACAGGTCGTAAAGCATCTTGGACGCCTTCGAAAACTTCACATTTTCATGGTCTTCCCTTACAAATGCCTTGACAACGCGGATTGCTGTCACATTCTCCTGAACACTGGCATTCAGGTCATCATACCGCCGGAATACCTGACGGAAAATCTTAAGTGTTACCACCATGATCGATCCGATCACCACCAGAAGGAATACTACCGCGATCAGGAACATCATGCTCAGACGCGGGCTGATGATCAGACACATGGCAAAACTGAAAACCAGGTTCAACGGAGCCCGGACAGCCACACGGATTACCATCATATATGCGGTCTGAACATTGGTGATATCGGTTGTCATACGTGTGACGAGTCCCGGTACACTGAATTTATCAATATTCGAAAATGAAAAGGTCTGGATATTTGCATAAATAGCCTCACGCAGATTAGCCGACAGCCCTGATGCGGCACTGGCCGCATTTTTTCCGGCAAGCGCTCCGAAGACCAGACTTAAAAAGGCCATAGCCACGATCAGCGCCCCCAGTCGATAAACAACTCCGAGATTGGCGGCCTCCAGCCCATCGTCGATGATCATGGCCGTCACAAAGGGCATCAGTATTTCCATAATAACTTCAAGAGCGGTAAGACCTATACATAAAAAGGTGTCCCGCTTATACTTTCCCAGCTGTTGTAATACTTTTTTCACTGTAAGGTTACCTCCTGTTTTTCTTCATTTTTGTCATGCTCCATTCCAGCCAGATGGGACAAAAGCTTTCGCTCAAGTTTCCACAGCTCAACTCGCTCCTGGCGATCCAGTGCATTGCAGATCTCATTTTCCATGCGGTCTGCTTTTTCCAGAAATTTTTTGCTCTCATCCATGAGCTTTTCTGTCGGAATCAGCTTCTTTTTCCGAGTATCCTCCGGATTCTCCCGGAATGCAATATATCCCGCCTTCCGAAGCTTTTTGATCAGCATAGAAAGGGTGGACTTTGACACTCCGATTTCATGGCATAACTCCGTAAGATAAGTTCCTTCCGGATGGTGTCTTAAAAGATATACCATGAAGTAGATCTGGGATCCGCTCATATTTTCGTACTTTAGATTTGCTTCCAGCTGTGATGCCAGATCCAGGCCGACCTTTTTCATCATAAAGATCAGTTCTTCTGCCTTGAAATCCTCTGCCACTTTTATAAGCACCTCCTCTTTCCTTTTGAACTGTTCCTGGTTGAACAGTTCACTGACTTATCATTTAACCATAAAAGATTTTAGCTCTGAACAGCAGAAATGTGAAATTGAAATTTTTTATCTTCTATAAAATTTTTTTATAGATAACCATGCAAAAAATCCGGCGGAAGTCCTTTCTTCTTCCGCCGGATTGCGTATGTAAGTGAGGCATGCAGACAGAGTCTAGTTTTTGAAGCTGTGGATCGGAGCAGGTATCCTGCCCTTTCTGCTGACAAAGTTTTCGCAGCCAAACCCATTGACTGGTATGATCGGCGCATATCCAAGCAGTCCTCCAAAGTGAGCTGTCTCTCCCACATCTTTCCCGATCACAGGAATCAGACGTACGGCCGTTGTCTTCTGATTTACCATGCCAATTGCCATTTCGTCTGCGATAATACCTGATATCGTTTCCGCCGATGTTTTCCCCGGAATCGCTATCATATCTAGCCCCACCGAACAGACACAGGTCATGGCCTCCAGTTTTTCAAGAGTCAAAGCTCCTGCACAGACGGCATCTATCATTCCCTGATCCTCACTGACTGGAATAAATGCGCCGCTTAAGCCTCCTACATAGGAAGAAGCCATGACGCCTCCTTTTTTTACCTGGTCATTGAGAAGTGCCAGCGCAGCAGTCGTTCCCGGCGCTCCTGCCCGTTCCAGTCCAATTTCCTCAAGAATTTCTGCCACACTGTCCCCCGCATCCGGCGTCGGCGCCAGGGAAAGATCTACGATCCCAAAGGGTACTCCCAGGCGTTGTGATGCCTGGGCAGCTACAAGCTGTCCCACGCGGGTAATCTTAAACGCCGTCTTTTTAATCGTCTCGCAAAGTTCTTCAAAGCCTTTCCCACGAACCTTTTCAAGTGCTTTTTTTATGACTCCCGGTCCGCTGACCCCTACATTTATTACCATGTCAGCTTCTGTAACTCCGTGGAACGCCCCTGCCATAAACGGATTGTCATCTGGCGCATTACAGAAGACCACAAACTTTGCACAGCCCAATGAATCTCTGTCTTTTGTGGCCTCCGAAGCTGCCTTAACCACCTCGCCGCTCAGACGCACGGCATCCATATTGATCCCTGTCTTTGTCGAACCTACGTTCACAGAACTACAGACATGTTCAGTAACTGCAAGTGCCTGAGGGATCGAACGGATCAGATTTTCATCGCTTTTTGTCATTGCCTTTGAAACAAGGGCAGAATATCCTCCGATAAAATTCACCCCTACTGTTTCTGCTGCCTTGTCCAGTGTCTTTGCAATCTCTACAAAATCGTCCGGAGTCTTGCATGCAGCTCCACCGACCAGGGCGATCGGGGTAACAGAAATTCTTTTATTTACAATAGGAATGCCAAATTCCTTTTCAATATCCTGCCCGACAGTGACAAGATCTTTCGCTGCTGCGGTAATCTTTTCAAAAATCTTACGGTTCGTTTCCTTTAAGTCAGAGTCAATGCAGTCCAAAAGACTGATGCCCAGAGTAATCGTTCTTACGTCCAGCTTTTCGTTCTCGATCATCTTATTTGTCTCTGACACTTCATACATATTGATCATACAGCATCACCCTTCTACAGCCTGTGCATTTTCTCAAAAATCTCTGTTCTCTGACAATGAATGTTTACACCGATTTCCTGTCCCAGTCTCTCCAGCTCATCACAGAGTACAGTAAAGTCTTTTTCAAGCTCTGTAATATCTGCGATCACCATCATATTAAAATAGCCCTGGACAATTGTCTGCGAAATGTCCAGGATATTAATCTTATTATCTGCCAGATATGTACACACTTTTGCAACAATTCCAACAGTATCTCTTCCGAGTACTGTCACGATACATTTTTTCATCCTGTCTTCCTCCGTTATTGTTTCTATGGAAAGATTCCCTTCATCTGTTCTGCAATAACCAATTTCCTGAGAGCCACAATATAGGCTGCCATCCGAAAGGTGCAGTGACATTCATCCACAACCTCTAAAAGGCTCTGGAAAGATCTGGTCATTAGTCTCTCCAGCATCTCATTTACCTGATCGCGGTCCCATGTCAGTTCCTGAATGTTCTGTACCCACTCAAAGTAGGAAACGATAACTCCGCCGCTGTTTGCAAAGATATCCGGAATGAGAGTAATCCCTCGTTTTTCCAATATTGCGTCTGCCTCCTCTGTCGTCGGCCCGTTTGCAGCCTCCACAATAAAGGAACAATTCAGCTTATCTGCATTTTCTGCAGTGATCTGATTTTCCATAGCCGCAGGCACCAGCACATCACATTGACATGTCAGGACCTCTTCATTCGAAATATGCTGGATTCCCGGAGCCTGATAGTCTTTCAGAAGAGCTCCCTCCTGATCTAAAAAGACAGAGATCGTATCGATATCCAGACCGTCCTCACAATAAAGGCCGCCGGAAATGTCGCTGATGGCAAGAACCTTTACTCCTCTGTGATAAAAAACACGGGCCGCATTGGCTCCCACATTCCCCATACCCTGGATCGCAACGGTTGTTCCGGCAAGCTCTTTTCCATGCTGTGCCAGAAGAAGTTTGGTACTGATGACCACGCCTCTGCCAGTGGCAGAATTTCTTCCTTTTGAACCTCCCAGCTCGACGGGTTTTCCTGTCACAACACCAGGACATGGATGCCCTTTCAGCTGACTATAAGTATCCAAAAGCCAGGCCATCGTCTGGGAATTGGTATTGACATCCGGAGCAGGGATATCGGTATCGGATCCGATGATCGGCGCAATGGCGAACGTATAACGCCTTGTCAGATTTCTTAGTTCTCTTCGGGACAGGGTATGCGGATCTACCTGGATCCCGCCTTTGGCTCCGCCGTAAGGGATATCGGCAACCGCACATTTCAGAGTCATCCATGTCGCAAGAGCCTTTACTTCATTCAAATCGCAGTTCTGGTGATACCGGATGCCTCCCTTAAAAGGGCCGCGGATATTGGAATGCTGTACACGGTATCCTTCGAAGACCCGGACAGTGCCGTCGTCCATCTCCACCGGAAGATATACTTTTGTCTCCCTTTGTGGATTTTTCAAAATTTCAAACATGGACTGGTCAATATGTCCCACCTCCATCGCTTTCGTCATCGTGTCAATTACATTGGTATAGGGATCATAAGTATGTGCCATTTTTCTTCTCCTTCACTGCTTTTTTGCTGCTGCGCATCAACTGAAAAAAATCGTAAGACTTTCTGCAAAATGAGTCAATGGATTGGTCAGATAACGAGAATTATTTATTTTTTTCATCCAAAATGCTTTATTATAAAAAAATACCGGCATTTCTGCTTAAAAAATTTAAGTCTGATTGACAAGGTCTGATACCAATGCTATCCTTAAAAGAAAACAGAAGCGATGCAAAGGCGTATCCGTAAAAACGGATATGCTTTTTTATTTATGGAAAGGATATGCGATGAAACATGAAAGACTGGATACAATAGACAAGATAATCCTGGATACTCTGCAGGAAAATGCAAAGACACCCCTGAAAGACATTGCCGGGAAGGTCTATCTTTCTACCCCTGCAGTATCCGCCAGAATAGAAAAACTTGAAAAAGACGGCTTTATTACAGGCTATCATGCCCAGATCAACCCGGTTGCCCTTGGGTATCACATCAAGGCACTGATCAACCTGGAAGTGGTCCCTGAAGATAAAAAAGAATTTTATCCTTTTGTAAAAAACTGCCCCAATGTGATCGAATGCAACTGCGTCACAGGAGACTATTCTATGGTGCTGGAAGTCCTTTTCCCAGGCACAGTAGAATTAGACCAGTTTATTGGAGAATTGCAGAGATTCGGACGGACCAAAACCCTGATCGTGTTTTCCACCTCCGTGGAGCACAGAGGAATCACCGCGGATATCGTTTAACAGGGGAACGAGGGTGTCCCAAAACTATGAATTTTTAGATTTATAGGAAAGGGACATCCCTTTCTTTTATCAAAAGGCTCTTTCATATCTGAAAAACGGCA
>USDK01000082.1 GCA_900553355.1 uncultured Lachnospiraceae bacterium
GGAAGGCGATTGGAGAGCACCCGCATTCCCACAATACCGGCAGCCGTATCTTTTCCAGGATTATTCTGCAGAAAGCTGACCACATCAGCCTCTATCACCGTCAGATCATGTGCCGCGCAGACCCGTTTCAACATCTTGTCGTACAGACGCAGCAGGCTCCGAAGTCCCATCCATAGCTCTGTCGTCCTGTTCACAAACGTCCCTCCCTGTTGCTTTAAGTTTCCTAGGAAACCGTTTCAAAATAAACTTTTTTCAATAAGACATTATAGCACAGGGTTTTTATAAGTCAAGAAAAAGCATTGATACTCCATTTATACTCTATAGATATCTCCCGGTAATACTCTCCTTGTTGTTTCTGATTTCTTCCGGCATCCCACAGGCAACGATCCTTCCTCCGTCTTCACCACCGCCGGGTCCCATATCGATGACATAATCTGCGTTCCGGATCACATCCAGGTCGTGTTCTATCACAACTACCGTCGCTCCGTTATCGATCAGTGTCTGAAAGACTCCCAGGAGAGTCTGCACATCCAATGGATGGAGCCCGATCGTAGGTTCGTCAAAAATAAAAATAGAATCCGACTGCATTCGTCCCATTTCACTTGCCAGCTTCAGGCGCTGGGCTTCTCCGCCGGACAGACTTGGCGTTTCCTCTCCCAGAGTGAGATATCCCAGTCCAAGATCCTGCAGCACCTGCAATTTGGAGGAAACCTTTTTCATGTCTTTACAAAAATCAATAGCGGCATTTACATCCATCTCCATAAGTTCCGGCAGGGAGCAGTCCCGCCCTTCTTTGTTGGTGTACCTGACTCCATAAGCTGTTCTGGCATATCGGGAACCCCGGCATTCCGGGCAAGTAATGCTTACATCCGGAAGAAACTGCACATCCAGGCTGATGGTCCCGGTCCCATCACAGACCGGACACCGAAGACTCCCCGTATTGTAGGAAAAATCCCCTGCTTTGTATCCCAGTTCCCTTGCATCCTGCGTCCGGGCATAGAGCTTCCGCAGTTCATCATGCACGTTTGCATAGGTAGCTACAGTAGAACGGACATTTATACCAATGGGCGTAGCGTCTATCAGTTTGACATGGGAAATACCAGATGCTTCGATGGCATGGACATGCTCAGGCATCTTCTTCCCCTGAATCATCGCTTCCACAGCGGGAATAAGACTCTCCAGCACCATGGTTGTCTTGCCCGAGCCGGACACGCCGGTGACAACAGTCAGCCTGCCCTTAGGCAGCTTTGCCTCAAGCGGCCTGACCGTATGGATCTGTCCGGTAGAAAGGGTGATTGTTCCCTCTGCAAACAATCCGGCTGTGTCAACATGTTTTCCCCTGACAATCTCTGCCCGGCCTGACAGAAACGTGCCGATTCTGGACATTTCATTCTGCTCAACCTCAGCAATCGTCCCTTCAGCAATCACCCGGCCACCGTCTGCACCAGCCTGGGGTCCCATCTCGATCAACCAGTCGGCTTCTCTTAAAATCTGGATGTCGTGATCCACAAGTATCACACTGTTCCCATCTGCAATCAGGTCATGAATCACTCCGTTCAGGCCCACAATGTTGGATGGATGCAGGCCTATGGACGGCTCATCAAGCACATAAAGCACACCGGTTGTCCGGTTTCTCACTGCCCGTGCCAGCTGCATCCGCTGCCGCTCTCCTGTGGAAAGAGTGGAAGAGGCTCTGTCCAGCGAGAGATAAGACAGTCCCAGATCCATCAACCGTTTTGCGGATGTCAGGAATGATTCACAAATGCTCTCTGCCATAGGACGCATGGCCTCCGGCAGGGAAGATGGGACTTTCTGTACCCATCCAACCAATTCTTTTAAGGTCATTTTGCACGCCTCATCCAGTGAAATGCCCTGGATTTTCGGCTTCCGTGCTTCCTGGGAAAGTCTTGATCCACCGCATTCCGGACAGACATCCTCTTTTAAAAACTTCTCTACCCTTTTCATACCCTTTTCGTCTTTTACCTTGCCAAGTGCATTCAAGACAGTGGCCGTAGCACTGTAATAGGTGAAATCCATCTCACCGGCGCTGCCGCTTCCACTCTTCTTCGGCTTGTAAAAGATATGTTTTTTCACCATAGGGCCATCATAGACAATCTCTTTTTCTTTCTCCGTAAGATCCCGGAACGGCACATCTGTCCGTACGCCCATTGCCCGGCAGACATCGGTCATCAGCGACCACATCAGACTGTTCCACGGGGCAACTGCGCCATCGTCAATGGACAGGCTTTCATCAGGTATCAAAGTGGAACGCTCTACCGTCCGTACGATTCCCGTGCCGCCGCAGCGCTTACAGGCTCCCTGGCTGTTAAAAGCCAGCTGCTCTGCAGAAGGAGCATAAAAATGTGCGCCACATTCCGGGCAGACCAGTTCCTGATCCGCTGCAACCGCCAGTGTCGGCGAAAGATAATGTCCGTTTGGGCAGCAATGACTGGCAAGCCTGGAATACATCAACCGGAGGCTGTTTAAAAGCTCGGTGCCCGTCCCAAAGGTGGATCTGATGCCTCCCACGCCTGGTCTCTGATGCAGAGCCAGAGCCGCCGGAACATACATCACTTCATCCACATCTGCCTTTGCCGCCTGAGTCATCCTCCGCCGGGTGTATGTAGAAAGGGCGTCCAGATAACGTCTGGATCCCTCGGCATACAGGACGCCCAGAGCAAGGGAAGACTTGCCGGAACCGGACACCCCGGCAATTCCCACGATCTTATTTAAAGGGATATCCACATCGATATTTTTCAGATTATGTACTCTCGCGCCTCTGATGCGTATTTTCTTTGGTCTTTCATCTTGTTGATGCATAGCTGCCGCTCCTTTCTTGCATGTTCTCTACTTTTTCATACGGATCTAGTGTTCTGTTATATATTTCTTATGATCTGTTCCCGAGGATTTTACTGGCTGCCTCCGACAGAAACTCATATGGAAAATGCCCAGCACATCGCATATAATCACCATCTTATCGGCAGAAAGATATCATGTCAAGTAATCCTGATATAAACACTTTCATGAATCAAAGCATTGATTAAATAATTGACCCGATCCACAATATGATTTATATTAAATAAAAACTTAGCCAACTATTATTTGTGAGGATATCAATTATGGAACTGAACTATGTAATTGCAGGAGCCGGCGCTACCGGTGGAAGCATCGGCGCTTTTCTGGCGGCGAGTGGAAAAAATGTGACTTTTCTGGCAAGAGGGGCGCAGCTTGAAGCTTTTCAAAAGGAAGGAATCTCCATGAAGCATACGGCAAAGGGCGATTTTACGGTCGCTCCTGTCAAGGCCATGACCATGGAGGAGTATCGGGATAGACCAGATGTGGTCTTTGTGTGCGTCAAGAGCTATTCCCTGGAAGACGTGATCCAACTGATGAAGCGGACATGCGGTCCGGAAACAGTCGTGATTCCCATCCTGAATATCTACGGCACCGGAGAACGGATGCAAAAAAGTCTCCCGGACGTAACGGTAACAGACGGCTGCATCTATGTGGCGGCTCACGTGTCTGCCCCGGGAGAGATCACTCATGGCGGCGATATTTTCCGGGTAGTCTACGGACTGCGGCCGGGGCAGAAAACGTCAGAGACAGTTATGGGAAAGCTCTCTCAGGTAAAACAAGATCTTGATCATGCCGGAATCAGCGGCGAATACACAGATCATGTCCGCCGGGATACCTTCCGGAAATTCATGTACACCAGTCCGATGGCTGCCGCAGGTGAATATTATCATGCTCAGGCCGGTGTTTTCCAGAAAGAAGGCGAACCAAGAGAAACCTTCATTGCTATGGACAGGGAACTTCTGACGCTCTCGAAAGCCATGGAGCTTGACGTCCCGGAGAATATGGTGGATGTAAACCTTGCCATTCTCGCAGACTTAAGCCCGGAAGCCGGTACTTCCATGCAGCGTGATATTGCAAAGGGAAAACAATCTGAAATTTCGGAGCTGGTCTATGCAGTGGAGGATATGGCTGCGGACTATAATGTAGAAATACCCGTCTATCACCGGGTCATTCAAGAATTAAAGGCAAGAGGGTTGAAATAAATCTGCCTTCAATGAACGGTTTCAAATCTTTTCTATATATTGCTTTTTCACGTTGGATAAGATATACTAGACATATAAGTTAGTTGTTTCTAACTTCTTGATTACTCACAAGGAAAGGGATGATGTACAATGAAGCAAAAGCAAGTTCAACAAAAAACAATCCGCCTTGGGACTCACGGAGAGGATTACGGAAGCTGGATGTCAAACCCCGTTTTCTATGCGGCAGGCACGCTTTTGGCACTGTCCGCGGTGCTGGCTTTGCTGTCATTCGCAGTATTCCATATCACGGCGCTTGGTATAGTATTCGTGATTACTACACTTCTATTGCTGATCCTGCTGGGCTGGATCACCTGGATACGGCGGCAGTACGCCTTTGGAGGCGGCGGCACGATGGAGCAGACCCACCTGACTGTCCTTTCCCATCTGGATTTCGACGGGAAAGGGCAGCTTCTGGACGTGGGCTGCGGCTCCGGACCTCTGTCCATCCGGGCGGCCCTCACCTGGCCATCGGTCCAGGTGGTGGGTATTGACTATTGGGGCATAGATTTTGGCTATAGCCAGGCAATGTGTGAAAAAAATGCTGCCAGCGAAGGTGTGGCCGCCCGGTGTCGGTTTCAGCATGGGGACGCCAACAAACTGGACTTCTCGGATGAGAGCTTCGATGCCGTAGTAAGCAACTACGTCTACCACAACATTACGGGGGCTGACAAGCAGGCATTACTGCTGGAGACCCTGCGAGTGCTGAAAAAAGGCGGTGTGTTCGCTATCAACGACAACATGAAGCCCCGGATATACGGGGACATGAAGGCCTTCACCCAGAAACTGCGAGACATGGGCTATGAAGATGTACGGCTCATCGATACGGCCCGGGAGGTCTTTGGTTCACGCCGGCGGGCGGCAATGATGATGCTGGGCGAGTCCCGGATGCTGGTGGGACGAAAATAACCCTTGTTTTTGGGCTCTCTGTTCCTGTAAAATACAGACATACAGATTTTTAAATGACTTAACCCTTCGCGTATAAATAAAAGGAGAATAGCCATGATTGAAATCCATCTGTTTGAACAGCTTGTAACCTTTGCCTCCTGCGGTACTCTGTCCGCGGCGGCAGAACAGCTCCATATTTCCCAGCCGGCGCTCAGCCGCTCCATGCAGCGTCTGGAGGACGAACTGGGCATCAGGCTTTTTGACCGCCGGAAAAGTCGCATCACTCTGAATGAAAACGGGGAACTGGCTGTCCGTTATGCCAGAAATCTTCTTCTCCAGGAAGCTGCCATGATCGAACAGCTCCGGGGATTTGACCGGAAGAGACGCACCATCTTCGTGGCCTTTTGCACCCCTGTACTGATCTCTGATTTCGTCTCCCTGCTTTCACAGGTTTATGAAGGCATGGCCATCTCTACCGAAGTGTCGACCGATCCGGAACAAACAGAAGCAGCGCTTCGGGAGGGAAAATATCACCTGGCCATTCTCTACAGAAAGCCGGATGAAGCAGAATTCTATTCTGTCCCCATAGAAAGTGAACACCTATACGTTTCTCTTCCCCCGTTCCATCCTCTCGCAGATGCAGAGGGCCTTTACCTGAAAGATCTGGACGGACAGACCTTTCTTCTCTATTCCCAGATTGGTTTCTGGGATGGACTCTGCCGCCGGAAAATGCCCTCTTCCCGTTTTCTTGTGCAGCAGGAATATGATGTCCTGGGAGAACTGGTAGCGAACTCTGCCTTTCCTTCCTTTACCACCGACTATATCATGAAGCGTACAGAGAACACCTCAGACCGGATCGCCGTCCCGATCCTGGATGAAGAGGCCAACGTCACCTATTACTGCTGCTGTCTGAGATCCGAAAAATCCCGGTTTAAAGCGGTGTTGCAGCATTTGTCTTAAACTTTACCTGTTCTTTCGTTGTAATCTTACGTTCTCCATAGTATAATATCCTGCGGTATCATACGACTGGAGGAATGAACATGCCATATGTATTATTAGGGGCTGCGATCATACTTGAAATCATCGCAACCTCACTGCTGAAAGCATCGGACGGCTTTTCAAAGCTGATACCGACACTGTTTTGTATTGTTTTTTATGTTCTGTGCTTTTATTCATTTTCCAAGGCACTCCTGAACATTAATCTTGGAGTCGCATACGCTACCTGGTGTGCCGGCGGCATCGTAGCGACCACCATCATCTCAGCGCTCATCTTTGGGCAGAAGATCAATGGCATCGGCGTTATTGCGATCCTTTTAATTGTGGCCGGATGTGTGCTCCTGAATCTCTTCGGGACATCCGGCCACTAATGAGTTCTTTTCCAGCGGTTCTGTTATCTCAGAGCCGCTTTGCTTTTCATTAGTCATGGATCTTCATGCCATGCAGCATCTTGATGAACCCAGGATCATCGTGGTTCACGATCTCGCTGTGTCCCAGATCAAGCTTTGCGATCTCTGCCATATCTTCATCACTAAGGGCAAAATCCCAGATATCCATATTCTGCACCATGCGGTCTTTGTGCACGGATTTCGGAATTACGACCACGCCTCTTTGCACATTCCACCGAAGGGCTGTCTGAGCCGCGCTCTTCCCATATTTTTCCCCGATCTTTGTCAGTACCGGATGAGTGAAGATTCCATAATTTCCTTCAGCAAATGGTCCCCACGCTTCTGGAACCACTCCGTATTCTCTCATGAGAGTCAGGGCGTTTTCCTGCTGGAAGAATGGATGCAACTCTACCTGATTAACCGCCGGGATCACTTCTACGCTCTCACAGAAGTCTGCAAGGCGCGCCGGATAAAAGTTGCAGACACCGATGGCTTTCAGCTTTCCTTCTTTGTAAGCTTCTTCCATGGCACGGTATGCGCCGATATAATCCTTCAGTGGCTGGTGGATCAGATACAGATCCAGGTAATCCAGGCCCAGATTGTCAAGAGAGGTCTGGATTGCTTTCTTTGCTGTTTCATATGTGGCGTCCTGTACCCACAGCTTGGTGGTGATGAACAGCTCTTCTCTTGGAACGCCGCACTTTTTGACAGCCTCTCCTACCGCTTTCTCATTCATGTAAGCCGCAGCGGTGTCGAGCAGACGGTATCCGCTTGCGATCGCATCCAGCACTGCCTGCTCGCACTGTGCCGGATCCGGCACCTGAAATACTCCAAAACCTTCCATCGGCATTTTGACTCCATTATTTAATGTTACATATTCCATACCATGATCCATTCTCTGTCACTCCTTGCAATTGATCTCTTTTTTTATTACAATGATATTGTAATACCCGGTAGTAACTACCGGTCAACCTTTTTTTGAATCTGTTTCAAAAATTTTATTTCAAAAACACATTGCCAAAATCTATCACATCCGTGTGTAAAAACTGACAGGAGGAAACCAGATTGATGTATTCGATGAAAGAAGTCTGTGATCTGACCGGTATGAAATATGAGACATTAAAATATTACTGCAATGAGGGTTTGGTTCCCAATGTAAAACGAAATGAAAACAATTACAGAGTTTTCGACGACAGGGATGTGGCATGGATCAACAGCCTGTCTTGTCTGAAACGATGCGGCATGGGAATCGTGGAAATGAAAGAATACGTCGCCTTGTGCTTCAAAGGCGAGCGTTCCATTCCCGAACGCAAACAGATTTTGGCTAAAAAGAAAGAATTATTGGAAAGGAAACTGCGTGAAGTTGAGAACTGTATTGACTATATCGACGGAAAACAGCAATTTTACGACGACGTCCTGTCCGGAAAGATCCCATACACAAGCAACCTGATCGACATACCAAAAGAAACGTGATCTGCCCCGGTACAACAAAGCCCCTCACCGAAGATCCGGGCTTCCTCTGCCTTCAGATCTCTGTGAGGGGTTTTTATATCTCAGCCGGCTGCTCTCGCCTCTTTCTTCTGTTTCATTCGTTTGATGACTTTCAGTCTCGTAAACTCTTCACGCTCTTTTTCTTCCAGCGCATTGGTAATGTTGTATACAAGCTGTGTGTACATCGGAATGGTAATATTCTGAAGCGCATTCGCACGCTTCTGTGTCTTCTTGATATTCGTAGCCAGACGGTACGCGGCATTTTCCACCATCGAAAGCTTCACCGTCAGGTCTTTTACTTTCTGAAATGCTTTTGTCGCCTGGTCGATCGATTCTCTCGTTGTGCTGAACGAATAAGTCGGCATCTCATTTGCCGGGGTATAACGCACATGCGGAATCTCGGTTCCCATGATACTTCGTGTCTGGATCGTGATGGAATTTTCGATCGGCACCGTATAAG
>USDK01000083.1 GCA_900553355.1 uncultured Lachnospiraceae bacterium
AAAACGGTTTTAGCAGAATTCCGGCAGCCTAGAAGCCAGCCCCCGACGAAGCCCCGGCGACAGGCAGCACACGCCTCACGGGCGTCCGTATTTCAACAAAAAAAGAACAGCAATGAACCTCAAATCCACCACTGCTCTTCACTCATGTCCTAAATCACTTTCCCATCAAAGCAACAATCTTATCCTTCAGCTCCCGCGCATTCTTCTTCGGATCCTTCGCCTTCATGATCGCAGAAACAACCGCCATACCACTCATACCGGCACCCTCAAGCACATCCATATTCCCGGCATTCAATCCCCCGATCGCAACCGCCGGAATCGGAACCGCCTCACAGATATCCTTCAACGTAGAAACCTTGGTAAGGATCGTCACCACCTTAGTAGTAGTAGGATAAATCGCCCCCACACCAAGATAATCCGCACCATCCTCATAAGCCTTCACAGCAGCCTCCACCGTCTTGGCAGTAGCCCCCACGATCTTATCCGGTCCCATCAGCTTCCTTGCCACAGCAACCGGAATATCAGAAGCTCCAACATGCACACCAGCCGCATCACAGGCCAGCGCCACATCCACACGATCATCAATGATCAGCGGCACATTATAACGATCTGTGATCTCCTTCACCTTAAAAGCCTTATCCAGATACTCCCGTCCACCCTTATTCTTCTCGCGAAGCTGGACCAGAGTCACACCACCCTTACAAGCCTCCTCAACCGTACGGAGCAAAGACTCCTCCGTATGATAAGAACTATCCGTCACCAGATACAACGTTACATCCAAATCTTTTCTATCCATCCTAATCCCCTCTTTTTCAGTACATTTCAATCTTCAACAGATCCAGCAGCTGTCGATCCGAAAGCCCATAGATCTCATCCAGCAGATTTACCTGAAAGCTTCCCGGACCGCGGGAAATCTTCTCCGCTTCCTCGCCGGCGATACCCATAAGTGCAGTACCAAGCACTGCCGCAGCCAGATAATTCCCGGATCTCCCATTTAATTCCATCTCAACGCCAGACCAGACACCTGCCTCTATCCTATCCGTCATCTCTTTCGCAATATTATCTTCGCACCCCGGCAAAAACGCCGCAGTCAGTGCACCGACCATACAGCCGGTTCCTGTGATCCCGGACAGCGCCGCACTGCCATTTTGTACCAGAACAACCCGTTCACCATCCGTAACAAAATCCTGTTTCCCGGTAGCCAGCACGATTGCCTGATTATTTCTGGAAAAAGCCTTAAGCACTTCACTGACTCCATCGATATTTTCCTCAGTCAGAGCATCCTCGACACCCGCATCGATTCCGATCGCATGAGACGGCAGCCCGGAAACAGCCAGAAGCTCTGACATATTTCCCTTCAGCACTGCCGGATGACCGATCCTTAAAAGCTCCCTCGCCAGATCCAGCCTGAGATCACTGCATGCAACCCCTACCAGGTCCAGAAGAACCGGAATCTTATTTTCCATCGCGGTTCTCATAGAACGCTTCATTGACTCGATTCTGGCATCGGTAATATTCCCGAGATTCAGCATCAGCGCACCAGCCGATGCCGTAATATCTGTCACCTCTGCCGGATGCTCCGCCATGATCGGCCTTGCACCTACTGCAAGGACCACGTTGGCACAGTCATGGATCGAGATTGGATTGGTGATGCAATGGATCAGCGGCTTTTCTTCTTTAATTCGCTTTCGCAGTTGTAAAATTCTTTGTCTCATATGTTTTTGAACCCAAAGCTGCCTGGAATTTCACCAGAAGACCTGCTTTACTCAGAGCCTTCAGGAAAATATAGGCAACACATCCTCCCATTGTGGTTGCTGCAAGGAACATCGGCGTATAATAAAATGCTGTCAGTCCGCCTCTTCCCATCAGGAATGCCATCACCGGATAAGAAACCATGGATCCGATGATACCTGTTCCAAAGATCTCACCGATCACCGCACAGATGATCTTGCCTTTGGAAAGTCTGTAGAACACACCTGAAAGGAATGCGCCAAATACTGCACCGGTCAGTGCAAGTGGCGGGATTCCCATGAACATCATACGGATCACGCCGATCATGGTCGCACAGAGAAGGGAATACCACGGTCCCATCAGAACCGAGCATACGATATTGACAAGATGCGCCGTGGGGCACATTCCCTCAATCCTCAGGATCGGTGAAATAACGACACCGATCGCAACCATCATTGCCAGCATTACCATACGAAGCGTGTGCATCCTTTGTTTTTCCATAGTGTTTTTCCTCCCTGAAATATCAGGCAGAGCCCTGTCAGATCCGGGCAAAAGCTTCCCGTCTGCTGCAGTCTGCCCTTAGATTTTGGCGGTCGAAGTTCCCTTACTTCCTCTCACTCCGAAAACACGGATTCCCATCGCTTACATGATCCTTCCGGAAAAATCCTCCGGAATATCACTCTCCTGCCAGACATTAAGGCGCTCCCCTTCCTGCCCGCTCGCCGCAGAAGCTCCACATGCAGTCTCTGTCACTTTCACATCCCCACATTGTCAGACCATTCCAGTTCCATTCCTGCATCCGAAAAGAGCGCATCCCATGGCAAACTCCACGGAGACACGCTCTCAGATCACAATCCCTCCGTTGGCATTACCCAAATCAGGTACGGTCGAAGATCTATCTTCCTCTCAGCCTGTCACACAAGCTCCCGCTGGCTCTTTTCTTTTCTGTTCCTCAATATAGCACACCCTTATTCCATTGTCAACGAATCATGAAACATCAACTATGTACCGGATGTTTTTATCAAACCAATATTCAGGAATCTTACTTTGAGATCTCATCGATCAGACGCAGCTCTTCCTCTGTAAACGGTGCACAGTGGATCGCTTTCACATTATCCAGGATCTGCTGTGGCTTGGAAGCGCCGATGAGTACACTGGTGACCTCCTCATGGTGGAGCAGCCAGCCAAGTGCCATATCTGCAAGCTTTTCTCCTCGCTGCGCTGCCAGATCGTTCAGTCTGCGGATCTGGTCCAGACGTTCTGGTGTCAGTGCGCTTTCTTTCAGGAATCTTCCGTCTTTGCGGATACGGCTGTCCTCCGGGATTCCGTTCAGGTAGCGGTCTGTCAGCTGTCCCTGTGCAAGAGGGCTGAAGGTGATGAGGCCTTTTTTCAGGATGCCGGTGGTTCTCTTCAGGCCGTTCTCTTCCACAGTTCTGTCAAAAATGGAATACCGGTTCTGATTGATCACAAACGGGCATTTCAGATCTTTCAGGATCGCTGCTGCCTGGCTTAAAGTTTTTCCATCGTAATTGGAAAGTCCTACATAGAGGGCCTTACCCTGCTGAACCGCTGTTGCAAGCGCGCCCATAGTCTCCTCCAGAGGAGTCTCAGGGTCCATTCTGTGATGGTAAAAAATATCCACATATTCCAGTCCCATGCGTTTCAGGCTCTGGTCAAGGCTCGCCAGAAGATATTTACGGCTGCCCCAGTTTCCGTAAGGGCCCTCCCACATATCATAGCCGGCCTTGGTTGTGATGATCAGTTCATCACGATACGGCATCAGTTCTTCTTTCAGGATCTTGCCGAAATTCCTCTCTGCACTTCCGTAGGCAGGTCCGTAATTATTGGCAAGGTCAAACTGTGTGATGCCATTGTCAAAAGCTGTAAAACACAGCTGTTTCATATTTTCATAATCAGAAGTATCTCCGAAATTATGCCATAATCCAAGAGATACCTTCGGAAGCATCAGGCCGCTTTCTCCGCAGCGGTTATACTCCATGGTCTCATAACGTTCTTTTGCAGGTGTGTACATAAAAAGCCCTCCCATAATGCCACATAATTTACATTTTCTGTAACCAATTCCTTCACTTACACCTATTTCGCAAGACGGATCATATTCCAGCTGTGTTTTGCAAACACTGCCTCCAGCTTTCCGCCTTCCAGTTTCGAGCACTCTGCGCCGGCTTTTACAGGAACTACATTCTCCGGCTGTGCCTCTGTATTCACCGCCTGAAGGTCATCATTGTTCAGCACGATATGCTCTACGATCTTATATCCCTCAAACTGCCTTAAATCACAGGAAACTTCCATGTCCTCATCCAGGCTCTTGTTCACTGCAAAAATAGTCAGAGCATCTTTTTCCTCATCCCAGACACACACGGAATCCAGATACGGCGCTTCACCATAGGTTCTGCTCTCGTATACCGGTGTGAGAACCTGCGTATTGAGGACGGTTCCTCTTCCAAACACACTGGTCAGCATATATGGATAAAAGATAGTCTGGCGCCATGCACCGGTGTCGGAAGTCATAATCGGCGCGATAACATTGACCAACTGTGCCATGCAGGCGATCTTTACACGGTCTGCGTGACGGAGAAGTGTGATCAGCATACTTCCCACAAGAAGTGCATCCTCAAAGTTGTAAACATCCTCCAGCTGATGAGGTGCCTGCACCCATTTCTCCAGTTTTTTGTCCTGCTCGTTGCTGTGGTACCATACGTTCCACTCGTCAAAGGAAAGGTTGATCTGTTTTTTGCCATGTTTCTTTGCTTTTACAGCATCACAGATGGAAACCACACCGGAGATAAAATCATCCATGCCTTTGGAGCATGCAAGGAAATCCGCAGTGTCACCCGCCTGATTTCCATAGTACTGATGCAGAGAAAGATAATCCACCTGATCGTAAGCCTCGTCAAGAACCGTATACTCCCAGGAACCAAAAGTCGGCATCTCCAGATTGGAGCTTCCGCAGGCAACTGTCTCAACCTCCGGGTCCATAAATTTCATCAGGCGGGCTGTCTCTGCCGCAACTCTTCCGTATTCTGCCGCAGTTTTATGTCCCATCTGCCACGGGCCGTCCATCTCGTTTCCGAGACACCATAATTTGATATCGTGAGGCTGTTCATAACCATGAGATTTACGGAGATCACTGTAATAAGTGCCACCCTTGAAGTTACAGTATTCCAGAAGATTCTTCGCATCCTCCGGACCTCTTGTTCCCAGGTTCACTGCCATCATCACATCACTGCCTGCTTTTCTGGACCAGTCCACAAATTCATTCAGACCAAACTGGTTTGTCTCGATCACACCCCAGGCAAGCTCCGGTCTGGACGGACGCTGATCTTTTGGTCCGACACTGTCTTCCCAGCGGAATCCGGATACAAAATTTCCGCCCGGATAACGGACGATGGGTACCTGAAGTTCTCTTACCAGTTCCAGAGTATCCTTACGGAATCCCTGCTCGTCAGAAATAGGACTGCCTTCCTGATAAATGCCCTCATAAACCGCACGTCCAAGATGTTCAATAAAGGAGCCAAAGATCCTTTTGTCTGTTTTTCCGATGAGGAAATATTTGTCCACGATGATCTGTGCTTTTTTCATTGTAAAAACCCTCCTGTGATAGAATTTTGTTATAGTCATTCACTCTTCCGGCATTTTTCACCTGACAGTATCCACCCCAAAGATACCTATCCACAGCAGAACAGACCTTCTCATTCTTCTGTACATTCAGAAAACTGCCGCTCTGTCTATCATTTTATCATTCCTTCCGGCTTATGTCATTGCCTTTCTCAGGAAACGCCCGGATTTTTCAAAAAATTTTCTATTTTCTCTCTACAGTGCCGCATTACATTTTTCATAAGCAAACAGTGCCGCTCCCAGCGCACCGCAAAGCTGTGCTTCGTCGCAGATATAAAGCTTCGCTCCCAGCTTCTCTTCCAGTGCCTGGATAATGCCTTTATTCTTGGCAACACCACCGGTCATCATATATTCTCCCGGATTCTTTTTGCCAAGGCGGGCCGCAAGTGCGCCTACTTTGGAGGCAACAGACACGTTCAGACCGTGGATAATATCTGCCACATCCTTATTCTGGGCAACCAGGGAAACCACCTCGGACTCTGCAAACACGGTACACATGCTTGAGATCACCACGTTCTCTTTCCATTCCAGTCCGCGGGTGCTCATCTCCTCCAGGGAAAGCCCAAGGGTACGGGCCATCATTTCCAGGAAACGTCCGGTTCCTGCCGCACATTTATCATTCATCAGGAAATTTTTTACTGCACCGTTCTCATCAATGCTGATTGCCTTGATATCCTGGCCGCCGATATCAATGACAGTACGCACGTTTGGATTCAGATAATGGGCGCCTTTCGCGTGGCAGGTGATCTCTGTGATGCTGTCATCGCCGCTGTCAATGTATGCACGTCCGTATCCGGTGGTAACGATACGCACGATATCCTCTTTTTTAATGCCCGCTTTTTCCACTGCCATCTCCAGGCTCTTCTCCGCACTCATCATAGCACCGCCGCCTGTGGGGATGATCATGGTAGATTTGATCTTTCCGTCTTTATCCAGGATCACAACGTCCGTACTTGTGGAACCGCTGTCGATCCCTGCCACATAATAAACTCCTGATTCCATTTTTTTCCTTATCTCCTCGCTGATTCCTTTTGATGGGTCCATATCCTCCGAGCCCTCCAGCGTTTCCGCAAAAGCCTGCACTCTGGTGAGAAGCTGACCTGCACTCTGGCTGGTAAAGTCCGTCTCGATCTTCAGAAGGGGAACCTTGATATCCCGCTTGATACTTGCATACTCAAATCCGTAATAGTCGCAGAACTTGATCGTATGATAGATGATTCCCTTCAGATTCGGGTCCAGATACAGCCGGTTCCTTCTGGTACTGTTGTTCATACGGAAACACGGCATCTGGGAAAGAAGCGCGTCTGCATAAGCCAAAAACATGGCATCATCATCCATTTTTTCCAGTTCCTCACGGATCACAGCCAGACGTCTTCCACCTGTACAGGTCAGGTTTTCCACATCCATGCGGATGTTATCCCGGATCATTTTTTCCAGGACACCACTGACGCGGACGCCCAGCACACCGATGTATGGCTGGTTATCCACATCCTCATGGGAAAAAGCGTTCAGAAATCCACTTCTGTCGAAAGTTTTCCCCGAAAATTTCTCGTAAGCTTTCTTAAGGCGGTGAATTCCTTTGGCCAGCTTCACTTTCTCGCAGTCGTTATCCTCATGAGGCATATCCAGCATGTACAAAAATTTACATTTGCCAGTACTTTCCACAATATCGTACACACGGCGCATGGAATCACAGCAGTTTACAAGAACCAGCTGCTCCACTTTTCCCTCCAACACTGCCTGGATCACGGATTTTCCAAAACCGCAGAGATTGGCATGGGCGATCTGGTCGGAAAGTTCAAAGTTCTCCGGCATTTCCTCCAGAACCGCACATTCCTCGCCAAAACCTTTAAACAGTTCCAGCGGTGTATATTTACAGACGTAATGTATCATGATCGTTTTTCCTCCCTGCTTTTTTCCAGCATTTCAAGGTATGCCTGAAGTCGTGTGGACACCTGGCCGTCACTGGAATTGGCCGGATTGCAGCCGTCGCCGTCCAGGACCATGGTTGGAAGCCCTGCGTTTTCCAGAGAATTTTTGATCAGGCTGGAAGCTCCGATGGTTCCCTTGCATCCCCAGTGTGCAAAAAGGATCCCTCCGTCTGCCTCTGTAAGACTGGCCAGCTCCTGGGCACGCTGGATTCTCTGTTTTACACTTCCATTGTAAATGCAGTTGACCATTTTTTCCGCAAGGGCCTCATAAGGATCTGCAGGCTGCATCCGCTGAAAGCCATCCGCAACAAAATCACAGGCGCTGATGTGCACGTTCTGGCTGTAATTAAACACATCCTTTACCGGCTCCTGCAAAAACGGCATCATATGCATCCAGAGAATATGAAGGCCTTCCCCTTTTGGCGCCTTTTTCACATCTTCGAGAAGCATCTTTGTGTATTTCAGGGATTCCTGGGAACCTGCAAGAAGATGGCACATAAAGATGGCGTACAGCTCATTTGTCAGGGAAGTTACCGGATCGTGGTCTTTCCTGAGAGCAAGCTGGCGGCTGTAATAAGATGCCGCTTCGTTGCTGTTGGCCACTGCCCGCTGTACAGACTGTTCTGAGATTTTTTTGCCAGTAACATCTTCCAGGAATTTCTTCATCTCACGAAGCTGATCTGCTACGTAGCTAATGGAATCCTGATTTTTTTCATAAGGTACATCAATATAAAATCCCGGGATCTGATATTTCTGTTTCAGATAAGGAAAGGTCATCATGTTTCCGTCACAGGCAAGATTTGTATAAATGGTGCATTTCGGCTTCGGCACCAGCCCTGTCATGGACGCTCCCAGAAAAATCCGGTGATAGGAGCACATGGTTTCCGGAAATCCCTCTGATTCCGTCTGTGCCAGAAATGCCTGCTCGCATCTGGTTCCGGCGATGAAGCAGGACATTGCCTCCACGGAATACGGAGTGATCCCTGCTGCTGTCA
>USDK01000084.1 GCA_900553355.1 uncultured Lachnospiraceae bacterium
GAGCGCACCCATTCCCAGGTTGTACAGGTGATCGGAAAAAAGATCGTTCTGTATAAGGAAGGCAAAGAGAAAAATAAAAAGATCCAGCTTCCATAAGAAGAATGAGGTGGCGCATATGAAGATTGGAATTATGGGAGGAACCTTTGATCCTATCCACAATGGACATTTGATGCTGGGACAGGCAGCATATGAAGCGTTTGAGCTGGATCAGGTGTGGTTCCTGCCCAATGGGAATCCGCCGCATAAGACAAACAGCCAGATTGAAGCGGATGCATCAGACAGATTAGAGATGACTTATCTTGCCGTTTCCGGCATCCCTTATTTTAAAGCATCAGCCTATGAGGCAGAGAGGACAGAGGTATCCTGTACCTTTCAGACATTGGAATATTTCCATGCCAGGTATCCGGACAATCAGTTGTTTTTTATTATCGGGGCAGATTCTCTTTACAGCATCGAGACCTGGATCCATCCGGAGAGGATCTTTCCTCTGTGTACGATTCTGGCGGCCTACCGGGATGAAGTTAACTCCCGGGAGCTGATGGAAGGAAAGATCCATGAACTGAGAGAGAGGTATCATGCAGATATCCGTCTTCTGGTGACGCCCTTGATGCATGTAGCTTCTCATGAGATCCGGCAGTTTATCAAGGAAGGGAAAAATATCTCTTCTTACCTGCCAGAGAGTGTCGTATCATATATCAAAGAGCATGGGCTGTACCGATAAACAGTCATTGAAGAAAGAATGGTAGTCTTATGAATCAGCAAATCACAAAAATCAGAAGAAAACTGATCACAGAACTTGACAAGGAACGCTATGAACATACGCTGGGCGTGATGTATACAGCAGCTTCCATGGCCATGTGCCACGGAGCGGATGTAGAACAGGCACTGATGGCGGGGCTTCTGCATGACTGCGCCAAATGTATTTCCGGAGATTCCAAGATCCGCATGTGTGAAAAATATCATCTGAATGTGTCTGATGTGGAGAGGTCAAATCCAAGCCTTCTTCATGCGAAGCTGGGAGCCTTCCTGGCCGCAAAGAAGTATCACGTGGATGATAAGGAGATTATCAGCGCGATTGCCAGCCACACTACGGGACGCCCTCATATGAGCCTGCTGGAAAAAATCATATATATTGCAGACTATATTGAACCCGGGCGGCCAGAACTGCCGAATATGGAAGAAGTAAGATATCTGGCATTCAAAGATATTGATGAATGTCTCTACCGGATTCTCAAGGACTCCCTGGTGTATCTGGAAAGCCTGGGAAAACCGATTGACCCCATGACAGAAAAGACTTATGATTATTACCGTATCAAATTAGAAAAGCAGGAATAGTTAAGATATAAGATATAAAAGGAGGATATCGCATGGAACAGTCGAAAGACATGCTGAAACTGGTCTATCAGGCGCTAGAGGATAAAAAAGGCGAGGATATCGTCATGATCGATATCTCACAGATTTCTATACTGGCAGATTATTTTGTCATCTGTAGTGCAGGAAGCGACAGTCAGATCCAGGCGCTGGTAGACAATGTGGAAGAGAAAATGCACGAGAACGGATTTTCCATCCGCCAGCAGGAAGGACGAAACTCAGGAACCTGGGTACTTCTGGATTACGGCGATGTGATCGTGCATATATTTGAAAGGGAGAACAGGAGCTTCTATAATCTGGAACGTATCTGGAACGATGGAAGACGGGTAACCCCGGAAGAACTTGATTAATTTAATGAAATAAAATGGAAAAGCTAAGGCCAGCCGTCAACAAACAGACAGCTGGCCGTTTTTGTCCTTTATAGAAAGCGGAACACTCCGATGACTTTTCCCATGATCTGAACATCTCTTACAATGATCGGATCCATGCTGTCATTCTCCGGCTGCAGGCGGATCACGCCTTCTTCTTTATAAAAAGTCTTTACAGTAGCCCCATCTTCGATCAAAGCGACAACCATATCTCCATTATGAGCTGTCTGCGCCTGTTCAACTAATACGAAGTCTCCGTCTAAAATTCCGGCATTGATCATGCTTTCACCGCGAACCTTTAACATAAATGTCTGGTTATTCGGCATGAACTCCATCGGGATCGGGAAGTAGTTCTCGATATTCTGCTCAGCCAGGATCGGTTCCCCGGCAGCAACACGGCCGACCATGGGCACATTAACCACCTCGCGGCGCATCAGATTGAAAGAGTCGTCCAGGATCTCAATCGCCCTTGGCTTCGTAGGATCGCGGCGGATGTATCCGTTCTTCTCCAGAGTCTCCAGGTGGGAGTGGACAGAAGAAGTGGACTTTAAGTGAACCGCTTCGCAGATATCACGTACTGAAGGCGGAAATCCACGCTCCAGGATCTGTGATTTGATATATTCCAATATTTCAAGCTGTTTCGCGCTGATCTTTCCCTGTGACATAATGTACCTCCAGAATCATTTCTTACAGAATATTTTAACATAGCCGAATCCAAAAAGCAAACAAATGTTTCCAGAAAATATGTTCGATTTTTTCGGAAAAACCTATTGACAAACATTTGTTCGGATTATATAATGGTCACATACAGAGAAGAACATTCGTTCGACAGATAATAGATGATCGAAGAACGGCAGACGGGATGATAAATAATAATGGAGGGAATGAGTTATGAATACGAGAAGATTGCATCATTCATGTAAGAGAAGAAGAGAAGTTTATCTGAAAAAAATGTCTTTTTTCGCGGCTACTTTTGTTCTCATTTTGTGTTTTAGCATTATAGCCGGGAGCCGCCTTGCCGATGCCCATGATGATTCCAGAGGAGCTGGAAATGGGCAGAAATATTTTAAGAGTATTGAGATTCAATCCGGCGATACCTTATGGGATATTGCATCAGAATATACTAATGGAGACAATCAGCAGATTCGTCAGTATGTCGGCGAGCTGATGAAGATCAACGGGCTGGCAACAGATGCCATACAGGAGGGCCAGCATCTTACCGTGGTCTACTATGGAGAGTAGAAAGAACAGATAGAGTTATCATCAAGAAGGCATATAACGCTAGATTCCGTTTGTAAATACTTTTGGTATATAAGATATTTTTAGGATCTTATATATATTATACTCACCCACAGAGGTATCCGGAGCAAAGGTTCCGGGTACTTCTTTTTTCATGAGAGGTTATAACAGGAATCAATCTATACGTCAAATGCCGATTTTTCCAAAAGATATAGACAAAAAATTAAGGATATGCTATAATATACCAGATTTCAGGGAGTTTTACTATATTTTTAAGGGGATGTATAAATTATGGCTGAGACAAAAACCTATCATGAACAGACCCGGATCGATCAGACGCTGAGGCTGCGGGAGGTACTGAAAACCCTGCCGCCGTTTGCTAAAGATTTTTTTCGCGCCATCGAACCGCGGTCATCTGCAAAAACACGAATGAATTATGCATATGATATTCGTGTTTTTTTTCACTTCTTAATGGAAAATAATCCAGTCTACAGAAATTATACAATAGATCAGTTTACGGTGCATGATCTGGAACGACTGGAGCCTGTAGATATCGAGGAATATATGGAGTATCTGAAGGTTTACAGGCGTGACAGCGACCATGAAATGATTACAAACGGAGAAAAAGGCCTTGCAAGAAAGATGTCAGCACTCAGGAGTTTCTATAATTATTATTTTAAGCATCAGATTATCTCAAAAAATCCGGTGTTGCTGGTAGATATGCCTAAGATGCATGAGAAGGCGATTGTAAGGCTGGATGCCGATGAGGTAGCTCTTCTTCTGGATTACGTGGAATCTGCAGGGACTAAGCTGACCGGACAGGCACTTACTTATTACCGCAAGACCAGGGATCGGGATCTGGCAATCCTGACCTTGCTTCTTGGTACAGGAATCCGTGTTTCTGAGTGTGTGGGCCTGGATCTTACCGATGTTGACTTTAAAAATAACGGGATTACAGTTACCAGAAAAGGTGGCAACCAGATGGTCGTCTACTTTGGCGATGAAGTAGCCAAAGCCCTTTCAGATTACATAAATGGGGACCGGAAAGCTGCTTCTCCCCTGCCCGGCCACGAAAATGCCCTCTTTTTGTCTACCCAGAAAAAGCGGATGGGGGTACAGGCAGTTGAAAATATGGTTAAAAAATATGCGAAACAGGTAACGCCTTACAAAAAGATTACGCCTCATAAACTGCGCAGTACCTATGGCACTTCCCTTTATAAAGAGACCGGGGACATCTATCTTGTGGCAGATGTGCTGGGACATAAGGATGTCAATACCACCAAAAAACATTATGCGGCCATCGATGAAGACCGGCGCCGAAAAGCTGCCTCGGCAGTAAAATTGAGAGAAAGCTGATTGAAAGGATACCATAACATTATGAAATTACAGCAATTACTGAGTTATACAAGAAAAGCCGTGGATGAATATCAGATGATCCAGGAAGGCGATCATATTGCAGTCGGGATTTCCGGAGGAAAAGACAGCCTGACCCTTCTCTATGCACTGCATGGATTAAAAAGGTTTTATCCGCAGAAATTTGAGCTGAGTGCTGTCACTGTGGATCTTGGATATAAGGAATGTGATTTTACACCGGTGATGGAGCTTTGTCGGGAATTGGATATCCCTTATCACATTGTAAAGACGGACATTGCACATATCCTCTTTGAAGAAAGGAAGGAATCCAATCCTTGCTCACTATGTGCAAAGATGCGCAAGGGCGCATTGAACCAGGAAGTAAAAAAGATGGGCTGCAACAAAGTAGCCTATGCGCATCATAAGGACGATATTGTGGAGACGATGCTTCTCTCCCTCTTTTTTGAAGGCCGTTTTTACTCCTTCTCTCCTAAGACCTACTTAGACCGCATGGATCTGACCGTGATCCGTCCGATCATGTTTGTAGATGAAGCAGATGTCATCGGTTTCCAGCATAAGTATGACCTTCCGGTAGTAAAAAGCAGGTGTCCGATTGACGGCTATACCAAAAGGCAGTATGCCAAGGATCTGATCAAAGAGTTAAATAAGGATAATCCGGGAGTAAAGCAGAGAATGTTTACGGCCATCCTGAATGGAAACATCCAGGGATGGCCGCAAAGAATTCCTCATGTAAGATAATGAAAAGTATTACAGACGCTTTTTCTCGTCTCGTTCTTTGATCTCCACCAGTTTGATGATAGCCTCCGCAGTTCCTTCGATTCCAAGTACGGAACTGTCGAGGCAGACATCATAGCTTTCTGCCGAAGACCATTTCTTATTACTGTAGTAATTGTAATAGCTGGACCGCTCTTTATCCGTCTTCTGGATAATCTCTTTTGCTTTTGCATCTGTCAGATCATAAATCCGGGCGATCCGGCGGATCCTGGCATCCAGATCAGCATGGATAAAAAGAGTCAGCACATTGTCAAAATCTTCCAGTGCATAGTCTGCACAGCGTCCTACCAAAATGCAGGGACCTTCTTCTGCAATCTTCTTGATCGCATCAAACTGTGCCAGAAATACTTTATGGTTGATGGGCATATCCGTATAACTTCCAGAGGAATATCCAAAAGAATAGGTGTCCATAACCAGAGAATAAAGGAAGCTGTTTGTGGGCTTTTCATCATGAGTTTCGAATAATTCCTGACAAATACCGCTCTCCTTTGCTGCTCTGTTCAGCATCTCCTTATCATAGAGTTTAATCCCCAGCTCATCGGCCACTTTATAACCAATCTCCCGGCCTGCACTTCCATACTGTCTTCCAATCGTAATAATTGTAGATGTTTTTGCCATACTATTCACGCTCCTTTATTGTATATTAGGTATTATACATCAATTTGTCTAATAATTCCACAAAATATTGTGGTAATGGAGCTTCAACTTCCAGATATTCTCCGGTGACAGGATGGATAAAGCCCAAAATACGGGCGTGGAGTGTCTGTCCCTGAAGCTTTGGAAAAGGACATTTTTTGGGCCCGTAAACTACATCACCCAGGAGCGGATGGCCGATACTGGCCATATGAACACGAATCTGATGGGTACGTCCGGTTTCAAGACGGCACTGGATATATGTGTAATTTCCAAATCGCTGCAGTACCCGGTAATGAGTAACTGCCGGCTTGCCGTTTTTGGCGTGAACACTCATCTTCTTACGGTCTGTCGGATGCCTTCCGATCGGTGCGTTTATGGTACCCTCATCATCTTTGAGATTTCCATGAACGATTGCTTCATAGACTCTGTGGATGGAATGCTCTTTTAACTGGGCAGACAGACTCTGGTGGGCCAGATCCGTCTTACATACCACCAGCGATCCAGTGGTATCCATATCGATCCGGTGTACGATTCCAGGACGCATCACTCCGTTGATGCCGGACAGTTCCTGTCCGCAGTAATACATCAGCGCGTTGACAAGAGTGCCGGTATAATGTCCGGGGGCGGGATGAACCACCATCTGTTTTGGCTTATTCACGACAAGAAGATCTTTATCCTCATAAAGGATATCCAGAGGAATATTTTCCGCAGGAATATCTGGTTCCTGGACTTTGGGAAGGTCAAGTTCGATCACATCGCCTGCAGAAAGACGGAAACCGGATTTTACCGGTTTCTGGTTCACAAGAACGAGCCCCTCTTTAATCAGTTTCTGGATATAGGATCTGGACTGATCAGGCAGTTCCTCTGCCAGGTAGCGGTCAACCCTCTCTCCTTCCTGACTTTCGATGGTGAAATATTCTTTCAAGGTCCTCCTCCTTATAGTAAAAGAATAATAAGACAACGAGCAAAAAGGCTGAGACTGTGACATAGATATCTGCCACATTGAAAATCGGGAAATGGATCAGAATAAAATAAAAGAAATCCACCACATATCCCTGGCTCAGCCGGTCAATGCAATTTCCCCAGGCACCCGAAAAGATCAGGACAGCACAGGCCTGAAGAGGGAAAAAACGCGGCTCCATGGGAACTTTCAGAAAGAACCAGACCACTACTGCACTGATCAGAAGTGCGCTTGCGATAAAGAAAATCTGACGCCCCTGGAAGATCCCGAAAGCAGCTCCTCTGTTTTCCAGGTACTCCAGCTGAAACACACCATCAATGATCACAAAAGGAGTCTTTCCTTTTAGTTGTTCAACTGCCATAAGCTTGGTGCACTGGTCAAATAGGATCAGGCCGAAAGCAACTGCCAGCGCCTTAAAATAATTAATATATCTGCGTTTTTCGATATTCATAGTCCTGCCTCCATAAAGCGATAAATTACCGGAATTTCCGGACAGATATCATATATCTTCCCTTTCTGGTTTCTGAAAGAATACCATCATAGATGATCCGTCCCATCTTCCTTACCGAGATAATCTCTCCTTCTTTTAAACGGTATCCATTGCTCGTGATCAGTCTGCCGTTTACAAATACTCTTCCACCCTCAATATAACCGGTCAGTTTACTTCTGGACATAGGAAATGCCAGCGAGAGGACAGTATCAAGGCGGACAGATGCCACTGTTCCCTTTATAGTCTCATATTCCGGCTGATAGTCTGCCTGGAATCCATCAAGAAGGGCCGTCTTTACGACGGTATGTCTGACCCTGGTAAGCTGATCCGTGATATATCCAGCCAGTTCTTCTTTTACGAACAAGACCGCACTTCCTTCAAGGGTCAGGATATCGCCGATCTTCGAACGTTCGATTCCAAGATTCATGACAGCTCCCAGATAATCACGGTGAGTCAGTTCCTCGGCGAATTTTTTGCTGGAGGGGGTAATCTCTATCGTCTGAATGGGATATTGATACTCATAATAAAGAGCATCAGGTAGAAATGCAGCCATCTGACGCTCTGAAAAAGCATAGCCTCCGAAAGTCTCATAGCGACATGAGAACTGATTCTTCGGAGTCGTATGTAAAATATTTAATTCATTCAGATTAAGGAAATCAGAGAATGTAACAATCCCCCGGTTATAAGCAGCTCTGGAAAGCTCTCCGAAGCGTTTTTGTAACAAAATCTCTTCTTTATTCATAATTCATAATTAAAATCTTGTGCGCATGGATGATGCGTCAAAGGAAGTGTTAAGCAGATCCTGCAGATCTCCGGATATGTCTACATTTGTAGGTGTTACCAGGAATATGTAATT
>USDK01000085.1 GCA_900553355.1 uncultured Lachnospiraceae bacterium
TCCACCGGACGTTATCCGGCATCCTGCCCTGTGAAGCCCGGACTTTCCTCGTCTGAACCCTTTCGTCTGTCCAGCCGCGATCACCTGGCCTGGCTGCGCATCTGATATTTTAGCACAGGTACGCAAACTTGTAAAGTTTGATTTTTTTTACATTACCATGTGGGCGGATGGCTGTGCGGGGCGCATTTCAATGCGGTAAGTGTATAGTTGCTGACTTTTGTCTGTATGCTACAGAATTCAGAGTGGAACGCTATGCCGAGCTAGCGCCTGAATTCTTCGGCATTTATGCTGAAAAGCTGTGCCGACACAGCCACACTTTCACAATTCCAGGACAGGACACCGTCTGCTTCCGTCCCCTGCCACGTATTTATGTTTTTTCCTACCAACTGGAAATGTCAGCCAGAGGGAGCTGGTATCGGGCCGGGCTGCTGCGTAGGAGGGGTGATAACTACTTGGGCTGCGGGCGACGGCGTTATTGCGGCAGGGTCAGCTGTTTGAGCCAACGGCGAGTTCTGGCCCTGACGCAATGGTTTTAGCCGGCTCACGGAGTCCTAGTAGTATCCCCCGACGGAGTCCCTGCTCGGATCGATGCCAGCTCCCTCTGGCGTCCGGCTTTCCATCCACCTTCCGGAATCTTAGTTGTATCCCCCGACGGAGTCCTTGCCCGGATCGATATCCTCTCCCTCTGGCGTCCGGCTTCCTACCAAATCTCCAACGTCCACTCCCGTCTATCCACAACCTCACCGATCATTCCAGCCTCCAATCCAGCCTCACCCATTCTTTTCATAATCTCCGCTGCCTCTCTCTCCGGCACCGCCGCCAACAGTCCCCCGGAAGTCTGCGGATCAAACACCACATCCTCCCTCCAGAGCACCGCCTGGCTTTTCACACCAGTTTTTTCAGCAAACTCCCGATTCCGGTAAGCCCCACCCGGGATCAGGCCCATAGAAGCAAACTTCTCCACATCCGGAAGCACCGGCAACTTCTCCGTATCAATCACGATCGTCCGCTCACTGGCCACAGCCATCTCCGTGGCATGCCCTCCAAGACCAAACCCCGTCACATCCGTACAGGCATGAACCTCAAACTCTTTCAAAATCTCACAGGCATCCCGGTTCAACCTCTTCATGGAATCCAACACCGCCCTACGGGCACCTTCCGTCACCAGATCTGCCTTGATCGCCGTATTCACGATCCCCGCACCCAGCGGCTTCGTCAAAATCAGCTTATCCCCCGTCTGCGCCCCAAAATTCTTCCAAAACTTCCTCGGATCCACAAAACCCGTCACACTAAGCCCATACTTCGGCGTATCATCCTGGATCGTATGGCCACCGGCAAGAACCGCGCCAGCCTCCATCACCTTATCCGCACCACCACGCAAAATCTCCCCCAGGATCTCCACATCCATATCTTTGGGAAACGCCACAATATTCAAAGCCGTCTTCGGAGTTCCACCCATGGCATACACATCACTCAACGCATTCGCCGCCGCGATCTGACCGAAATCATAAGGATCATCCGCCACAGGCGTAAAAAAATCCAGTGTCTGAATCAGCGCCAGATCAGAGGACACCCGGTAAACCGCCGCATCATCCGAAGTATCCGTCCCCACCAGAAGATCCGGATTGCAGAACTTCGGCAGTCCGCCAAGAACCCCTGCCAGGGTTCCCGGTCCCACTTTTGCCGCACAGCCACAGTTTGGAGCCAATTTTGTCAGTTGCACTTTCTCTCTCATGATCATTTTCCCTTTCCTTTAAGTCCTATAAACTCTAGCCGACATCTATACGCCGCAAAGAACTTTAACTTTTTTTGATCCACACCCAAAAGACTCCATACACCACAGATCCTACGCACAGAGAAAATCAGAACAATCCCATCTTTGCGCCAACCGATATCTGCACTGCACAGAGCCTTCTATCTACACATATCTTTATTTATTATACATTAAAACAGCTGCCACCGATAAACTCCCTCAGAAGCGAGTTAAACGGAACCCCCTCACAGGGCACCGGCACAAAATAATCCAGGAACTTCAGAAGCCTCTTCGCCTCCTGATACTCCGGCTTACTCTTATCAATTCCAAAAAGCAGTGGCTCCGCATAAACCTTCAGGCAGGCAAGCTCATACACAAGAGCGGAATTAAACATCACATCCGCCTCCTCCTGGAATGGAAAAATATTCTGCTCCTCACCACGCCGTACAGACGGCCATCTTGCAATGGTATCCTTTGCAGAAGTTCCTCGTGTACGCGCATCACGGACAATCCGGCGGATCAGCCTGCCATCTGTAGTCGGGATCCGGTTATGTTCATCAATATTCAGCTGTGTCAGAGCACTGATATAAATCTTAAACTTGCTCTCTTTTGGAAGGGCATAGCTCAGTTTGTCATTAAGCCCGTGGATTCCCTCGATCACCAGGATATCATCTTTTCCAAGCTGAAGTTGATCTCCCCGGTATTCCCTGTATCCGGTCTTAAAATTAAAAGTAGGAAGATCCACTTTCTTTCCAGCAAGAAGATTCAGCATATCCTCATTAAACTGCTTGATATCAATGGCTTCCAGGCACTCAAAATTCTTTTCCCCGAATTCATCAAGCGGGGTATGCTCCCGGTTCACGAAATAATTATCCACACCGATGGGGTGAGGCTTCAGGCCATGAGCTGCAAGCTGAATGGACAACCTGTGGGAAAAACTAGTCTTTCCTGAAGAAGAAGGACCTGCGATCATTACAAACTTCACATTTCCTCTTCTCTGGATCTCCTCGGCAATGGAAGAAATCTTCGCCTCGTGAATCGCCTCCTGGATCAGCATCAGGCTCTGAACACCCTCTCTGGTGATCCGGTCATTGAGGTCCCCCACAGTGGCAACATCCAGCTTGTCGCCCCATTCTTCCGATTCCTTCTGCACATGAAAGATCTTATCCTGCGGCTCAAAATCCTCCAGAACATCCGGTGTTTTCTGACGCGGAAGGATCAGTACAAAACCTTCGTCATAAAGCTGCAGGTCAAAATACTGCACATAACTGGTATCCGGTGCCATAAAACCGTAAAAATAATCCTCAAAATTCTCCAGACTGTAAATATTTACCCTGGAAACACGGCGGTAACGGAACAGTTTTTCTTTGTCATACATATGATGCCTGTGAAACATGGAAATGGCATCATCCGTGCTGACACTGCGTTTGTAGATCGGAATTTTCTGATCTACCAGCTCCCGCATCCGCACTTTCACCTGGTCAAGAAGCTCCTGATCCAGGGTTGCACTGCCTTTCATGGTAAAATAAAGACCATTTCCCAGAGAATAATGGATTACCACATGATCCACATTTTCCTTTCCGGCCACATCAAAAATTGCTTTCAGAAGGATAAAGATCGCACTTCGCCGGTAGGTTTTACGGCCGGCACTGTCCTTTGTGGTTATAAATCCCAGGGTACAGTCATGCCGCAGCTTCTTGTGAAGTTCTCGGAGGTTTCCGTTCTCAGTTACAAGAATCACCGGATACTCTGTTTCTCCCTCATAATCCTTTACAATCTCGGAATATGGGGTCATCTTGGGGTATTCCCTTGTTTCTCCGTTTATGGTCACTTTTATCATCGTCTGTTCCATAACACTCACCTCCACAGGCTTATACTTATAAAACAATATATGGATTTTTCACACTGGCGCAGGTCGTCTTAAGATCCGGGAACGCTTCATTCAGTTCCCTCTCCATGGCTTCCGCAAAAATATACTCCGTGCCATAATGTCCCGCATCTACGATCGCCAGTCCATCCGCCATGGTATCAATGGCAGTATGATAATCAATATCTCCGGTCACATACACATCCGCACCGGCTGCCATCACATCACGGATCATGCTCTTTCCGCTTCCTGTACAGATTGCCACAGTCTCGATCCTCTGATCCAGATCGCCGTAAACCCGCACATCTGGAAGGCAATTGCATTCTTTTACATATTTTCCAAACTCGCCAAGAGTCATGGCACGGGGAAGTTTTCCCACGCGGCCGAATCCCTCCGGCTGCTCCCCGGACTCATCGGTAACTGTAAGCACCTTTGTATCCTGAAGTTTCAGATAATCTGCACTTAAATCTGCCATACCGATCACATCATAATTGGTATGCATGGCAAAGTACGGGATATCCTCCCGGATCAGACGTAAGATCTTCCTTCCGGTAAAGGTATGATTGTTGATCTTCTTGATCCCGGAAAAGATCATGGGATGATGGGTAAGGATCATGTCCGCGCCGGCCGCCACTGCCTCATCCAGCACTGGTTCTGTAAGATCCAGTGCAAGGAATACATGGGAGATTTCTTTCTGATCATCTCCCACCAGAAGTCCCACATTATCCCATTCTTCCGCAAATTTCTGCGGATGATGTTCATTCAGCCATTCGATCAGTTCATATGCTTTCATATCGTCCAAGAGCTGACTTTATCAGCTCCATTTCCTCCTTTACTTCTGCAAGACGGTCTTTTGCAGAGGCGGATGAAGCCCTTGCCCCTGAAAGATCTGCCAGTATTTTTTCACGGATGGATGTCTCCCGGAGAAGATATTCCTTCAGAATTGGATGACATTTTTCCAGAAGGAGAGGCCCGAACCAGGCTTCCGCCTCTGTATACATGATCTTTTTACCGGTTTTATTTCGTACCGCTTTCATCATTGGATAAAACTTTCCGTCTTCTTTTATCATTTCCTCTCTTACGATCTCCCAGCCGATCTCAGAGAGAAAATGCCGGAAATGAGGAAGGTCCGACTGAGGCTGCAGGATCAGTTCCTGAAACCCCTCCCGGACCTTCGCTCCATCCTTTAATATCCTTTCCATCAGAGGACCACCCATTCCCGCGATCACCAGGGTATCACCTTCTCCCGGCTCAAGCTTCGCAAGCCCGTCGCTCAAACGGGTCTCTATGTAATCTTCAAGGCCATAACGGGTAATATTCTCCCTGGCTCTTGAAAGCGGTCCCGGACGTACATCCATGGCAATGGCTGACGGAACTGTTTTTTCACTGACAAGCCAGATCGACAGATAGCCATGGTCACATCCTACGTCTGCCAGCCGGTTTCCTTTTGTTACCATACCGGCAATGGCACGAAGACGCATGGAAAGCTGTATGGATATATTTTTATCAGTCAAGATAATCCTTCAGCTTGCGGCTGCGGCTGGGATGACGCAGCTTGCGCAGAGCTTTTGCCTCGATCTGACGGATACGCTCTCTTGTGACATTGAACTCTTTACCAACTTCCTCCAGAGTTCTGGCACGTCCGTCGTCCAGTCCGAAACGGAGGCGGAGAACCTTCTGTTCACGGTCAGTAAGCGTACTTAAGACTTCTACCAGCTGCTCCTTCAGAAGTGTAAATGCAGCTGCATCTGCAGGTACCGGAACATTATCATCCTGGATGAAATCGCCAAGATGACTGTCTTCCTCCTCACCGATAGGAGTTTCCAGAGATACCGGCTCCTGAGAGATCTTAAGGATCTCACGTACACGGTCTACCGGCATGTCCATCTCCTCAGCGATTTCCTCCGGCGTAGGTTCACGTCCAAGCTCCTGGAGCAGCTGACGGGAAACACGGATCAGCTTGTTGATGGTCTCAACCATATGCACAGGGATACGGATGGTACGTGCCTGATCTGCAATGGCTCTTGTGATAGCCTGACGGATCCACCAGGTTGCATAGGTACTGAACTTGTAGCCTTTTCTGTAATCAAATTTTTCAACAGCTTTGATAAGGCCAAGATTTCCCTCCTGGATCAGGTCGAGGAACAGCATTCCACGTCCAACATAACGCTTTGCAATGCTGACAACAAGACGGAGATTGGCCTCTGCCAGACGTTTCTTGGCAGCCTCATCCCCCTTTTCCATTCTCTTGGCAAGCTCGATCTCCTCATCTGCACTTAACAGACTGACTTTACCGATCTCTTTCAGGTACATACGGACCGGATCCTCGATGCTGACACCTTCCGGTACAGAGAGGTCGATCTTATCAAGCTCTACCTCTTCTTCATCTTCCATCCCATCCATATCCATATCGTTATCAAGGAGGAGTTCGTCACCGCTGTTTTCTGTGATACGGAGAACGTCCACACCGCTGGCCTCCAGGAAGTCAAAAACCTTCTCCATCTGATCCACTTCCAGTGGAGAGTCCTTGAAAAAGTCGCTGATCTCCTGATATTCCAGCACATTCTTTTTCTTTTTTGCAAGTTCAAGAAGCTCTACAAGTTTCTCGCTGAATTTTGCCATATTCATTTCCATAGGTGCTCTATACCTCCATATAGTGTTTATATTTTATCCTTAATTGAAAGAAATATGCAGCTGCTGCCTCTTTCTTCCAAGGTCTTCCAGTTCTTTTTTGGCTTTTATCAGTTCCTGAAGCCCGGCCATGTCTGACGGGTCCCAGGTACGGTTTTTTTCTTTGAGGCTTTCTTCCTTGATCCGCAACAGCGCATCGGAAAAAGCCCTCTGCTGTTCTCCTTCGTTTTCCAGATGGATGGTGGCGTTAAAAAGAGATGCCACCTCCCGCTGCTCCTCACTGTCTGTAAAGGCGTTGAGAAGCTTTCCCGGATTGGTCTCTCCCTCCTTATGCTGTTCAAACAGCATCTGGGCTACCTCTTTATACAGCGGTACCACAAAATCGGAAGGGGAAATGTATTTTTCCACCTGTTCAAAAATACCCGGATAATTTACAAGCCAGGTCAGCATCAGCTTCTGTGCTTTGTCTGCGGCGGATTCCTTTTTCTTTGTTTCCGGAGTCCCGGACTTTGGCTGGATCCGTTTCTCTGCAGGCGTTCCCTTCAGAGCCAGCGTGTTGACCCTTTTCCGGATATCCTCCGTGCCCACTCCATAGCGGCCGTATTCCTTTACAATGGCTTCTATATAAAGATTCCTCTCCAGTTCATCGGAAAGCTCCAGAAGCATCCCGGCACACCGCTCAAAAAACTGATTCTGTCCCTGGGGTGCATCCATGGCAAATTCCTGTTCCGCAATATGTACACGGAACATAAAGCTGTCCATGGCCCGGTCCAGACGTTCCTCAAAGGCCTCCGCTCCTTCATTCTTGATGAACTCGTCCGGATCCTTCCAGGGCTTCAGGCTTACTACCCTGGACGTGACTCCCGCCTCCCGCAGGATCGGGATCGCACGAAGGGCCGCCCGGATCCCTGCACCGTCACTGTCATAAAGAAGCAGGACTTCCTTGGTGTAACGTTTCACAAGACTTGCATGTCCAGAGGTCAGTGCAGTTCCAAGCGACGCCACTGCATTGGTAAAGCCTGCCTGATGCATGGCGATCACATCCATATATCCCTCACAGAGGATCAGATAATTCTTCCTGGTGGTCCTGGCCACATTCAGCCCGTAAAGATTCCGACTCTTATCAAAGATCTTCGTCTCCGGTGAATTCAGGTACTTGGGCTTGCCATCTCCCATGACACGACCTCCGAAACCAATGACCCGGTTGTTTACATCCATGATCGGGAAGATCACACGGTTCCAGAACTTATCATACATGCCTCGCCGCTCATCTACATTGAACAGGCCGGATTCCCGGAGAAGTTCATCACTGTAGCCCTTACCCTTAAGATATTTGTACAGATCATCACTATACTTGTCCGAATATCCAAGACCGAATTTACGGATGGTTTCCTCGGAAAGACCTCTTCCTGTCAGATATCCGTAAGCCGTCTTTCCGCCTTCTCTCCGGAGCTGATAATAAAAGTACTGTGCTGCCAGCTTGTTGATCTCCAGAAGATTTGCTCTCTGTTCTGCTTTTTCTCTGGCTTCTCTGGAATACTCGATCTTCGGAAGCTCTACCCCTGCCCGATCAGCCAGATGTGACAGCGCCTCACCAAACGAGTAATTCTCATATTCCATGATAAAATTGTATACGTTTCCTCCTGCCCCGCAGCCAA
>USDK01000086.1 GCA_900553355.1 uncultured Lachnospiraceae bacterium
TTTGCCGCCATTAATCTTGCCATGCCTTTTGTCATCATCAACTTTTCACTGGCAGATCTGATCGGCGTCGGCTCGGCTGTTCCCATCTCCATCGCGTTGGGGGCCCGAAAAGTAAAAGAAGCAAATAATATTTTCACTTGCGCCTGTATCATGATCTTTGTCACGGGTGTACTGGTAGGCGCTCTTTTATTCCTGCTGGCGCCTTTTCTGATCCATCTCATGGGCGCCGGAGGTGACTTTGCAGTCCTCGCCGTCGAATACCTCAGAGTCTATGCGCTGTGCTCTCCCCTGACTACAGTGGTATTTGCGATGGATAATTATCTCCGGATATGCGGATATATCCGCGGCAGCATGTTCCTGAATATTCTGATGTCCATTTTGAGCATGGCCCTGGAGTTCTTATTCCTTGGAATTTTTCACTGGGGCGTCTGGGCGGCGGCACTTGCCGTCTCTGCCGCGATGATGATCTGTGCCGTGATTGCTTTCATTCCGTTTCTCCGTGGAAAGGCGCTCCTGCATTTTTGCCGGCCCTGCTTTTCAAAAGGAATTTTCTATCAGATCATCACCTGCGGAAGTCCCAATTTTTTAAATAATATTGCCGGAAGGATCACCTCTATCCTTATGAATGGGATCCTGGTCCGCATCGGCGGAGAGACTGCCGTTTCCGTCTACGGCATTCTGATGTTTGCAGAAGGCTTTATCCAGCCTCTTCTCTATGGCATGTGCGATTCTCTGCAGCCTGCAGTGGGATATAACTGGGGCGCCCGGAAGTTTTCCCGTGTCCGCGCCATTGAAAAATGCTGCTTTACGGCCAGCGCAGTCGTTTCTATACTGTCTGTACTTATTATCGCCGGCTTTCCGGAACCGATCACCCGGCTGTTTATGACAGACAGCAATCCCGACGTGCTGGAAATGTCCATATCAGCCTTAAAGCTCTTTGCACTCACCTATGTAACCCGGTGGTTTTCCTTTGCCACCCAGAGCTATATGCTGGCCGTTGAAAAACCAATCCAGGCTTCCATAATATCTGTATCTACGGCTCTGGTATTTCCAGTCCTTCTGGTCTTCCTCCTGTGGCCCCTGGGGCTTACAGGCATCTGGCTTAATATGGCAGGAACAGCCCTGCTGGCGGCAGTCCTTTCCTTCATAATCCTGAAAAGAGTCCGGCCAGAGCTCCATCAGGCCGACAGCGAAGATCACTGAAAATAAGCAGAAGAACTTATTTTAAATACTTCACACGGCTCTTATCATAATAACCTCTGGCGTCCGGATGTTCATCCGCCACGCCCACTGCCACGGCTCCCAGAGGCACGCTCTCCACATCAAGGAGCTCCTGGAAGCCTCTTACCCGTTCCTCCACCGGGTAAAAGCCACACCAGCAGGTCCCATATCCCAGTTCCAGCGCCTGGAGCAGGATGTTTTCAATGGCCGCTCCACAGTCCTGAGGCCAGAAGGCTCCTCCACCCTCCTGCAGATCCGGTCTTCCACACACGACAATCGCCAGAGACGCTGTTTTCATCATTCCGGTATAGGGCTGGATATCCTGAAACTTTTCCAGTACCTCCCGGTTCTCCACTGCTACGAACTCCCAGGGTCTGGTATTTCTTGCGCTGGGCGCCATCATCGCCGCCTCCAGCATCATATCTATATCCTCCTGCGGGATCACGGCTCCTTTTTGATACTTTCGGATACTCCTTCTGCTGCGGATTGCTTCTGTCACATTCATAAAATCCTCTCCTTTCTTTTAATCCAGTTCTGCCAGCATCTGCGCCGGATTGTCCGCCGCTTTTACCTTTCCAAATGCCTTCCGGATCACTCCTTCTTCATCAATGAGATAAGTCGTACGAACAACCCCCATCGTCTTTCTTCCGTACATATTTTTCTCTTTCCACACATCATATGCCTGGATACAGGCAAGCTCCGGATCTGAAAGCAGTGTAAACGGAAGCTGATATTTTTCCTCAAACTTCTTATGCGAAGCCACGCTGTCCTTGCTGACCCCCAGTATTACTGCGTCTTTTTCTGTAAACTGAGGATACAGCTCCCCGAACCCACAGGCCTGCTTTGTGCATCCCGGGGTATTGTCCTTCGGATAAAAATACAGAATGACCTTTTTTCCTCTGTACTCTTCCAGCGTATGTACGTCTCCGTTCTGATCCGGCAGTGAAAATGCAGGTGCCTTTGTTCCTGGTTCTAACATCATTTATCCCTCCTGTGTATCAAAATATTCTTCTGCCACAGAAAGGAATGCATCCATCTGCGGCGAGATCCATTTGTTCTTATGATAATACAACTGGAGCCACATTGACAATGGGCGAAACGCTGTTTCTACTCTGGATACCGTCCCTTCCTCCAATGCTTTTGCAGCCGAGTAGTGCGGGAGAAAGGACGCTCCGAAACCTGCCTCCACCATATGAACGATGGTCTCCGTATTTCCGATTTCCAGCTGTGCACGTATCTGAAGATCCTGTTCAGCCAGCATCCGGTCAAGCTCGTACCGGTAGCTTTCTCCCTGCTCCGTCAGCACAAAGGGCAGCCGGGCCAGGTCTTCCAGCGGGACTTTGCCCCTCTCCGGAAGCATCTTCTGTGGCGCAATAAAAATAATTTCTTCTTCACGGAGCAGCCTTCTCACCAGTCCTAGATAGTCCGTCTTTTTTTCCAGAGTCAGGAATAGATCCAGGCTGTTTTCTTTGATTTCCTCGATCAATGCGTCTCTCTTTGCCGTACGCACCACGATCTCCACCCTTGGACAGACCCGGTGAAACGCCATCAGGATCTCAGGCAGCAGCGCAGTGGAAACCGACTCTACACTCCCTACCTTAAGGATCCCTGTAATTTCCTTCTGATCAGGATGCTTTCCGTGATTTTTCACAGACTCTACCGCCTGCCTTGTGGTATTCAATATTTCATTGGCATGAAACACAAAGTCCTGGCCGCTCTCGGTCAGCGCCACGCCTTTTCCGACCCGTTCAAACAGCCTGACTCCAAGCTCTTTTTCCAGCTGCTGGATCTGTACTGTGACTGCAGACTGTGAATATCCGAGCTTCTCTGCTGCCTTTGAAAAATTTTTCAATTCCGCCACCTTTAAAAACGTTACAATGTTTCGAAATTCCATAGTTTCTCCTATTAATTATTTTCATATATGTATTAATTCTATGAATTTAACAAATATCTATACAGATGATACTATAGGACACAAAAGAAAACAAGATAGTCTGCGCAGACAAATATACAAAAGGAGTCATACAAGATGAATCAAATAACGACAGAAAAAACATTAGAACAAGTGACGGAAAACTTCATCCGTGATTTCTTTTCCCACTGTCAGGATCTGGAAAAGCAGGAAGTAATCAGGGAACCAGAATCTTCTCATCTGGAACACCTGAAAAATATCGGGATTCCAAAGAAAGGCAGAATGCCGGAAGATGTGGTAAAAGAGATGACCGAACAGGTTTATGCTTACGGCTACCGTTCTGAGCACCCACGCTTCCTGGGCTTTGTACCCAGCACAGCCTCAAAACTGTCATGGCTTGGGGACATCATGACCTCCGCTTTCAACCGGCACGCCGGAAGCATGGCCAACTTTCCTGCCGGATGCACCATCGAAAACGAGCTTCTTGGCTGGCTCTGCGAAAAAGCCGGTTTCTCCTCACAGGCTGGAGGACTGTTTGTCTCAGGCGGCTCCATGGCAAACCTGACCGCCCTGACCATCGCCCGGGACAAGATCCTGGAGGAAAAGCAGTGGCATCTGGGATGTGCCTATGTCTCTGAACAGACCCACAGTTCCGTGGCAAAGGGGCTTCACATCATCGGCGTTTCCGACAGCCGCATCCGGAAAATCCCTGTGGACAAAGAGTTTCGCATGGATGTCCGCTATCTTGAGCAGGCTGTCCAGGAAGATCTTGCACAGGGGCTCATTCCTTTTGTGGTTATCGCCAGTGCCGGAACCACCAACACCGGCAGCGTAGATCCCTTTAAAGAGATCTCTGCCATCTGCCGGGAACATCACATCTGGATGCATGTGGACGGCGCCTACGGCGCATCCGTACTTCTATGCCGTCAGTACCGCCATCTCCTGGACGGCATCGGACTTGCGGACAGCCTAAGCTGGGATGCACATAAATGGCTGTTCCAAACCTACGGCTGTGGTATGGTACTGGTAAATAACAAAGCAGATATGGTCCAGACCTTCCATGCTCACCCGGAATACCTCAAAGATCTGGATACCGATGAAGAATATTTAAATCCATGGAACTTGGGGATTGAACTGACAAGACCTGCCCGGGGGCTGAAGCTGTGGCTCACCCTGCAGGTCATGGGAAGCGATGCCGTCAGCGACGCCATTGCCCATGGATTTCGCATGGCAGAATACGCTCAGGAGGAACTTCTGAAAAATCCGGACATCGAAATACTTTCCCCGGCGCGTCTTTCTACTTTGAACTTCCGCTATAATCCGCCCGGACTTACCGAAAGCCAGAAAGATGACCTGAACCTGAAAATATCCCAGGAGATCATCGCCAGCGGTTACGCCGGCGTCTTTACAACTGAGTTAAACAGCCACAAAGTCCTCCGGATCTGCGCGATCCATCCGGGCACCACCCAGTCCGATATCCGGCACATCATCCGCCGCCTGAACGACTGCTATTACAGGCATTTATCCAGGCTGGGCATCGGCACGGCAGGTCAGTTTGCCTCCTGATCCGGTTCTTGAAAGCGTTTCCATCCCCACCAGGCAGGCGTCAGTTCCTCCAGCGTTCTGACCCGTCTGGTGGGATAATCTACCAGAATTTCCATGTCTTTATTTTGGGGAGACAGCTGCAGGAAAAACTCCCGGCGCGTACTGTTCCTTTGCCTTCTCGTATAACTTTTCCCAGATATCCATCATTTGTCCCCTTCTCGTCATTTACTTAGTACCCCTGGTATCTTTATATAAATGAAACTCCTGCCTGGTCAGTCCCAGATCCAGCGCCTGATACATATAGCGAGCGGCAATGGAGGCATAGGGGCTCCACTTTCTGCATTTCTTGCGCACGGACGCCGGCGATACATCCTCTGTCTTATAGGTCCACCGGTATCCCTGCAGAAATGCCATGTCCTCTACCGGAAGTACATTCTGGCGGTCCATGGCAAAGATCAGATACATCTTTGCCGTCCAGGTTCCGATCCCTGGAAGCTTCGTCAACCGTTTTATGATCTCTTCATCCTCCATCTGAGGAAATGCGTCAAAATCAATCTGTCTCATAGCCTCTGTAAAGCTTCGGATATAACGGACCTTTGCGTTTGAAATTCCGATCCCACGTATCTCTTCATCGGAAAGCCCACTGATTGTTTCCGCCGTAAGATGGTCTTTACAGAGAACCAGAAGCCTCCCATAGATCACATCTCTCACCTTATTGGAGAGCATCTGGCCGATAATCTGATTTACTATAAAAGAATAGCTGTCCCGGTAAGGGCTGTACTCTATGGGTCCCACCATCTGGATCACCTTCGCCAGACGTTTATCTTTTCTGCACAGATACTGGATGGATTCCGCCTCCTTGTCCAGCCGGATTATTTCTGCCATGATCTTCCTCCTCTATCTGCTGGCCGTGTCCCACAGATCTCCGTACCCATAGCAGTCCACCAGGTATTTCAGGCCGTCTACCACTTCGTCCTGCGTATAGTTATGTTCCTCCAGAAATTCCTCGCTCTGGGCTCCCAGCTTTTCGTAGAACAAAAGTCCCATTTCAAAATATGCCGGATTGTCCGGATCCATTTCATCCAGCAGGAGATTCTCCGCCTCATTGATCTTTCCCTCTTTGATCATGGCAAGCAGTTCCCGGTAACGCACCGCCATCTCTGCTGACACTGCCGCTTCTTCGTCCTTATCGATGTCTTTTTGGAACAACAGCCGAATCAGCGTCCGGACCACCTCGTGGGTCAGCCGCATAATATAATCTTTGTCTTCAATCATTTTCAAAATCCTGCCTTTCTAGTTCTCTTCTTGGATGCTGTTCAAATATTTCAGCAGCGGCTCCAGATACTCTGGATCTGTCCAGTCACATTCCTCTCCCACAGCACACATTAAAGCCTTCATCCAGGGCTCATAAGTAGAGGGATCCTTCTTCGCCACTGACTTCTGCAGCATCTTGCACATCGTCCGATCCGGGAAAGTCATAGCCGACTCATTCCATGCGCCCCGCCCATAAAACACCGGAATGTCTTTTAAATCTTCCTTTAGATTGTGAGCCTTAATCTCTTCCATAGCCTTTCCGTCATAAGGAGAAGCCCCAACACAGAATATGGCTGTTTTCTTTCCCTGGAGCGCCTGTCTGTTTTTCCGCAGAAAAGAAATGCCCGCAATACCGGATGCATAGATACCGCCGCAAAGAATGACCGTCTCTTTCCCGCTGATCATGTCTGGCCGGGCCTTTTTTGTCTCCACGGCCTCGAAACCGGTCTTCTCCTGCAGCCAGTCCACATACTTTTTCGTCGCACCATATTTCGATTGATAGATGATGATTCCACTGCCCATTGTTTTCCCTCCATGGCACTTTTTTTAGCAGTTACATTTTATCATATCCGACTATTGGTTCCAACCTCCATGTTGTGCTATAATACAACCATACGCTATATCATTGAGAAAGGAGCATTTTTAAAATGAATGACAGAATTTCACGCGTACTGAAAAAAATGGAGGAGAAGGGAATTACCCAGCTGATCGTTTCCGATCCGTTAAGCATCCGCTTTTTGACCGGGATCATGGTTAATCCAGGGGAAAGATTATATGCTTTGATCCTGCGGACCAGCGGAAAGCACACAATGCTTCTGAACTACCTTTACTTTGTTAAAGATACCGGATTCGAAGAAGTATGGTTCTCTGATATGGAAGATCAGATTTCTATTATCGCAGACCAGATCGATCCATCCGTACCGCTTGGTATCGACAAGACCTGGCCGGCACGTTTCCTGATCCCGCTGCAGGAAAAGCTTCCTCAGCTTAAGACCGTATGGGGATCTGACTGTGTAGACGGCGTGCGTGCTGTTAAAAATGAAGAAGAGATCGCCATCATGAAGAAGGCATCTGAGATCAACGATGCAGTCATGGAAAAGGTGGCCGATTATATTAAAGAAGGCATGACCGAAAAACAGGTGGCTGACTTTATTGATTCCGAATATCTGAAAGCCGGAGCCAGCGGGACAAGCTTTGACACCATCGTATGCTTTGGTCCGAATGCTGCTGACCAGCATCATGAGCCAAGCGATACCCGTACACTGAAGGCCGGCGAGTGTATCCTGATCGACATGGGATGTGTATGGCAGGGCTACTGTTCCGATATGACCCGGACCTTCTACTGCAAATCCGCAGATCCGGAGCAGACTGAGATCCACGATATCGTACATGAGGCTGTATTAAGAGCAGAATCCGTGATCAAGCCAGGCGTTCGGTTCTGTGATATCGACGCACAGGCAAGAGACTACATCGATGAAAAAGGCTATAGTGAATACTGGAAGATCCGCCTTGGCCACTTCATCGGCCAGGAAGACCACGAGTATGGCGATGTCAGCCCGATCAACACAAACGTAGCTGAACCGGGCATGATCTTCTCCATCGAGCCAGGCATCTACCTGGAAGGCAAATACGGAGTCCGTATTGAGGACCTGGTTCTCGTAACCGAAGACGGACACGAACTTCTGAATGCCGTAGACAAAAAATGGAAAATCGTAGGCTAATACGTAAACGGTACGTGAACGGGGACGTACACTTTTTGCAATGATATGCTCCCTTCTAAGTAGACAAGTGAAATAATAAAAACTTGTCACTTAG
>USDK01000087.1 GCA_900553355.1 uncultured Lachnospiraceae bacterium
TTCCGCAAAAACCGACCCCGCCGCAGACAATCTCCAGGAAACATCTGATCTACAGTTCTCCGGCAACGCTGGCATTTAATTCTCCGGGAGCGGAAGGCTTCGGGGTAAAACGTGCGGGGCTTGCAGTGCCGGATTCCATTATGCTGATCGTGGCGCCCGGATGCTGTGGAAGAAATACTTCTCTTATCAGTTCCATGCCGGAGTATAATGACCGTTTTTTTTACCTGATGATGGACGAGACAGATATTGTCACAGGCCGTCATCTGAAAAAGATCCCCAAAGCGGTAAAAGAGATCTGCGACTGCTGTGAGAAGAAGCCGTCGGTGGTGATGATCTGCATCACCTGTGTGGATGCGCTTCTGGGAACGGATATGGAACGTGTCTGTCGGAAAGCAGAGGAAAAAGTGGACATTCCGGTGCGTCCCTGTTACATGTATGCGCTGACACGTGAGGGCAGGAAGCCGCCCATGGTCCATGTGCGCCAGTCCTTATATTCTCTTCTGGAACCACAGAAGAAAAAAGGAAATGTGGTCAATCTCCTGGGATTTTTTTCGCCGCTGGTGGATGACTGTGAGCTTTATGATCTGCTACATCAGGCTGGTGTAAAAACCATCCATGAGATTTCCAGATGTAAGGATTATGAGGAATACCGGACCATGTCCCAGGCTAATTTCAATCTGGTGCTTCATCCGGAAGCAAGGTTTGCGGCAGAGGATTTTCATAACCGGCTGAAGATCCCGTTTATTGAGCTTCGAAGGCTCTATCAGATGGATAAGATCGAAAATCAGTATCGGGCTCTGGGACAGGTCCTTGGGGTGGCTTTTGACCAGGAGCAGTATAAGGATGAGGCTTCCAGGGCGGTGGAACAGTTCCGAAAAGTCTGTCCGGATGCCTCCTTTGCAGTAGGGGAGTGCATGAACGGAGATCCTTTTGAGCTGGCACTTGCGCTGGTGCGCTATGGATTTCAGGTGCCGGAGATCTATGGAACTATTACAGCTGAGAATTTTGTATACATACGACATTTGGCTAAGTTGAGCCCGGGCACGAAGATTTTTTCCAATATGGAACCTACCATGCTGTATTATGATCCAGCAGAGAGTGGCGTAAATCTTACGATTGGTAAGGATGCGGGATATTATCATCCGGATCAGCCTAATGTAGTCTGGAATCAGGACCGTCAGCCTTATGGGTATGCAGGGGTACGTAGATTATTTGAGGCACTCCTTGAGACTGCGGCGGAGCAGGATAAGAGGAAGGGGGAGAGAGCATGAGAGGACTTCGGAAATATCTGACACCCTTTGCCCCGGATCAGTCAGGAGCAGTGTCGGTTCTGTATGAGCTGGGCGGGATCATCGTGATCTGTGATGCCGGAGGCTGTACGGGAAATGTCTGCGGCTTTGATGAGCCAAGATGGTTTGAGCGCAAAAGTGCCGTGTTCAGTGCGGGACTTCGGGACATGGATGCCATCCTGGGACGGGATGACCGCCTGGTTGCCAAACTTGTGGATGCGGCAGAAAAGGTGGAGGCAGGCTTTGCGGCAGTGATCGGAACGCCGGTGCCCGCCGTGATCGGAACGGATTATCAGGCACTGAAGCGGATGTGCGAGAAAAAAACAGACCTTCCGGTACTTGCGGTAAATACCGATGGAATGGAGCTTTATGACGGGGGAGAACGGAAGGCTTATCTGGAACTTTTTAAAGTTTTTGCCCGGGAAAAACTGCCGGTGGAGACGGGCAGGGTGGGCATCCTTGGAATGACGCCACAGGATGTCAGTGACCTGAAGGCGGCAGATAAGCTCCGGGAAAAATTTAAGTCTCAGGGGCACCAGGCAGTCTGCTACGGAATGGGAGATGGGCTTGATGAAGTAAAAAAAGCCTCCTCTGTGGAAAAAAATATCGTGGTTTCTCCAGCGGCACTGGAATGTGCCAGATATCTTGAGAAAACTTTCGGAACGCCTTATGAGGTGGGATATCCGCTGGTGGAGGAACTGGTGCCGGATATGGAGTATGCGGGGAAAAAAATTCTCATCGTGCAGCAGCAGGTAATGGCCGGTTCCATAAGAGAGGAACTTCAGAAACGTGGCGCAGATGGAGAGATCACAGTGGCAAGCTGGTTTTCCATGGAAAAAGATCTCCTGGAAGAGGGGGATGTGTCATTAAAAGATGAGGAAGATTACATGGAGCTGGTGGAAAAAGGCAGATATGATGTGATCTTTGCAGATCCCTGTATGAAGCGGATGGCAAAGACGTTTTCCGGTGTGTTTGTGGATGCGGTGCATTTTGCGGTATCCGGAAAGTGCAGGTAGACTTAAGAGCAGGGCATAAAGTTACATACATACTGTAACCGGATCAGGGGAGCTGGTTACAGGGAATGGAGAACATATGGAGTGCGAAATTACAAAAATGATCCGTGTTTACGGAATCGTCCAGGGTGTGGGCTTCCGCCCTACGGTCAGCCGTCATGCCATGGCAAGGGGAATCCGTGGCAGTGTGTCCAATAAAGGACCCTATGTGGAGATTTTTGCCCAGGGCAGGCAGCAGGATGTGGACGGTTTTATCGGAGATATCGAGAACAGGCCGCCGAAGCGTGCGGCCATCCTGAAGCTTCTGGTGGAACCGGTGGAGGAGCCGGAGGAATTTACGCAGTTTGATATCATTGAAAGCGAGAAGACAAAGGGTGAGATCTTTGTTTCTCCGGATATTGCCATCTGCGACGAATGTAAGGAAGAGATGTTTGATCCGAAAAACAGGCGGTATCTGCATCCGTTTATCAACTGTACCTGTTGTGGCCCGAGGCTGACGATCCTCGATTCCCTTCCCTATGACCGGGAGCGTACCAGCATGAAAGAATTTCCCATGTGTCCGTCCTGTGCGGATGAGTACCATAATCCGGACACCAGACGTTATGACGCCCAGCCGGTGTGCTGCAATGACTGCGGGCCGGAGGTCTATCTCATTGGAAGAGAGGAACGTGGCCGGGAGGCGATCACTTATACGAGGAAGACCATTGCTTCCGGCGGGATAGTGGCCATCAAGGGAATCGGTGGTTTTCATCTCTGTTGTAATGCCACCAGTGAGGAGGCCGTACAGCGGCTCCGGAAACTGAAACGGCGTCCGGTGAAGCCTTTTGCGGTGATGGCACAGGATCTGGAAACCGTGAAAGAAGTCTGTCAGGTCAGTGAGGAGCAGGAGAAGATCCTTACCGGGCATCAGAAACCGATCCTGCTGCTGGATAAGCTTACTGAGATGTCCTGTGGACAGAAAACAGATGCGAAACTCATAAAATATGGAAAGAACATCGGGAAAGACCAGGGCAGATCAGAGGCAGAATGCGGAAAACCAGCGGAACTCTGTGAGAGTATCGCTCCCGGGAATCCAAAAGTCGGTGTGATGCTTCCCTACGCACCGGTGCAGCTTCTTCTTTTTCATTATGACGATGGAATTGAGATGCCGAAGCTTCTGGTGATGACCAGTGGAAACACATCCGGCGCACCGATCTGCAGAGACGATCATGAAGCTGTGGAAGAACTTTCTTATTTATGTGACTGCATTCTTTCCCATGACAGGAAGATCCGCATCCGGGCCGATGATTCGGTGATGGATTTTTATAAGGGAGAGCCATATATGATCCGGCGCTCCCGTGGATATGCACCTCTTCCGTTTATGGTTTCCACACCCTGGAAGGGACAGGTGATCGCGGCAGGTGGAGAGCTTAAGAATACATTCTGCATTGGTGTGGATAACCGTTTTTATCCGTCCCCTTATGTGGGTGATCTGGAGGATCTTCGAACGGTAAAAGCCCTGAAGGAAACCATAGGCCGGCTGGAAACACTTCTGGAAGTACAGCCGGAAGTGGTGGTCTGTGACCTTCATCCAAAATATAATTCCACAGTGGTGGCCCAGGAACTGGGGCTTCCCGTTCTGAAAGTGCAGCATCATTACGCACATATTTTATCCTGCATGGCAGAAAATGACTGCGAGGAAAAAGTGATCGGTGTTTCCTTTGACGGAACCGGATATGGAACAGACGGGACGATCTGGGGCGGTGAGATCCTGATCGCAGATTATCAGGGATTTACAAGGCTTGGAAGTATCCAACCTTTTGTACAGGTGGGAGGAGATGTTTCCGCAAAAGAAGGCTGGCGGATCGCCGTTTCCCTGATCTGGCAGAATACAGGAGATTTGGAGAAAACTCTTGATACTGTCCAAAAACTGGGACTTTGCACAGAGCAGGAAGCAAAGGTGCTGGTGACCATGGCTCAGAGAAAGCTCAATGCAGTGACTTCCACCAGTGCTGGACGGCTTTTTGACGGAGTCAGTGCGATCCTGGGAATCCGAAGGGCGTCTACTTTTGAAGGGGAAGCTTCCACGGCGCTGGAGTTTGCTGCGGAAGCGTGGAGAGCGCAGGAGATACAGAAGAAAAATGTGGATACTGTTTCTGGAGAAAGAACAGATATAAAAAGAAATGTAGAAACAACCGGTGCAGATGAAAAGCCGGAAACCGGGAACAGGAAGATTATTTTAAATACAGGTGACATCGTTGCACATCTGGTCCGGGAAAAGCTGGAAGGAGAAGATTCCGGGAAACTGGCTTACGAATTCCACCGGGCGCTGGCGGATGAGATCCTTGCAGCCTGTGAGGAAGCAGAGCAGGAAACTGGTATCCGGAAAGTGGCATTAAGCGGCGGTGTATTCCAGAACCGGCTTCTTCTGGAACTGGTAGATGACGGGCTTGCAGAAAAAGGCTTTGAAGTTCTGAAACATAGTCTGATCCCGCCAAATGACGGAGGGATCGCGCTGGGTCAGGCAGCATATGGAATGGCTTATGTGCAGCGGCACAGACAAGTATAAAGGTGATAGATCATGCAGATGCGGATCGCAGATATCCGCCTGATGAAATATTTTACGATGTATGGAGTATACAGCAGAAATGCGGGATGGAGGCATAGATATGTGTGTAGGATTATCAGCAAAAGTAGTAAAGATCAGTGACGGAACCGCAGTGGTAGATGCTGGCGGCGCAAAGAGAGAAGTTTCCGCACAGCTTCTGGGAGATCTGGAGCCGGGAGATTATGTGATGGTGCATGCTGGTGTTGCCATTGCAAAGATCACCGATGATGACGAGGAAGAGACAGACCAGCTGATGGAGGAACTGCTGTGATGGAAGAGAGGAAAAAAACAGCAAGAGAGATCATAGAAGGATATCAGGGACCGCCGGTGCGGATCATGGAGGTCTGCGGAACACACACCCACGAGATCTTCCGTCTGGGGATCCGCAAGCTTCTGCCGCCGCAGGTGGAGCTGATCTCAGGACCGGGATGTCCGGTCTGTGTAACACCGGTAGGATTTATTGACGAGGCCGTTTATCTTGCTCTGGAAAAACAGGTGACGATCTGCACATTCGGTGATCTTGTCCGCGTACCGGGAACAAAGAAAAGCCTTGCAGATGCCAGGGCAGAAGGCGCCAGGATACGGATCGTCTATTCACCGGCAGATGCAGAAAAATATGCGAAAGAGCATCCAAAAGAGCAGGTGGTATTTCTTTCCGTTGGCTTTGAGACCACCACGCCTGCCGGCTGTCTTTCCGTGAAAAAGGCCGGAGAGGACGGACTTTCCAATTATTCGCTCCTTGTGGCAAACAAGACCATGCCCCAGGCTTATCAGGCATTAAAGGGCAGTGCGGATGTGTTCCTTTATCCGGGACATGTCAATGCGATCACAGGAACTGCGCTCTGTGAGCAGCTGGCAGAGGAAGGTATCAGTGGTGTGGTGGCAGGCTTTACAGCGAAGGAGCTGCTTACGGCACTGGCTGTTGCACTGGTACGTTTTCAGGAAGGAAAACCGTTCTTTGTGAACTGCTATCCCCGTGTGGTAAAAAGTGAGGGAAGCCCGGAGGCACAGAAGCTGATCGAAGAACTGATGGAGCCCTGTGATTCCGAATGGCGCGGTCTGGGTGTGATCCCGGGGTCCGGCCTGGTGCTCCGGAAGGAGTGGGAAGCCTTTGATGCCAGAAAAAAATATGCAGTGCCGCCGATCCAGGGCAGGCCAAATCCGGCCTGTCGCTGTGGGGATGTGCTTCAGGGAAAATGCAGGCCATCAGATTGTAAGGTATTCGGAAAGGTCTGTACCCCGCAGCATCCGGTAGGTGCCTGTATGGTATCCAATGAAGGAGCATGTTCCGCATATTTTATGTACGGAAACTGATGTCCGCTTTAATGGACTGCGAAATATGATACATTACATATAGTACAAACGAAGGATCGTATCCGGAAGATCTGACAGGATGAAACCGATATGAAATTCCTTTGACCCAGCATAGAAAGAAGATAATATTATGGAAAATAAAACAGTGACCATGGCACACGGTGCCGGAGGCCGTCAGACCTCAGAACTGATCGATGAAGTATTCAAAGCGCATTTTGCAAACCCGGATCTCACAGCCGATGATGCGGCCGTGCTGGTTCCGCCTGCAGGAAAAATGGCAGTATCCACCGATGGATTTATTGTTTCTCCGGCATTTTTTCCGGGGGGAAATATCGGCAAGCTTTCCATCTGCGGAACCGTTAATGACCTTGCCTGTATGGGAGCAAAACCGATGTATCTTACCTGCGCTTTTGTCATTGAGGAGGGTTTTCCCATGGAGAAGCTGGAGGAGATCGCCGCAGCCATGGAAAAAACAGCAAAAGAAGCCGGAGTGCGTATTGTTTCCGGAGATACTAAGGTGGCAGGAAAAGGTCAGGTTGACGGTGTGTTTATCACAACAACCGGAATGGGTGAGATCCAGGAGGGCGTTCAGGTAGGCGGTGAGCTGGCAAAACCGGGAGATGCCATTATTGTAACCGGTGATGTGGGAAGACATGGATGCACCATTCTTCTGGCAAGAGAGGATTTCGGCATTGACGCAGATGTGACAAGTGACTGCGCACCGCTGTGGGGAGCTGTAAAAGAGGTACTGGATGCCACCCACAACATTCATGTGATCCGTGATGCCACAAGAGGTGGTGTCGGAACGGTTCTTTATGAGATCGCAGGACAGAGTAACGTAGGAATCCGCCTGGATGCAGCAGCTGTTCCGGTAGCTCCGGAGGTAAAGGGTGTCTGCGGCATGCTTGGCCTGGAGCCTCTTTATCTGGCATGTGAGGGACGAATGGTGATCATGGCACCAAAGGAAGAGGCAGGAAGGATCGTGGAAGCACTGCGTAAATGTCCTTATTCCAGGGACGCAGCCATTATCGGTGAAGTTACGGAAGAACAGTCGGGAAAGGTTGTCATGACTACGGAGATCGGAACGCAGGCACTTCTTCCGCAGCCGGGAGGAGAGCTTCTGCCGAGGATCTGCTGATAATATCGGAAAGGAGAGTCAGATCTTATGGAGACAAGAGTGGCATTGATCTCGATCATTGTGGAAAACAATGACGTGATCGATGATATCAACCGTTTTCTTCATGAAGCGGGAAAATATATTATCGGGAGAATGGGGATCCCTTACCGGGAAAAAGGCATCAATATCATCAGTATTGCCATTGACGCACCACAGGATGTGATCAGCTCCTTATCCGGAAAGATCGGACGCCTCAGTGGAGTTTCCGCCAAAACGGCATATTCCAATGTGATCACAAAAGCGGAGGACAGAAAATGATAAAAGTTGCGGTATACGGAAAGGGCGGCATCGGAAAATCTACTACGGTTTCCAATGTGGCAGCTGCCCTTGCGGAAAAAGGAATGAAAGTGATGCAGATCGGCTGTGATCCCAAGGCAG
>USDK01000088.1 GCA_900553355.1 uncultured Lachnospiraceae bacterium
TATTTCACTTGTCTACTTAGAAGGGAGCATATCATTTGCAAAAGTGTACGTCCCCCATTAACTATTTCAGGAAGAAGCGTACCATTTTTTCGTGAAGTTTCCGGTAAGGCTGGTAGCGCATCGGCAGATCCGGCCAGGTTTTTTTATCTACGATGCTTTTGTAGTGGGAGAAGGTGTCAAAACCAATTTTTCCGTGGTAGGCTCCCATGCCGCTCTCTCCGAAACCTCCGAAGCCCATTTCTGTGGTGGCGAGATGGATGATGGTATCGTTGATGCATCCGCCGCCGAACCCACAGTGTGAAGTAACTTTCTTCGCGGCTGCCTTGCTGGAAGTAAAGATGTAAAGTGCCAGTGGGTGTGGTCTGGCGTTAATGTTGCGGATCACTTCGTCCAGACTGTCAAATACCAGGATGGGCATGACAGGACCGAAGATCTCTTCCTGCATGACAGCGTCGGCGAAGGTAACGTTGTCAAGGACAGTGGGTTCGATGCGAAGTGTTCTGCGGTCGGACTTTCCGCCATGTACAACCTTTTTTTCCTCGATCAGTCCGAGGATCCGGTCAAAATGTTTTTCATTGATGATCTTGCCGTAGTTGGGATTGCGGAGGGGCTGTTTCCCGTACTGCTTCTGGATCTGTTTCTGTACTTCTTTGACCAGCTTGTCCTTGACGGAACGGTGGCAGTAGACATAATCGGGTGCGACACAGGTCTGGCCACAGTTCAGATATTTGCCAAAAACAATCCGTCTGGCGGCAAGCTTTATGTCCGCGCTCTGGTCGACGATGCAGGGGCTCTTTCCTCCAAGCTCCAGTGTGACAGGGGTCAGATGTTCTGCGGCATTTCTCATGACCTCTTTTCCGACAGACTGGCTGCCGGTGAAGAAGATGTAATCAAAATGTTCTTTCAGAAGGCAGGTGTTTTCTGCCCGTCCGCCAGTAACTACAGATACATACTGTGGATCAAAGCACTGGGACAGAATCTGCAGGACCACGTCGCTGGTGTAAGGAGAATATGCACTTGGTTTTACCACTGCGGTATTCCCGGCTGCCAGAGCATCCACCAGAGGGGAAAGGGTCAGCATGAACGGATAGTTCCAGGGGCTCATGATCAGTACCACGCCATGAGGCGACGGCTTCTGGTAGCTGCGAGAATGAAACTGTGCCAGCGGTGTCCGCACTGTTTTCTCCCGGGCAAAACGATGGATATGTTTCAGCATATAGCTGATTTCTTCCAGCACCAGCCCGGTTTCGCACATATAGCTTTCAAACCCACTTTTGCCCAGATCCTTTTTCAGAGCAGCATGGATTTCTTTTTCGCATTCAGAGATGACGGCATAAAGCCGTTTCAGAGCAGTGACACGCGCGCTGACCGGGAGTGTTGCTCCGGTCTGGAAATATTTCCGCTGCATGGTGACAAGATCTTTAATTTCCTGTTCCGTCATGGGTATTCTCTCCTTTCTTTTCTGCTTCTTCCGGTTCTTCCATTAACATATAATAGAAGGGTTCCAGTTCCGCCGCATTCATCAGCACAGGAACGGGATAGAGAGGATTGGCCTCTTTATCGGCATAATGTGCCAGCTTTGGAATGTCCTCTTCTTTGATTTCCGGGATCCGGTCTCCGATGCCGAAGCGTTTCTTCATATCTTTTATGGCCTGGATAAATCGTGCGGCTGCCTCATCATAAGGGGTATCCTCATCGGCCAGTCCCGCGGCGACAGCCAGTCGGTACAGCTTCTTGTGGATTTTTTCTCCATAGGCCTCCAGAACCATGGGAAGGATCACTGCATTGGCAAGACCGTGAGGAACATTGTATTCGCCGCCCAGAGAATGAGCGATGGCATGGACATATCCAACATAGGATTTTGTAAATGCACAGCCGGCATAGAAGGAAGCGTGCAGCATATTACGGCGCGCGTCTACATTGCTGCCGTCCGTATATGCCGTGTCAATGTTTTCAAAAATCAGTTTTACTGCCAGCAGGGCATCTTTTCTTGTCCCATAAGTAGTAGAATTTCCAATATATGCCTCGACTGCGTGGGTCAGGGCATCCATTCCTGTGGTGGCGGTGATGAATGGAGGAAGGCTTAAAGTCACCTTGGGATCCAGTACCGCGTACCTGGGGATCAGTGGAAAATCATTGATGGCATATTTATAACGGGTCTGGGCGTCTGTGATGACTGCCGCCAGTGTCGTCTCACTTCCGGTACCGGCAGTGGTCGGAACTGCCATCAGAAGAGGCAGCTTTTTATGCACCTTCAGAATGCCTTTCATTTTGGCGAGGGACTGCTTCGGCTTTGCGATACGGGCGCCGACCGCCTTGGCGCAGTCTATGCTGGAGCCGCCTCCAAAGCCGATGATACAGTCACAGCCGTTGCTTTGATAAAGCGCCATGGCTTCGGCCACGTTGTCAGTAGTGGGGTTAGCTACTGTTTTATCATAAATACAGTAGGGAATCTGGGAAAGATCCAGAGCCTTTTCAAGCCTTTTTGTCAGGCCGAGGCTGCGGATGCCGGCGTCCGTGATGATCAGGACTTTACTGCATTGTTTCTTCTGGATCACTTCCGGCAGAGCTTTGACACTGCCTACGATCTTAGGTTTGCGATATGGCAGGAAGGGCAGGGCGATTTTGAGTCCTGTCTGAAAGGTCCTGCAATATATTTTCTTTAGAACATTCATAACAACAGATCCTTTCCAGCGTTTTATTTATATAATTTTACCAGAAAAATATTAGCAGTTGCGGCAGGGTTTGTCAATAAAACCGGGGTTGTCAGAGCGGAGAAAAATTGACTATAATAATGGGTACGGTAAGATAACGAAAGAAGGAATCAGATAATGAAGAAACAGGCAGCATTATTTTTTGATATTGATGGGACACTGATCGATGACAGGACGAATGAACTTCCTGAGAGTACAGCGGAGGCGATTAAACTAGCCAGGGAAGCCGGGCATTATATCTTTATTAATACCGGGAGGACGATCTGCAGTGTGCCGGTCAGACTGAAGCTTCTGGGGATTGACGGCATTCTCTGCGGCTGCGGCACATATATCAGCTACAACCACGACGTGCTGATGGAGCATCCGATCCCGGAAGAAAGGGGCTATCAATATATTGATGCTATGAGTAAGCTTGGTATAGAAGGGTTTCTGGAGGGGACAGAGGACGTGTATTTTTCTGAGCGTATCAGCCGGTTTGAAAATGTGGAAAGTACTCGCCGGTATATGGCTTCCTTGGGGCTTGGCGTAGAAAAATATTATGAAAAAAAGGGATTCCGGTATGATAAGATTCTGATCTGTACAGACAGTAAGAGTCGTAAAGAAGAGTTTTTTGAAGCAATTGCGGAAGACCTGATCCCGATTGACCGGACCAGGGGAGTTTATGAATGTATCCAGAAACATTATTCCAAAGCCACAGCCATGGAGTTTATGAGGAAATACCTGAACCTGGAACTAGATCAGATCTATGTATTTGGAGATAGCAGTAACGATCTGTCCATGTTTGAGTATGCAAAGCATGGGATTGTTATGGGAGAGCATGATCCGGTACTGGAGCCTTATGCGGAGTTGATCACCGATACGGTGAAAAATGACGGAATCTGGAAGGCGATGAAACATTATGGTCTGATATAAGAAACCTGATATCCGGTTGACAAAGCATATGTTATGTGATAATTTGAATTTAACGATAAACATTAAAAATATAATGAAATATGTGAAATTCAGGGAGGAAGAGCAATGGAAAAACAGGATTTTCAACTGGATACACATAGGGAAGAAAAGCCACAGCCATCTAGAAGGACCAGAGTACTTCTTGGAACTGCGCTGTTCCTGACAGGATTTGGAGCGCTGGGAGGCGTTATTACCATATTTGCTCAGATCCATGAAAAGGGATGGCTGGAAATCGGGGTGGTGGCCTTTGCCTGGAATGTGATCTTCGCACTTTGCTGTGTCATCAGTCTGGCTGGCCTGGTCAGGATCGCACTGGATCTGGGAGAAGGAAGAGTGTTTTCTCGTACGCTGGCCGGATGTGTCTGGATCATCGGGAGTCTTGTGACGGCAGCATCGGTCATCATCCCGAGACTGCCGGACTATCAGTCTTCTGGATATGAAATCTTTAGTCGAGGGAGCTTTGTGCTGATCGATGGAGCGATCCTGGTTCCGGGGCTTTTGCTGATCATCCTGGCGACATTGATACGGGAGGGATTCCGGATGCAGAAAGAAGCAGAAGAGATATTATAAGGAGGTCTGTGATGGCGATCATATTGAGACTGGACCGGGTTATGGCAGACCGGAAAATGTCGCTAAACGAATTGTCAGCCAGGGTAGGGATTTCGAATGTCAATCTTTCGAATCTGAAGACGGGAAAAGTAAAGGCAATCCGGTTTTCTACCCTGGAGGGTATCTGTGATGTGCTGGACTGCCAGCCGGGAGATATCCTGGAATACCGGCGGGAAATCATAGAAGAATAGAAGGAAAGGAAGGGTCACGATGGGCGAGCAGCTGACGCCAAACGATGTAAAAAAGATTAAAGAAGAGATCGAGTACCGGAAGGTTGTGGTGCGGAAAAAAGAGCTGGAAGCAGTAAAAGAGGCCAGGGCGCAGGGAGATCTGAGCGAAAACTTTGAATATAAGGCGGCCAAGCAGGATAAAAACCGCAATGACAGCCGGATCCGCTATCTGGAGCGGATGCTGAAGCATGCAAAAATTGTATCTGACCAGTCTGAGGATGATGAGGTCGGGATCAACAATACGGTGGATCTGTATTTTGAGGATGATGACGAGGTCGAGACTTACCGGCTGGTTACCAGCATAAGAGCCAACTCTATGCAGGGGCTGATCAGCATCGAGTCTCCGCTGGGGAAAGCAATCAGAGGACACAAGTGCGGCGACCGGGTCTTTGTAAAAACCGGAGAAAATGCGGGCTATTATGTGGAGATCCGAAAGATCGACAAGACGACAGATGATTCCCACGATCAGCTGAGAAAATTTTAGGAAAAAATGTCCGGAGAACTTATTTGAATAATCTATAAATCGATATCTTTTATCATATTTTTGAATTGGAGAGAATGTTTGGCCACTGTTACAATAGAATTTAGACAGAAAACACCAATGTGGTTCAGAGAGGAGATTTTTTCATGGAAGTTATTAAAGATTTGCCGGAAGTTTTTGAAGAATTTGCAGAACAGCGCAAGAAATCATTCTTATCAGTGAAAGAACTGAAGGATAAAGGCGTTCCGGTTGTGGGATCGTATTGTACATATTTTCCACAGGAGATTGCCATGGCGATGGGAGCTGCTACAGTGGGCTTATGCTCGACTTCAGATGAGACGATCACGGTAGCGGAAAAGGATCTGCCAAAGAACCTATGTCCGTTGATCAAGTCCAGCTATGGTTTTGCAATTACAGATAAATGTCCATTCTTTTATTTTTCAGATGTGGTTGTAGGTGAGACTACCTGCGATGGCAAAAAGAAGATGTATGAATATATGTCTGAATTTAAGGACGTATTTTTGATGGAGCTTCCAAATACCCAGGGAGAGCAGGCATTTAAGCTGTGGAAGAGTGAGATCATCCGGTTTAAGGAATATCTGGAGAAGAAGTTTAACATAGAGATTACCGAGGATCAGATCCGTGAGGCTATCAGGATCAATAATGAGGGCCGCAGATCTCTGCGCCGTCTCTATGAAGTAATGCGCCATGATCCGGCTCCGATCACAGGATATGATCTGTTCAAGGTCCTGTATGGAAGCACCTTTAAGTTTGACCGGTCAAAGATCCCGGGAGAGGTGGACGCACTGGTAGATAAGATTGAAAAGGAATATGCGGAAGGCAAGATGCAGGAGAAGAAGCCGCGTATCCTGGTAACCGGATGTCCGCTGGGCGGGGCGACTGAAAAGGTAATCCAGGCCATTGAAAATAACGGTGGTATCGTTGTTACATATGAAAACTGCACCGGCGCCAAGTCTATTGACAAGCTGGTGGATGAAGAGAATCCGGATGTATATGATGCGCTGGCAAGAAGATATCTGGATATCGGATGTTCCGTCATGACGCCGAATCCAAATCGTCTGGAGCTGCTGGGAAGACTGATCGATGAATATAAGGTGGATGGCGTTGTAGAGATGATCCTGCAGGCCTGTCATACCTATAATGTGGAGAGTACCGGCATCCGCAGATTTGTAAATGAAAAGAAAAATATTCCATATATCGGAGTAGAAACAGATTATTCACAGGCAGATATCGGACAGCTGAATACCAGGATCGCGGCATTTATCGAGATGCTGTAAGTCTGGCAGAAAGCAGCCTGTGCAGAAAGGATTGAATAGAGAGATGAATTTTGTCGGGATTGATATTGGCTCTACTGCATCAAAGGTTTCCGTGCGTGGAGACAAAGAAATCAATTACGTGCTTCCAACAGGATGGAGCAGTAAGGAGACAGCAAATACGATCAAGGAGAAACTTCTGGAAGAAGGTGTGGACGTAGATGCGCAGGATACAAAAGTTGTAGCCACAGGATACGGACGTGTTGCTGTAGATTATGCAGATTATGTCATTACAGAAATCACATGCCACGCCAGAGGAGGCAGAGAGTTTGCAGGAAATGACTGTGCTGTGATCGACGTAGGAGGCCAGGATACCAAGGTGATTATCCTGGAGGCCGGGATGGTCAAAGACTTCCTGATGAACGACAAATGTTCCGCCGGAACCGGAAAATTTCTGGAGATCATGGCAAACCGGCTGGGCGTTACGCTTCAGGAACTGTTCGAGATGGCTGATCAGGGAACAATCCTGCCAATCAGTTCTCTGTGTACCGTATTTGCCGAATCCGAAGTCATCAATTACATCGGCGAAGGAAAGAACCGGGAAGATATCGCTGCCGGAGTAGTCGATTCTGTGGCGGCAAAAGTTGCGCAGCTGGCACAGAGAAAAGAACTACCGGAAAAGATCATTCTCACCGGAGGATTGAGCAGAAGCAGATACTTTACAGCACAGCTCTCCGAAAAACTCGGACGGACCGTAGAGCCTACAGAAATGGGCAGGTACGCCGGGGCGATCGGGGCCGCGAAGCTGGCAGAAGAAAAAAGCCGCTAACGATGGGGCTGTCGCATCAATGATTAGGAAATCATAGATGCGGCAGCATCTTTTTGC
>USDK01000089.1 GCA_900553355.1 uncultured Lachnospiraceae bacterium
CGATCCTGTCCCTTTTGATGGCCTCCCTCGTGCTGGGGAGCGCCTACATCCGCTATATCAGCTACGATGAGGACTACTATGCGGATGAGATGTATCTGAGCGATTACTCCTTTATCGACGCCTCCTGCGGCGGGGAGTACCAGAGATACAATGAGCAGGCCGGCAATATCACGGAAGAAATGGCGCAGAAGCTGCGCTCCTGCCCGGAGGTTACGGAGTACGGGGAATTTCTCACCCACGAGGTGGACCTGACTGCCGACGAGACGCTGCGCCGGACGGTGGTGGATTTTTACAATGGCATCGACAGCTATTACGGAGATGTGACAAGGAAAGAGTCTATGTCCGGACAGCCCGGCTGGGTGGCCGGCCTTGACGCGCTTGAGGAGACGGGGGAGTACCGGAGCGTCCTCATTGGCGCCGAGGGTCTTGTGATGGACTATGTCCTGTTCTACGATATTCTGGACGGAGAATTTGATCCGGAGAAATTTGCCACAGGGGACTATGTGCTCTCTGTGGGGGCTACCTCCCAGGAGGGCTTATCCTCTGCGCCGGCGGGCTCCCAGGTGGAGATCGGAGGCAGAACCTTTACGGTCATGGCTGCCGTGGCGGACTGGGGCAGCATCCCGGCGGGAAGGAACAGCAGGGCCGCAGAGTTCTCGCTGAACTATGTGATGCCGGCGGACACGCTGCAGGAGCTGTACCCGGGAACCCACATCCGGCAGATCATGGTCAACATCGATGACAGAGGAGCAGACCGGTTTGAGGAGAGGACAGCCGACATCCGCCGGGACGAGGGAGTGACTGTGGAACGAAAAAGCGATGAGCTTGGAGAGTTCCGGCAGTCCGTGGCAGCGGCGGTGTCGGTGGGGGTGTTCGCGGGAGCGCTCCTCTTTGGTATCAGCATCCTGGGATTTGTGAATGTGATCATGACAAAGGTGTTGACCAGGAGGAGGGAATTTGCCCTGTACCAGAGCCTTGGCATGGAGAAGAGGCAGATCCGGCGGATGGTGCTGTACGAAGGACTCATAGAGGGGGCGGTGAGTCTTGTCTTCACGCTTCCTGCGGCGGCTCTTGTGCTCTGGTACGGGATGGCCCTCTACTACGACAGCAATTTTGCCTACATCGGCAACAACGACTGGGCGGTCATCTACGAATACTCGCCCCTGCCGCTTCTTGGCATCGGCCTGGCCATTCTCCTTCTGTTTGTCCTGCTGCCCCAGATCTTCCTCGGTATGACAGAGAGGGAGAGCGTGGTGTCCAGGATGAGGTACAGAGAGTAAAGTTACAAAACTGTACCTTTGGAGTGCCTTTATTTTGACATCCGTCTGCTATCCTTGTTTTTACAAAAGGAGGAGCGGTCTTTCTCACGCCGCGGCTTCCTTAAGCAAGACAGCAGGAGGTAGAAAAAATGGATGCGATCTTAAAGGCAGCAGGGCTGAAAAAATATTACGGAAAGGGGGAGGCCCTCGTCAAAGCACTGGACGGCGTGGACCTGGAGATCGAGCGGGGAAAATTCACCGCCATCATCGGCACGTCCGGCTCCGGCAAGTCCACCCTTTTAAATATGCTGGGCGGTCTGGATACGCCCACGGAGGGGAGTATCCGCATCGGCGATACGGAGCTGGCAGAGCTTGACAGCGAGGCGGCCACCATTTTCAGGAGGAAGCAGATCGGCTTCATTTTCCAGAACTACAATCTGGTTCCCGTGCTGAGCGTGTGGGAGAATATCATCCTCCCCATCTCCCTGGACGGGCGCAGGCCGGACAAGAAATTTATCATGGAGATCGTAAAGCTTCTGGGCCTTGCGAAGAAGCTGGACAATCTGCCGAACAACCTGTCCGGCGGTCAGCAGCAGCGGGTGGCCATTGCCAGAGCTCTGGCCAGCAAGCCCTCCATCATCCTGGCAGATGTAAAGCAGAGGAAGAACCAGGGCAGTGTAAAGCGTGTATCCGGTTGAAAAAGAGGGAAAATAAGAACAGGTTACACAAAGGGTTTGCACATTTGTGTATACAGTAAATATTGGAAGAGTAGTGATCAGCATTAGGGAGAGGGAATCCCTGAGAGCTGATTTTTTTCGTTTATAGGATAGAAAAAGAACGGAGGAAAGAAGTCAGATGAGAGAAGAAATATATCAGATCAGGCGTCCTGAACATATCCTGTTTGGAGACCCGTTATATTTAGATAACAAAGAACGTTTCAAAAATGTGCTGATTGATTATCAGCCAGAGAAATGTTTAGATGTAAGGCTAGTCCTGAAAGAAGAGCCGGATCCGCAAGATGCAAGATTTATCCTGAAGTACATGGACTTATACTTTGCGCCACCACAAGATCTGAAGATCTACATGAATAACAGGATGTATCAAGGTCAGCAGAGCAAGTCTAAAGGCGTTGCGGTAGATACGGCGAGATACCATATAGAAGTGGATGAGCGGGAACTGGACATACGAACAGGTGCCGACGGATGGTGGGGATGTTTTACAGAGTTTTACCGCATGGATGGAAAACGGAAGATTTCCGATGCGGCATTCCTCAGTATCTATGTGCCAGACGAGGCAGATTTTTCATGGATGAGACAAAATGCCCGTTATCTTTTCGGAGAATTACAGCCAATCAATAAAAATAAAAAAAGGGCAAACCGGGAAGCAAGATAGAAGCTGTTGCTATCTGCCAATTTCTCTGCCGTATTTTTGTAAGATGTGGTGGATAGCTTTCTTTCCCGGCAGCAGGTATCCTTCCGTTTGAAATAAGGCTGTGCCGTAAGAAGGGAGGGAGACAAGTGGATAAAAACCTGGATGCATTATGGCTGGAAGAGATGGAACCACATATTGATGGAAAGATCATCCGGTATCTGCGGACACATCATGGAAGATACGGAAAGCTGCTCCAGAAGCATGAAGAATTGCTTAAGAGCTATCCGGTTCTGGTTTCGGTTATCAATGAGGACGAAAAGATCACATTAGATCAGGAAGAGCATTGTGCTCTCAGGAGATTCATGGCAGTCCAGAATGAAATGGACAGCATCGTCATCAGATACAGTTACTTTTTCGGGCAGGCACGTATATTTGACTATTTTGAAATGTTAAAGGATCTGCATGATACATCTAAGCAGGATAATGGGAAGAAAGAAGAAAGAGGTGATAAGAGAATGGCTACATATGAAGAAAAAGAGTTGATCGCAGCAACGCTGAACGGCTTAGAATCCTATGCAAAAGAAATCGCACAAGATGCGTGGGAACCATTAATAAAGATCCGGAGAATCATAAAGGAGATGAGTTCCTACTGGGATATGCAGGAAGAAAAGGACTGGGAGCGGAGTTTTGATAACCATGTGCTGTTGAGCTACTTTGATCAGAAAGCAGAACCAGTTCCAGATGAAGAGAAGAAAAGAGTGATCCAAGGGCTGGTACACTATATAGAAGAAATGGAGCGTACCCATGGTGACGAGGACGCAGGGAGGATCCATGAGATCAGGAAGCTGATAGCGGAGATCACTGTCAGATGGGAAATGAATACGGAACAATTGTCAGAAGAGTAAGCAAAGATATGTATCATAGGAAGATGTGATTTAAGAGCGGGACAGGATAGAAAGGCCTGTCCTGTATCAGTTATGAAATACTGCATTTGTTACTATCAACCAATTTCCTGCCAGTCCTTTTGTGGGATTTCGTGGATAGCTTTCTGCCCGGCTTTGGCGTATGGTTGTCGTCAGAATGGAGGTGACAACGTGAAACTGAAGCGGGATAAGATATGGGCAGAACTGTTTGAGGTTGTATTTGACCAGAGAGTTGTCCGATATCTTCTGAAAAACAATCCAGAGTATCAGGAACTCTTCCAACAGAAGAGCATTCTCTCAGGGGAATATCCGGTTCTGGACAGACTGTGGGATGAAGAGTCAGCCATTTGTCTGACAGAGGAAGAGCATAAGGCATTCGGCACGTACATGAAACTGAGATCGGATATGGAAGCGCTGGAAAGGGAGTACCACTACTTCCTCGGACAGACGGACATGCTGGATCTGACCAGGGTGATGAACGGGCTGTCAGCGGAAAGTGTGGTCCCAGATGCGGAAGACCGGCGGATGCATATCCTGGAGCATCTGAAAGAGGGGCGCATGGATGACGCAGACCATGACTTCCTCAAAAATGAAGAGTTCTGCAGGAAAAGGAAGCAGGCAGATGAACTGGGGAAGGAACTGAATCATCTGGAACTTTCAGAAGAGGCAAGGAACCTTCTAAATGATTATGTATCAGCGGTGGAAAGCGAGTGGCTGTGTTATGGGGAACTTGCCTACCAATATGGTGTAGAAGATATGCTGACATTATTGAAACAATAAATATAGGAAGAAAGCGGAATGCCGTCCTGATATAGCAAGTATCGGGGCGGCTTTTTTCGTGAAAAGGGAGGAAGAGATTGAATGATCATTGGGATTGACCATGGCTATTCTGCTATGAAGACCAAACACTGCTGTTTTCCCTCTGGGGTGACAGCATACGAGCATGAGCCATATACAAACCGGAGAGTCCTGCAGTATGAGGGCAGTTATTATGTGTGTGGTACCGGGCGGCAGCCCTTGATCCGCACCAAGACAGAAAACCAGAACTACTATCTTTTGACGCTGGCGGCCATTGCACAGGAAATCCGTTTCCGGGGCGCCCCGGCAAAAGCGGACGTGGTGCTGGCGGCAGGGCTGCCGCTCACCACCTTCGGCAGGGAGAAGAAGGATTTTCGGGAATATCTGCTGGGAAAGAAAAATCCGGCGGTGTTCCGGTACGAAGGGGTCTCCTATGAGATCCGCATTTCGGATGTAAAGCTGTTCCCCCAGGGATACTCGGCTCTGGCTCTTTACCCGGAATATTTAAAGGATGAACCGTCTGTTCTTCTCATTGACATTGGGGGCTGGACCGTAGACTTAATGCGGCTTGATAACGCTGTTCCCAATGCATCTACCTGCAGAAGTTTGGAATTGGGAGTCATTCGGTGTATGGATGAGATTCTGGAACAGGTGCGTAGAAACACGGGATTGTCCGTTACAGAAACGCAGATCGAGCGTGTGCTGAATGGACAATCCTGCAGTATGCCTGTGGAAGTCGTGTCTTTGATTAAGAAACAGGGCAGGCTTTACATTGAAAAGATATTGTCTGCGATCACCGAGGCAGGCTTTGATCTGCGGGCAGTTCCTTCCGTTTTCATGGGAGGCGGGGCTGCTATTTTTCAGCACCGTGTAAGCACCCAGGACCGCCTGTGCCGCCCGATTTACCTCACGGACATCCATGCCAACGCAGCCGGATATGAACGGATTGTGGGGCAGATGAGGGCGCTGTGAGCCGCCCGGTCTTTTCCTTTCGCCCAAACCTTAAGAACCCGGAGCATGAAAAAGCGTGGCGGCTTTTGATGGAAGTTCCGGCAGGACAGAGGAATCAGTATCTGGTGGATGTGATCCTAGAAAAAGAAGAACGGGAAACCTTACGGAAACTGATTCAGGAGACTGTTCGAGAAGAACTAAAAAGTGGCGGTATGGAACGAATGCCAGCATGTGAAAAGGAAGAAATTCCCGGTCAGATGCTGGATTTTTTATTTCAGATGGAGCAGGAGTAAAGGAGGTGAGGCCTATGGACAAAGAAAATATGGCATTGTTGGATCTGCTTGGGTTTTGCATACCTTTGACATGGATTCTTTAGTGGGTATTGTGAATAGCTTTCTTTCAAACTTTGGAGTATGTTGTGTATAACAAAACGAAAGGAGAAACGCAGATGGCGGAGATGAAGAACATATGCGGAAAGATCCCGGTGGAATTACATGAGAAGGTAAGAGCCGAGATCGAAGAGAAAGAAACGAGTACACAGATATTCATCCAGCAGGTGATTGAAGAACACTTTAACAGACTGGAAGGCAAAGGAGAAGAGAGCATGGAAAAAAGAACATTAGCAGTACAGGTTACAGAGGAATTATTCCAGAGAGTCAAATGGGTAGTCGCGAAGGAAGGCATCAAACAGAAAGATTTTATCATCCGCATCATCGAGAAAGCGGTGGAAGAGGTAGAAGCCAAATGGCAGGGGTTAGAGCAGCCGGAAGAAACCCCAGAAGCAGACAGAATGGAGGAGTCTACAGAAGAGACTGCGGAGGAAGAGATTACCGGAGAGGAAATCGAAGAGATGGAAACTGCGGAGGAAGAACCTGACGATGAGAGCTTCGAAGCATCCACAGAACTGGACGAGGAAGAAACAGATCCAGAACTTCCCGAAGATGCAGAGGAGGAAGAGGAACTGCCAGAAGTCGAGGAAGAAACCGGAGAAATCGCATAATGCCAAAGAAATAGAACCATAAAACTTGCAGGCGGTGTGGAAAAGAAACCATGCCGCCTGCTTTTTCTCAGCAAAGGAGGTTGATAGCCGCAACCATTCGATTTTTTGATTTATTCAGCGGGATCGGGGGATTCCGGGAAGGGTTAAGACGTGCAGGCGGTTTTACCTGTGTGGGACACTGCGAGGTGGATGCTTATGCGGATAAGAACTACCGATTGCTGTTCGACACAGAAGGGGAGTGGTTTTGCAATGACGCAAGAACAATCGAAACTGAACGAATGCCGGACTTTGATCTTTTGTGTGCAGGATTTCCTTGCCAGGCATTCTCTATCGCCGGAAAGCGGGAAGGATTTGCAGATGCAAGAGGAACCCTCTTTTTCGAGATTGCCCGGCTTCTCAAAGCTAAAAGACCCCAGTATTTTATCCTTGAAAATGTTCCCGGTCTGCTTTCGCATGACAAGGGGCGGACATTTTGCACCATCCTCAGTACGCTTTCGCAACTGGGGTACCATGTCGAATGGAAAGTGCTTAACAGCAAGGATTTCGGAGTCCC
>USDK01000090.1 GCA_900553355.1 uncultured Lachnospiraceae bacterium
AGGAGAAATGACTTATGATGATGCCTAGTATTTTTGGAGAGAACTTATTTGATGATGACTGGATGGATTTTCCATTTGATAATTTTGACAGAAAATTCTGGGGACGGAAAAATCCGTTATACGGAAAACATGCAAAAAATATGATGAAGACAGATATCCGGGAACACGATGAAGGATACGAACTGGACATCGATCTTCCAGGATTTAAGAAAGACGAGATCAATGTACAGCTGGATAATGGTTATCTGACCATCTCCGCTTCAAAGGGTCTGGATAAAGATAAAGAAAGTAAAAAAGGAAAATATATCCGTAGAGAGCGGTATGCAGGCGCAATGCAGAGAAGCTTCTATGTAGGCGACGGTATTACCGAAGAAGATATCAAGGCCAGATTTAAAAATGGTATCTTAAGACTGAGCATCCCGAAAAAGGACGCAAAGGCGGTCGAGGAAAAGAAATCTATCGCTATTGAAGGTTAAAAATAACGGGGACAAATTTTTGTCCCCGATCACATAAAACTTTGAGATGATAAAAATAGAAAATAGATATAACCAGGGAGGTATGTGTTATGTTACTTGCAAACAGAGGATTTAATAGTTTATTTGACGATATGTTTAACGACCCGTTTTTCACCCGTTCTTATGACGGTACATCCACTCAGGTGATGAAGACAGACATCCACGAAAAAGACGGCAACTATCTGGTAGAGATGGAACTGCCCGGATATGCCAAAGAAGATATCAAGGCGGACTTAAAGGATGGTTATCTGACTATCACCGCTCATAAAAATGAGACGAAAGAAGAAAAAGACGCCCGTGGAAAATGTATCCACAAAGAGCGTTACACCGGAACCTGCAACAGACGCTTCTATGTAGGAGACGAAGTCACCCAGGAAGACATCAAAGCTGCATTTAAGGACGGCGTTCTGACATTGCAGATTCCAAAAGAAGTAGAAAAACAGGAAGATCAGCCGAAGCTGATTACAATCGAATAATTGATTGAGTCATATCCTTTTTACAACAGGCCGGCGGACTACATCTGCCGGCCTGCATTTTTCTTCTATAACTCCTACGACCATGTTTTTGATCTCTTCGCCCAGAATCTCTGTCTGCCTTTATACCATCGGTATTTCAAAAGAGAAAATGAAAGTACAACTTTGCTAAAAAAGCCGGGAATTTTTCTTCCCGACTTTTTATATTGAAGCAATTAATCTGTCTCTGCTTATTTCGTCAAACTCTAGCTACATAGTCATCGTTTTTTATTCAAACTATTTTTACTTCACCAGCTTAATCTGCCCGATCACCGGGAGCTCTGTCCTTGTTCCCCGGCAGGCGCTCACGATCCCTACGATCATCATGACGAACAGGATTAGATTCAGCAGATCCAGCACCAGGCTGAAAATTCCGAAATTCACCAGATGGAACAGAGATACCCCAAAGAAACCATGTTCATCCAGGATATTGACAACGGCAGAAATGATAAACAGCACCGCGCCCTGATTCAGATGGAAGCGCACATACTCTGACTGCTTATTTCCGGCCAGAAGTGGTACCAGCACAAGGACTCCGATATACGAAAGCACTCCCATAGCCTTATTCTGGCGCACGTCTTCCGGACGAAAATATTCCGGGCCGCTCGCACTCTGGTATCCATACTCTTCCTGCTGCCCGTCATAGCTTTGCCTCTTCTCCTCTGTCCCTTTCGGGATCTTCGCTCCGCAGCTTGGGCAGAACTGTACATCATCCCCGACTCTTTCTCCACACTTTACACAGTATTTCATTCCTCTTCTTCCTCCAGTCCCAGAATTTCCGCCAGTACTTCTATGATGATTTCATTTGTACAGGATTTGACATAGCCCATCATATGTATCGAGATTTCATCCTGCTTCTGTGCCTCTGTCAACGCTGTGTTGCGCCGAGTCTGATTAATCAGCTGAACCAGATGAGGCGTCAGTTCCTCATATACTTCCTTGGTGGTCTCTGTTACCAGATTTCGTAAATCCTCTTTCTTTGTAGGTACCATTCTTCTCCTCCTTTATCCGAAATTGCGCACCTTAAAGTCTCTCTGTGCCTCTCTCTGCTGATCTTTTTTTGCAATATCCTGCCGTTTATCGTACAGCTTCTTTCCTTTTGCCAGACCAATCTCCACTTTCACCAGACTATCCTTCAAATAGACCTTCAAAGGCACCAGCGTCATTCCCTTTTCCTTTGTCTTTCCAAGAAGCTTGCGGATCTCATATTTATGAAGAAGGAGTTTGCGGACCCGCAAGGGGTCCTTGTTGAAAATGTTCCCCTTTTCATAAGGGCTGATATGCATCCCGTAGATATAGACCTCTTCATTTTCTACTCGGATAAACGCCTCCTTGATGCTGCATTTTCCCATCCGGAGAGACTTTACTTCTGTCCCGTGCAGAGCAATCCCGGCTTCATAGGTTTCCAGTATAAAATAATCATGATGCGCCTTTTTATTATTTGCGATCAGCTTCGTACCGCTCTTCTTTGCCATACTCCTCATCTCCTTCTTCCCAGATCTCAAAATCAATGGTCCGCTGCAGACGGTCTGCACCGGTCACCTTTACCTTAATCTGCTGTCCCAGCTTATACCGTTTTCCCGTATGGGTCCCCACCATTTCGTACCTGCTCTCATCATACTCATAGTGGTCATCCTTCATATTCACCACATGGACCAGTCCTTCCACCGTATCAGGAAGTTCTACATACATGCCCCATCTGGTAATGCTGGAAATCACACCCTCATATACATTCCCCAGACGTTCCTGCATATATTCTACCTTTTTAAGCTTGATCGTCTCACGCTCTGCCTCATCGGCTCTTCGTTCCATCTCGCTGGAATGCTTCGCTGCTTCCGGCAGGATTGACTGGTAATGCTCAATCTTTTTATCGTCCATACGTCCCCGCAGATTGTCCTTGATAATCCGATGGATCTGTAGATCCGGGTACCTGCGGATCGGCGAGGTAAAATGGGTATAGTATTTTGCCGCCAGTCCGAAATGTCCGGTATTCTCTGCCGTATACCTGGCCTGTTTCATGGATCTTAAGGCCAGTCTGGAGATCAGCGGCTCCTGAGGGCTTCCTTCCACCTTTGCCAGCAGCTTCTGGATCTCTTTCGGACGCACCTCACCTGTGCCGATATGCATGGAATAGCCGAAATTATTGATAAATGTGGCAAGAGCACGGATTTTCTCATCATCCGGCGCCTCATGCGTCCGGTACAGGAACGGGAGTTCCTGCCAATAATATTCCTCTGCCACCGTCTCATTGGCCAGCAGCATAAAATCCTCGATCAGCCGGGTCGCTCTGTTTCTCTCATAGGGCTTTAATTCCAGCGGTTTTCCCTGTTCGTCCAGGATTACTTTCGTCTCTGGAAAATCAAAATCAATCGATCCTCTCTGATGTCTGCGGCTGCGGATCAGGGAGGACAGTTCTCCCATCCTCTGAAACATCGGCACCAGATCTCTGTACTTCTCCATCTCCCCGGCATCCTCATCTTCCAGAATCTTATTGACACTGGTATAGGTCATCCTCTGGTCCACATGGATCACGGTCTCTGCAATCTCATGATCTGTCACACGCCCGGAGGGATCAATCCTCATGATGCAGCTTAAAGCCAGCCGGTCCTCTCCTGCATTCAAGGAGCAGATTCCATTTGACAGCGTATGTGGAAGCATGGGAATCACACGGTCCACCAGATATACGCTGGTTCCCCGTTCATAAGCCTCCCGGTCCAGGGCACTGTTTTCCTGCACATAATTCGTCACATCCGCAATATGGACCCCCAGGATATAATCCTCTCCTTCCATCACAACAGATACCGCATCGTCCAGATCCTTGGCATCCTCACCATCGATGGTCACCATCTGCCAGTCTCTTAAATCTTTCCTGCCATTCATGTCGGCTTCACTTACAGGCTTTGCCACCCGTACCGCCTGGTTTAATACCTTCTCCGGAAACTCCATGGGCAGATCAAAACCTTTTACGATCGAAAGGATATCCGTTCCAGGATCATTGACATGACCTATGATCTCCACGATCCTGCCTTCCGGCTTCTTCTTCTGATCGCCGTACGAAGTCAGTTCCGCCACCACCTTATGTCCGTCCACGGCCCCCATGGAACGCTCTTCAGGGATAAAAACATCCTTAAAAAGTTTCGGATTATCCGGCAGCACAAATCCGTATTTTTTCCCGGCGCTCACCTGATAAAGGCCGACTACCTTATGGATGCCTCTTTCCAGGATCTTTATCACTTTCCCTTCTCTGTGGCCTCCCCCTTCTGTCTTGAGAAGCGCAATCTCTACAGTATCCCCGTCCATGGCCCCGGCCGTCTGATCCGCTCCGATGTAAATATCAGACTCTTCGCCGTCCACCGTCACAAATCCAAAGCCCTTCAGGTTGGCACGGAAAAGTCCTGTCAGCCGTTTTTCCCTGCTGATGCTGTATTTTCCCCGTTTGCTGACAGTAATCTTCCCCTCTGCCTCCAGAGCTTTCAGGACTTCTTTCAGTTCCTCTCTGTCCTCTCTTGGCACTCCCAGGACCACGGCGATTTCCTTCTGCTTCATCGGCACATACAGGTCGTCCTGCATAAACTGGTATATCACCTTTTTCCTATCTTCAAATCTCTTGTCCATCTCTGTAATTCTCCCTATATCGGAAAAGGACACTCCCATCCAGGAGTGTCCTACTGTTTCTTCCTCTTATGCTCACTTAAGCAAATACTTTCAAATTCAACACTGCTGCCAGTACAATAAACAAGATCGCAAGGAACTTTGTAGACTTTACCAGCGTACCTTCCATGGAACGTCCCTTATTCTGTCCCCAGTAACTGTCAGCCATACCGCCGATGGTTCCAAGGCCTGCTGATTTTCCTTCCTGCATCAGGACGATAGCCGTCAGCGCGATACAGTCTATTGCAAATATGATCATAATTACCGTTTTTAAGATTTCCACTTCCAACACCTCCTGCGGATAAACCATGTTTATTCTATCACAGGAGGTCGAGGATAGCAAGCGTATTTTCCAGATTTTATGCGAACGGATTCCGGTACTGGGACACATCTCCCAGCCGCTCCTCAATCCTCAGAAGGCGATTATATTTTTCCACCCTCTCTGCCCTGCAGGGCGCTCCTGATTTGATCTGTCCGGCCCCATACGCCACAGCGATATCTGCGATGATCGTATCGGCAGTCTCTCCGGAACGATGAGACAGAATCGTCCGGTATCCGGCCTGCTGTGCCGTCTCAATGGCGTCAAAGGCCTCTGTCAGCGTACCGATCTGGTTTACCTTGATCAGGATAGCATTAGCCGCCCCTTTTTCGACTCCTTTTTTCAGTCTTGTGGTATTGGTGACGAAAAGATCGTCCCCGACCAGCTGCACATGCATTCCCAGTCTGGTCGTCAGAAGCTCCCATCCTTCCCAGTCTTCTTCATCCAGCGGATCTTCGATGGACACGACAGGATAGGCATCCGTAAGCTCTACATAATAATCAATCAGTTCCTCTGCGGAACGGATCTCCCCTTCTCCTTCAAATACATATTTCTTAAACTGATGGTCAAACAATTCTGAAGCTGCCACGTCCAGGGCAAAAACGATATCAACTCCCGGACGGTATCCGGCCCTTTCCACCGCCGCCGTCATCATATCCAGTACTTCCTTTGCTCCCTTTAAATTGGGAGCAAATCCACCTTCATCTCCCACACCTGTGTGGTGTCCGGTCTCCTTTAATGCCTTTTTCAGCATATGATAAACTTCTGCACACATCCTGAGACCTTCCTGAAAACAGCACGCCCCTGTGGGCATGATCATAAACTCCTGGATATCAATGGTATTATCTGCATGACGGCCCCCTTGTGTCAAGCTAATGACACAAAATTTTTGTAATTTGTCCGGCATCACTTCAACTGCAGATTTTCTGCACCTGCTCCACATACTTCACCAGCTCATCAGCAAAATTCCATTCAATTTCTATTCGCTTATCAT
>USDK01000091.1 GCA_900553355.1 uncultured Lachnospiraceae bacterium
ACCGCTGACTTTGCAACGGTTTCTACTTGGCTGCATTTACTTTTTCATTCAACCAAAAATAATAGATATATATCCTATTCTTTTTCTGCTCTTATCAGCAGCATCATGGGCCTGCGCATTTCGTCTTTCATTCCCTCAAGAGACAGTAGTTCTTCGGGAGGCTGGGGCTCGATCACATGCTTCAGGCAGAAGCCGGAGAGCAGAAGGGTTTCCAGATAGGTGGTCAGTGTGCGGTGATATTTGACCACGTGTTCCCCCAGGAAGATGGCGTCGCGCTTTCCTTCATAATAATAGTTGTCTACCGGGAAATGCAGGATCCTTCCGCTTTCATCATAATACCAGTCCTGGGAGCCATAGGCGGTAAATACTGGATGCTCCACAGAGAAGACCAGGCTGCCGCCGGGCTTAAGCCAGAGGGAAATATTTCGGATCAGGGAATGATAATCTTTGACATAGTGAAAGGCAAGGGAGCTAAATACAATGTCAAAGCTTCCCTTCGGAAAGTTCAGGTCCTCCATGGCGCAGCGCCGGTATGTGATTTTGGAGTCTGCGTTTTTTTCGAGGGCGGTTTCCAACATTTTTACTGAAAGATCAACACCGGTCACGGAGGATGCGCCGTGACCGGCAGCATACTTACAGTGCCAGCCATATCCGCAGCCTAAGTCAAGCACGGTGCGTCCCTCAAAATCCGGGAGAATACTTTGAAGCGCAGGCCATTCGCCTGCGCCTTTCAGTCCGTATCTGGAGCGAGTCATCTCGCTGTATTTATGAAAAAATAATTCATCGTCATATTTGTTTTCTTTCATGTGGATCACGGTCCCTCTTTTCCTGTATTTCTTACGCTTCCGTCTTCATCATCAGCGAGCCGGAAGATTTTAATGGTACCGGTACGATTCAGGTGCATCAGCAGCGACAGGCCAATCGGAAATCCAAACAGCCCGACGACTCCGAACAACTGGACTCCAGCGAACATACTGACCAGTGTAACGACAGGATGGAGCCCGATCTGGCTTCCTACAATTTTAGGCTCGATAATATTCCGGACGATAGTAATGAAGATATACAGACCGAACAGCTTCAGAGCCGTGGAATAGTCGCCCAGTATGGCAGTGATCACAGCCCATGGGATCATAATGCCTCCGGTGCCGAGAACAGGCAGGATGTCAAAGATCGCGATACACAGGGCAATCAGAAATGCATAGTCAAATCTGAACAGCGAAAGCCCGATAAACAGTTCCATAAAGGTAATGCTCATGATCAGGGCGTAGGAGCGGATACAGACGAATAAAGTCCCGACGATATACTGCTTGACCTGCAGGAAAATATCCCGTGCCCATCCACTTAACTGACGCATACAAAATCCAGTCAGCCGGTCATAGTCCATGGCGATAAAGAAGGTGGAAATGACCATCAAAAGCAGCTTGATAAATAGCATCGGAAGAGAAGAGGCAAAACCGGAGATAGCTTCCATGCTGGTTAATGAAAGGTCGGATACCAGACTGCGCAGGGACTGCATGAACTGGCTCCACAGATAATCAACGGTGTCCAGAATATTGGGGTCTGCCTGTTCAAGAGCCCGTTCCAGCTCGTCGAAAAGGTCGGTCATGACCGGATTGACATAGATGCGGAAAATCTGAGGAAGCCGCTGGACCAGATCCGTAACAAAGGAGAAGGCCCGGATGCTTGCCAGAACTAAAAACATTCCGATGGTTCCGTAAAAAAGAAGAACCAAAAGGACAGCGACTGCCCGTCTGGGAAGCCGTGTCTTTTTTGCGATAAAACGGATTGGATGTTTCAGGATATAAGAAATAAAGAGTGCCGCGACAAAAGGAAAAAGCAGAGTCAGAGCAAACTGCAGTGCCAGAAAGATCGCGACAATAATAATTGCAAAGTATAGAAAATTTATAATGAATGTTTTCCGTTTTTCCATGAAAATAAAGCCCCTCTTAAAATCATATTCTATCTGAAGCGATAGTATGATGCATAAAAATACACATTATTAAGCATAACGAAGATAGAGAGAAGTGTCAACAAATGAAAAGGGATTTGAGCTACTTTTTTACCTTGACAAGAAAAATGGGCATGCATATAATAAAACAGAACACAACAGACTTACGGGCTTGTACTGGTTTCGACGGGGGTCTGGAAGTTGGGGAAGCCATCCGTAGCGGGACACTACGTTAAAAGTTCCATCTAAATATAAACGCAGACGATAGACAGTTAGCGTACGCTGCCTAATTTTCGGCAGTAGTCGGCCTTAGGTCATCCGCTGCTTAAGTCACCGGCTTCAACGAGGCGGAGCACTTCACCTCCAAAGCTTTGAGGAGATGGAAGAATTTATGAAGCTACTAAAGCCAGTAACCTGTCATTAGGTGACTGGACGAGGGAATGTTAAAATAATGACTGTGATGGGAGATGCCCTGATGGATGGGCTTTCGGACGCGGGTTCGATTCCCGCCAGGTCCACTATCAAGAAGTGTCATAAATACACCGGTATCGGTGAGTTTATGGCACTTCTTTTTATGTGAAGGATATGTTATGATAAGTGGTAGATTCACAAAATTATCATATTTGCCTGCTATGATAAGGAAAATGGAGGGTGCGAATATGGAAAAACTGAAGATATTAGTAGTTGATGACGAGAGCAGAATGCGCAAGCTGGTCCGCGATTTCCTGGAGAGAGAAGGATATGAGGTGCTGGAAGCCGGGGACGGCGTGGAAGCAATGGATATTTTTTATGAGGAAAAGGATGTTGCCCTGGTGATACTGGACGTAATGATGCCGAAGATGGATGGATGGCAGACGCTGAGGGAGATCCGGCAGAGTTCCCAGGTGCCGGTGATCATGCTGACTGCAAGGTCAGAGGAGCGTGATGAGCTGCAGGGATTTAAACTGGGGGTAGATGAATATATTTCGAAACCGTTCAGTCCGAAGATTCTGGTCGCCCGGGTAGAAGCGATCCTTCGAAGAGCCCATGCACTTGGAGCGGAGGACGTGCTGGAAGCCGGAGGAATTTCTGTTGACAAGGCGGCTCATCAGGTGAAGATCGACGGAAAAGAGATTGAATTAAGCTTTAAAGAGTTTGAACTTCTGGCATATTTTGTGGAAAATCAGGGGATAGCATTATCCAGAGAAAAGATATTAAATAATGTATGGAATTATGATTATTTCGGAGATGCAAGAACTATTGACACGCATGTCAAGAAGCTCCGAAGCAAGATGGGAGACAAAGGGAATTATATCAAGACCATCTGGGGGATGGGATATAAATTCGAGGTAGATTCATAAATGAAGTATTCGATAAAAAAGCAGATGATCATCATCTTTATCGGACTGCTGGTATGCATGGTTGTGGCTCTTCTGGTCATAAACATGACATTTCTGGAGCCCTATTATATTCAGAATAAGGAGCGCAGCTTCCGGGAGATGTACCAGGCGCTGAATCAGGTAGTTGAAGATCAGGCCTATACAGATGAAAATGTAACAGACGCAGTGGTGCAGCAGGCAGAGCAAAACAACCTGTCATTTCTGATCGTGGACGAAACCACAGGAAATAAGTATACCAATGTATATGATCAGGAATTGCTTCTGAACCAGCTGCTGGGTTATGTGATCAATCAGACGCAGAAAAGCGGAGAGATCCTGGAGACCACAGATTCCTATCAGATGCTTCAGTCCAGGGATCCATGGAATGAAACGGAATATCTGGTCATGTGGGGGAATTTTGAAGATGGAAGCCAGTTCCTGATGAGGAGCCCGCTGGAGAGTATGCGGGAAAGTGCGGCTATTTCGAACCGGTTTTTGATCTATATCGGAAGTATACTGATCCTGGCGGCCGGACTTCTGGTATGGTATTTTTCCAAAAAGCTTACAGATCCGATCCAGGAGCTGGCAGCTCTTTCAGATAAGATGGCCGATCTGGACTTTGAAGCGAAGTATACCAGCGGAGGCAAGAATGAGATCGGAGAGCTGGGGGCAAACTTTAACCGTATGTCCAGCCGGCTGGAGAGTACGATCTCGGAGTTGAAAAAAGCCAATAACAGTCTTTTGAAAGATATTGAGCAGAAAGAGAAAATGGAAGAGATGCGCAATGAATTCCTGGGAAATGTATCGCATGAGCTGAAGACGCCGATCGCGCTGATCCAGGGATATGCAGAAGGACTGAAGGATGGCGTTAATGATGACCCGGAAAGCAGGGATTTCTATTGCGATGTGATCATGGATGAGGCCATGAAGATGAATCAGATGGTCAAGAATCTTCTGACACTGAATCAACTGGAGTTTGGTGATGAGGATATCAGCTTTGAGCGTTTTGACCTGACGGCGCTGATCAGGGGGGTATTGCAGAGTATGGAGATCCTGGCGCAGCAGGATGACCTGAATGTGATATTCAGACAGGAGGAGCCTGTGTATGTATGGGCGGACGAGTTTAAGACGGAGCAGGTACTCCGCAATTACGTCAGCAATGCATTCCATCATGCATCCGGGGATAAGGTGGTCGAAGTCAGGATACACAGAGAAGGGAAAAAGGCAAGGACGAGTGTGTTCAACACCGGGACGCCGATTCCAGAGGAAGACCTTAAGCATATCTGGGAGAAATTCTATAAGGTAGACAAGGCTCATACACGGGAATATGGCGGCAATGGCATCGGCCTGTCCATTGTAAAAGCGATCATGGAATCCTTCCACCAGGAGTATGGCGTAAAGAATTATGACAATGGTGTTGAATTCTGGTTTGAACTTGATGTAGAATAAAAACATTCATGAAAGGTAAAGGAGCCGGAAATTTGATAGCGATTATAGATTATGATGCAGGAAATATAAAAAGTGTAGAAAAGGCGGTCAGGCTTCTGGGAGAGGACGTGTCTGTCACAAGAGACGCGCAGGAGATCCTGGGAGCTGATAAGGTGATCCTGCCGGGAGTAGGAGCCTTTGGAGACGCCATGGAAAAGCTTAAACAGTACGGGCTGGATACAGTGATCCGAAAAACGGCTGAAAAGGAAACGCCGTTTCTTGGGATCTGCCTGGGAATGCAGCTTTTGTTTGAAAGAAGCGATGAAGCACCGGGAGTAGAAGGTTTAGGGATTCTGAAGGGTGAAATTCTGAAGCTTCCGGAAAAGGAGGGATATAAGATCCCTCATATGGGATGGAATTCTCTGGAACTAAAGAACAACGGACGCCTGTTCCGGGGATTGCCGGAGCAGCCTTATGTTTACTTTGTGCATTCTTATTATCTGAAGGCGGCGGATGAACAGATTGTCAAAGCCACGACAGAATATACGACGCATATCCATGCCTCGGTGGAACAAAGGAATGTTTTTGCCTGTCAGTTCCATCCGGAAAAGAGTAGTGATGTGGGGCTTAAGATTCTGAAAAATTTCCTGGAGTTATAGAGTGAGAAGGGGGACGAAAGATGCACACGAAGAGAATCATTCCCTGTCTGGATGTTCATAACGGACGTGTGGTCAAGGGTGTTAATTTTGTGGACCTGAAGGATGCCGGAGATCCGGTGGAGATTGGAGCAGCCTATGACAAGGCCGGAGCAGATGAGCTGGTCTTTCTGGATATCACGGCTTCATCGGATGCCAGAAATACGGTGGTGGACATGGTACGCCGGGTAGCTGAGACTGTGTTTATTCCATTTACAGTAGGCGGCGGGATCCGGACAGTAGACGATTTTAAGGCGCTCCTCCGGGAGGGCGCTGACAAGATATCGATTAATTCTTCTGCCATCAATACGCCGCAGCTGATCTCGGATGCAGCGGATAAGTTTGGAAGCCAGTGTGTTGTAGTGGCGATCGATGCCAAGAAAAGGGACGATGGAAGCGGCTGGAATATCTATAAGA
>USDK01000092.1 GCA_900553355.1 uncultured Lachnospiraceae bacterium
CCCTTTTTTCCGGCAGTGACTGATCATACAAAATGCCCACTGATGTCGTATCTTGGAAGGACAGCTCGCCGCGCTTGGACACAAGTGAAGCACTGCCAGCCCAAGACCCGGCGGGCAGATCTGCTGCAAAAACCATACAGTGTTAATCTATCTATGAAATATGAGGATGGCAATGCGCAGCAGATCGAGGCTGATTCTCTGCTCTCGGTTCCGGTAAAGCAGGAGGCGAGATTTGAGTTTGGTGAGTTTGAAATCAGCCCCGAGAGTATTGCCGTGGGGGAAGAGGCAAATGTCATGACCAGCCTTTATAATCTGGGGCGGACAAAACTGTACAATGTGAAGGCTGTTTTTGAAGGCACTGGCATTAAGACAGAAGAGGTATTTGTCGGGAATGTAGAGTCTGGAGCGTCAGCATCCATTGATGCGATGCTGGAAGCTTCGAAGCCGACAAAAGGGCCGGCGAAAGTGACAATGAAGATGATCTATGAGGACGAGGCCGGGAATCCGGCGGAGACTACAAAGGATCTGCAGCTGGAAGTCACAGAGGACGACGGCGGTATGGAAGCGGCAGTCCCCACAGAGGAGGAAAACAGCGGATTTCCGCTGATACCGGTGGCGGCAGCAGCCCTGGTGGTTGTGGCAGGAGTGATTGCGGCAGTGATTCTGGTGCGGAGGAAGAAAAGGCGCACCACAGACGAAGAGGAGGAGTTGTTGGATGAGCTGGATAGATCTTCTGAGGATGAGCAGCAGTAATCTGAAACGGCGGAAACTCCGGACCTTCCTGACGGTTCTTGGCGTGGTGATCGGAACCGCATCCATCGTCGTGATGATCTCTTTAGGCCTGGGACTTCAACAGTCTCTGTACCGGGAGGTGGAGCAGTCGGGAGGACTCACAATGATCCGTGTAACAGGGGCAGATGCAGGGAGTTCCATGATGTATTCGCAGGCATCTGAAGATGTGGAAAAATATGTAGATGATAAACTGGTGGAGGAACTAAAAGGCCTTGACTATGTGGAAAGAGTAGCTCCGGTCTATGAGATGACAGCGGTGCTTCTGAAAGGTCCTTATGTGGGACAGGTGCAGCTCGTGGGGATGCCTCCGGAGGCATTGAAGGCACTGAAGATTCCTCTGGCTGGAGGAAGACTTCCGGAGAGCGGCAAGAATCAGATGGAGCTTTTATATGGAAATGGAATCCCTACCATGTTCCATGAAAGAGGAAGCGGAGAAGGATATTACGATACCGGGACTCTGCCGGATATTGATTTCCTGAAGGATTCTCTTTTCCTGGTCCTGGATACGGATGCATATTTCCAGCAACAGGAAAGGGAAGAAGAGGGCGGCAGTGAAACTTCCGGGACAGGAGCAGATTCCCGGGAAGTTTCGGATGGAATCCAGGCCCGGAGTCAGACCGCGACAAAGCATGTTGTACGGGCAAGCGGTATGGTGGCAGGCAGTCCGGATGAATATAATTCCTACTATTATTATGTGTATTGTGATCTGAACACTTTGAAACAGACTCTGAAAAAAGAGTTTTCCGGACGTGCGATTCCAGGACAGCCTACAACCAAGTCCGGCAATCCTTACCCAGAATTCTGTTATTCCTATGCTCAGGTGAAGGTAAAAGACATGGAACATGTAGAGACGGTGGCGGATATGATCCGCAGTATGGGATATAATGTGGAGACTAACGCGGAATATCTGGACAGCATGAAAGGACAGTTCGCCATCGTCCAGGCCGTGCTGGGCGGCATCGGAGCCGTATCCCTTCTGGTAGCCGCTATCGGCATTGCCAATACGATGATGATGTCCATCTATGAGCGGACGAAAGAGATTGGTATTATTAAAGTGTTGGGATGCAGCCTGAAAAATATCCGTCAGCTTTTTCTGCTGGAAGCTGCGTTCATCGGCCTCATCGGCGGCGTGGCAGGAAATGTCCTTAGCCTTCTCATGTCGGCGGCCATTAATTTTATTACCGGACACGGGGCGGCCATGGGATTTGACGGAAACATTTCCTATATCCCGGTCTGGCTGGTACTTGTATCCATGCTGTTTGCCATGCTGGTGGGCATCACAGCCGGATATTTCCCGGCACTTCGCGCCATGCGCTTAAGTCCCCTTGCCGCCATCCGGGGCGATTAACTTCATTGGGGACGGGGGATTTCTGAAAATCCCCCGTCCCCAACGCTATTCTTCGATGACCTGGATCTCCAGATAGTCAAAATCAATCGAATCTACAAAATGATCCTGGGTGAATCTGGCTTTGGAGTGGCGTTTAAACTCGTCGATCGTAGAATCCAGCCAGATCGGCTTGCTTAAGTCGAATTCGTAGCAGATTTCATCCAGTGCGTGAAAGATCTTATGGGTCCGGGTATCGTCAGAATCGTCACAGATTACGGTGTCCCGGATCATTCGGTTATCTTTGAATTCTTTTCCCCATAAACGAAACATGGTACTTCCTCCTTTGGTAATGAATATAGTATAAAAAGTTTGAAAGGCGGTGTAAAGCCCCAATCTTACATTTGCAAAATTCTGCTATCTGATTATAATAGATGGTGAGAAAAGATACCAGGAGCAAAAGAAAGCGGGGAAATGGATATGACAGGCACAGGAAAAATCCATCTTTATTATGGAGACGGCAAGGGAAAGACGACGGCGGCCATAGGTCAGGTGATCCGGGCGGCAGGGGCAGGACTTAAGGTGCTTGTGTTTCAGTTCCTGAAGGATAATTCATCCAGCGAACGGAAGATCCTGGAACAGATTTCAAATGTGACCTGTCTGCCGGGCAGAGAGCCGGTCAAGTTTGTCAGCAGGATGAACGGCCCGGAGAAGGCAGAGCTTAAGCACTATAACAATAAAGCCTTAGACGAGATCGTTAAATTTTGTTCGCCCTTTGACCTGCTGCTTTTGGATGAAGCACTCTGCGCCGTACAGCTTGGCGTCTTGAGTGAGGAAAAGCTCATCAGCTTTCTGCAGCACAAGCCCAGAGGCCTGGAAGTGGTGCTGACCGGCCATGAGGTATCCGATGCGCTGCTTGAAATGGCAGATTACGCGACGCTGATGACAAAGATAAGACACCCCTATGACGAGGGGGTCACTGCAAGAGAGGGGATTGAGTTTTAATTTCTTAAATAAGTGTGAAATCCATGACACGCATTCGGTCCATATGTTATACTATGTAACATATGGAAAACGCTCTTCGAGAAAGAGAGGAGAGAGGACCCTTGAGTATGGAAAACGCCATCAAGAATTACGAAGACGTGGACAGCTGGAAGACGATTATGTTTCTGTACACCTCTGCACTGAAGGAAGTCGGAACGAAGCTTGAGATCCTCAACGATGAGTTTCAGCACGTACACCAGTACAATCCTATAGAACATATCAAGACCCGGGTGAAAACACCGGAGAGCATTGTCAAGAAGCTTAGAAAATACGGGTACGAGATTTCCATCGAAAATATGGTAAAATATGTCAATGACATTGCCGGAGTCCGGCTGATCTGTTCCTTTACTTCAGATATTTATCAGCTGGCAGAGATGATCGGAAATCAAAGCGACCTGAAAGTGCTGTCGATCAAGGATTATATCAAGAATCCAAAAGCCAGCGGGTATAAGAGTTATCATATGCTGGTATCCGTTCCGATCTATCTGTCAGACAGCGTGGTAGACACCAAGGTAGAGATTCAGATCCGTACCATCGCCATGGACTTCTGGGCGAGTCTGGAGCATAAGATTTACTACAAATTTGAAGGAAATGCACCGGAGTATATCAGCCGCGACTTAAGAGAGTGTGCAGAGATGGTATCTTCGCTGGACGAGAAAATGCTTTCGCTGAACGAAGCCATCCAGAAATGCCTGGAGGAGCAGGAAGCGGAAAAGAAAAATGCAAGAAAAAAGCATATCGGCCGCAATGAGCGGCAGGCAGCAGGAGCCTGAGCGAAAAGCCCAGGCTCCTTTTTGTGAATGGGGACGTACACTTTTGCCAAAAGTGTACGTCCCCATTCGCGAAAAAGGGTGTCCCCAATCGGGCATCAGGGTGTCCCTGCTTGTGATATTTTAGATTATCATTGTAAAATGTGCCGCCAGATGCTAGAATGATTGCGACCTGTCAAATAGATAAATGCAGTCCGGAGGGGACATGCAGAATATGGGATATTTTAAGGAATTGAGAAAGGGAAGGGATTAGACATGTGGAAAAAATTGGACGGGAAACAGAAGGCGAGGGTGACGCAGGCGGTCTATGCGGTGCTGGGAAGTCTGTTGTTTGCCCTGGGAGTCAATTTGATCATCGTTCCTATGAGTCTGTATAATGGAGGATTCATGGGTATCGCACAGCTGCTTAGGACATTCGTTGTTGAATTTCTCCATGTGCCGGTTCCATCGGGTATGGATCTGGCAGGTATGATTTATTTTGTAATGAACATCCCGTTATTTTATCTGGGATACCGGGTACTCGGGAGGGCATTTGCCGTAAAGACGCTGGTGACCGTAGCGATCCAGAGTATTTTTATGATGGTAGTGCCGATTCCTTCGGAACCTATCATCGAAGATTATCTGACGGCCTGTATCATCGGTGGTATAGTGGCCGGAACAGGAACCGGCCTGATCCTGCGAGGCAGAAGCTCCGGCGGAGGACAGGATATCATCGGACTTTGCTGCACCAAAAGATTTCCGAATTTCAGCGTTGGCCGCATCAATATCCTGATGAACTTTTTTGTATATGCGATCTGTCTGTTCCTATTTAATATAGAAATCGTTATCTACTCGTTGATTTACGCCACCGTACTGTCGATTGCCATTGACCGTGTACATATCCAGAACATCAACACCAGCGTTATGATCTTTACAAAGAAGCTGGGAATTTCCAAGGCCATCATGGAACAGATGGGCCGTGGTGTCACGAACTGGGATGGAGAGGGGGCATATACCAATAAGACCTCTTACATATTATTTGTATTGATATCCAAATATGAAGTAGGACAGATTAAACAGATCGTACATAGCATCGATCCGCACGCATTCATGATCTTTACAGAAGGCTGCTCGGTAGACGGCAATTTTGAAAAGAGACTGTAGCATACATTGCACAGGGACAGGGCAGAATGCAAAAAGGGACAGGGGAAAATGCAGATAGGGACACCCGAAATCACGGAGGGGGACGTACACTTTTGCAAATGGTGTGCTCCCCGTCAAGTAGACAGTGAAAAAA
>USDK01000093.1 GCA_900553355.1 uncultured Lachnospiraceae bacterium
CGGGAGAATTTACCAAGCGTGCATTCCTCAATGGAAGGATCGATCTTTCCCAGGCGGAGGCCGTTATGGACGTGATACAGTCCAAAAATGAGTACTCATTAAAGAACTCTGTAGGACAATTAAAAGGCTCAGTCCGAAAAAATGTACAGCAGATCAGAGAGAAACTACTGTACCATATAGCGTACATTGAATCGGCATTAGACGACCCAGAGCACTATGATCTGACAGGATATTCGGAAGAATTAGAGCAGATCGTAGCAGAAGAAAAAGAAAAGATACAGAACCTGTTAAAAACAGCCGGAGACGGAAAGATCATACAGGAAGGTATCCGGACCGTGATCCTGGGTAAGCCGAACGCAGGGAAATCTTCTCTGCTGAACCTGCTTCTGGGAGAGGACAGAGCCATCGTGACCGATATCGCAGGAACCACCAGAGACGTACTGGAAGAGTATATCAACCTGCATGGGATCACATTAAAGATCGCTGACACAGCCGGAATCCGCCAGACAGAAGACATCGTAGAGAAAATCGGTGTATCCAAAGCCAAAGAAATGGCAGCAGACGCAGACCTGATCCTCTATGTCGTAGATTCCTCCGTACCGTTAGATGAAAACGACGAAGAGATCATAAAAATTTTGCAAGAGAAAAAGACAATTGTCCTCTATAGCAAGACAGACCTTGAATCTGCTATAGATATAGAGGATTTAAAGAGCAGAATAAACCAGCCGGTGATCCCAATCTCCGCAAAAGAAGAAACCGGGATCACAGACCTGGAAGAAAAAATCCGGGAAATGTTCTTCAGTGGGGAGATTGACTTCAATGATGAAGTCTACATCACCAATGAACGCCACAGACAGGAGCTTTTAAAAGCACAGGAAAGTCTTTCTCTGGTAGAAAATAGCATAGAAAGCGGAATGCCGGAGGATTTTTATTCCATAGACCTGACAGATGCATACGAAAGTCTGGGACGGATTCTGGGAGAATCACTTGGGGAAGACCTTGTTAATGAGATATTTTCTAAATTTTGTATGGGGAAATAATAACCGCATGGGCTGCGGAGGCCCCGGCCGAATGGTCGCATAGATTGCGGAATCCCGGCCGTATATGCCGCATGGATTGCGGAACTCCGGTCGTATAACCGCATAGATTGCGGCTCCCTGCTGTATGCCACATGGACTGCGGAAGCCCGCAGAGGGTAGATCACATTGGAATGTGAGAAAACCGCAAAGGGGCACAAGGCCGCGCCCCTCTGCACACCCCTGGGCCTTTTTTAAGGAGTTCTTGGTTGTGGAGGACGGGAGGGTGTTGACTTTTGTCTGTATGCTTCGGTGTTGGACGTGGGACGCTGTGCCGAACTGGTTGCTGTATTCTTCGGTGTTGCATGTGAGGCGTTATGCCGATACAGCCACGTTTTCACAATTCAGGACAGGACGCAAACGTCCGCGTACGTTCGTTCCACCATCCCAGCGTACGCTCCTTCCACCCTGCGCACACTCCTTCCATGCACAGAAAAAGACGGCCACCCCAAACCGAGACAGCCGCCTTTCCCTCACACATCATACATAGGAAATCGAAACATCGAAAAATACTTATTTATTAACTCTGTTAACTGTATTACCAGCCAGAAAAGCCTTGATATTATCAACCGTAATATCCATAATTCTCTGTCTGGAAGCCTGCGCAGCCCAGGAAATATGCGGAGTGATGATGCAGTTCTTAGCCTTAAGAAGCGGGTTATCCCCTTTGATCGGCTCAGTAGAAACAACATCAAGACCAGCAGCATAAACCTTGCCACTGTTCAGAGCATCCGCAAGATCCTGCTCAACAACCAGCTGACCACGGCTGTTGTTGATAAGGATAACACCATCCTTCATCTTCGCGATATTCTCTTTATTGATCATACCCTCTGTCTCCGGGAAAAGCGGGCAGTGAAGGAAGATCACATCAGACTGTGCAAACAGCTCGTCAAGAGAAACATACTCAGCAAGCTTTGCGCCAGCCTCACTCTGATAAGCATCATAAGCAAGAACCTTCATATCCAGCGCATTCAGAAGCTTGGCAGTAGCCTGTCCAATTCTACCAAGGCCAATGATACCGGCAGTCTTTCCATAAAGCTCGATCATCGGATAATCCCAGTAGCACCAGTCTGCATTATTTTCCCATTTACCAGCCTTAACAGTCTCATCATGATGACCATAGTGAGAACAGATCTCAAGAAGAAGGCCAAGAGCATACTGACCAACGATCTGGGTTCCGTAGGTAGGCACATTTACAACCGGAATGTCTTTTTCTTTTGCATAGTTGTAATCCACTACATTATAGCCGGTAGCCAGAACAGCGATCAGCTTGATATTCGGGCATTTGTCAATTGTCTCTTTGGAGATCGGAGTTTTATTGATGATAACGATCTCAGCGTCTCCGATACGCTCAGCGATCAGCGGGGATTCCTCATAGGAAGTTCTGTCATAAACAGTAACCTCTCCAAGCTCTTTTAATGCGTCCCAGCTTAAATCTCCAGGGTTCTCTGTGTAGCCATCCAATACAACAATCTTCATATTCGTACTCACCTTTCTTAAAAAAATTTTGTGGTATGTATGATTAATCTGTAAAGCGGATCTTCGCAATCCGCTTTCGCTACTTGCTCATGAATTCAGATTGATCAGCAATCTGAATTCAGTCTTTCATCCAGAGCATTCAGCTCATTCAGCTCACGGATATACAGATCCTGAGCAAGATCCAGACTCACCTCAATAAAACGGATCTTCTGTCCAGGCCGGGCCTGGGCAATCTTTGCAAAATCCACCGTGATCACAGTACCGATCTTCGGATAGCCGCCTGTACTCTGACGGTCAGCCAGCATAATGATCGGCTGTCCGTTTAACGGAACCTGGATCGATCCCATGGAAATACCATCTGTATTGATGTTGCCATCACCAGCATGCTCTACCGGCTCTCTCTCAATACGGCATCCCATACGGTCAAACTCATTGGTAATAGTACCGCTGTACCAGAAAAACTTGCGGACGCCCTCTTCTGTAAACTCATTCTCCTGGGGTCCCAGAACCACACGGAGAACCACCTCATCAGAAGGATAAATTTCCGCCGGAACCTGACGAAGTTCCATATTCGGAAGCTCTGTCCTTGGTGCGGTAAACTCGATGGTGTCACCTTTTTCCAGCTTTCTTCCCTCAACACCACCAATGTGGTTACGAAGAAGTGTGGACTTGCTTCCCATCACAAGGGGAATATCCAGACCGCCTGCAAAAGCGATATATCCACGACTGCCGTTTCTGGCACCTGCAAACATCAGCTTCTGGCCTTTTTTTACAAGAACTGCCTTATACATCGGGAAAGGCTGTCCGTCCAGCATCGGTGTCAGATCTCCACCTGTCACCGCTATGATATTATCACTGGTAAAAGTAAGGGTTGGTCCGATAAAAGTCATCTCCAGAGCACCCTCTGTTTTTTTATTGCCTACCAGCAGATTGGCAATGTGGAAAGCACGCGGGTCCATGGCACCGGATGTGGAAACACCAAATGCCTGATTTCCGAATCTTCCCTCGTCCTGAACAGTGGTCAGGATCCCGCCGTTTTCAACTGTAATTCCCATATCATGACCTCCGTTCTCAATCCTGTGGCGTATAGGTTTTCACTTTATAGGTACCGTTTTCCACGTCTCTTCGGATCTGATCATACTCTGCTTTTGTGACAGGAACATGTTTTACCCAGTCACCGGCACGTACAAGGAACGGATCTTCCTTTGCAAAATTGCAGATATCAAGAGGTGTGCTTCCGATAATATTCCATCCACAAGGCTGCTCAAAAGGAATAAAATCAGACAGTGCCAGCTGAACTACGATGGATCTCGCCGGGATCTTCACTCGCGGAGAAGTTCTTCTCTTAAAGCTGAACGGCTCATCAAATCTGGCCATATACGGATGTCCCGGTGCAAAACCAAGCATATATACATAGTACTCATGCTGGGAATGCTTGCGGATGATCTCCTCCGTAGTGGTATTCTCAAGCTCTGCGCAATATTCCAGATCCGGTCCGGTCTCGCCGCCATAATAAACCGGGATCTCTTTTACTACCTTCTTCGTTGTTGTGGAAACTTCATGCATGTCCGCAATTCTCTTTTCCAGTTCTTCCACCAGTTTGGAATAACGGATCACCTCCGGGCGGTAATGTACGATCAGCGCACAGTAGGTAGGAACTGTTTCCACCATGCCTTCAATTGGAGATTCTTTTAATTTTTCATCCAGCGCACGTACCTTGGCATTTACCTCAAGACTGATCACGCTGCCGAATTCAACGGAAACTGCTCTGTCTCCTGCGATCAGGAACTTCACATCCATTCAGATATACCTCCGTTCTTTATTTGACAAAAAGGCCCGTCATACGTGGTGACAGACCTTCCTGCATGTATCTTTTATTCGGTTAGTCTACAAATTCAAATCCGACTTTTTTAAGAGCTTCATCAACCCATGGACGCGGCCACTCACCACGTGTCAGGATTCCCTCAAGCTGTTTTTCTTCGCCTGCATGATAGTTTCTTGCAATCTCAGCAAGCTCTGCTGTATGCTCATCTGGTTTGATTGCCAGAAGTCCATCAGAGTCTCCTACGATGATATCACCAGGATTGATCACGATTCCTGCGAAGGATACCGGGAAGTTCATCTCTCCCGGGCCGTTTTTGTATGGTCCGTTTGGTGTGATGCCTTTTGCATATACCGGGAAATCCATCTGGCTTAATGTGTAGCTGTCACGAACACATCCGTCGATGATGATTCCTGCGATTCCTCTGGATTTTGCATAATTGCTCATGATCTCACCACAAAGTGCTCTGCTCATGCTTCCCTTATTTGCAAGAACGATAACATCTCCTGGCTGAGCCATATCCAGAGCTTTGTGGAACAGAAGGTTATCTCCTGCCGGTGCGTTTACTGTAAATGCGGTTCCCAGAAGTCTTGCCTTCGGGTTCAGCGGATAAATGCTGGAATCTACAGCAGCGATTCTTCCACAGTTATCATCAATATTTGCAACCGGAATTCCACGGAATGCTTCTACTAATTCTTTTGACGGTCTTTCAAAGTTTCGTCTGATCCTACATCCTA
>USDK01000094.1 GCA_900553355.1 uncultured Lachnospiraceae bacterium
ACCTGTTTTTCGTTATCGTCTGTCATATGGCCGCCGCAGGTGTGGCAACTGCCAGTGCGATCTCCCTGTATGTATCTGCATTTCTGGTTATGAGCCATCTCCTGAGACGAACCGATGACTGCAAAGTATCACTGAGAAAGATCCGCCTTCATCCCAAGGCCTGCAAAGCCGTATTGCTCCTGGGTATCCCTACAGGACTCCAAAACGGTATCTTTGCCATTGCTAATCTGTTCGTACAGGCCGGTGTCAACTCTTTTGATGCAGTCATGGTTTCCGGAAATGCCGCCGCTGCAAATGCAGACTCCCTGATCTATAACGTCATGTTTGCTTTCTATACTGCATGTGCAAGCTTCATCGGTCAGAACTGGGGTGCCGGAAACCAAAAACGAATGCTGAAATCCTACGGCATCAGTATTACATATGCATTTATTTCCGGCGCGATCCTGGGTGGGCTGCTTCTGATCTTTGGCCGGCAGTTCCTGTCGCTGTTTGCTACAGAACCGGCTGTTATCGATGCAGGTATGCAGAGGATCCGGATCATGGGCTTCAGCTATGCCTTCAGCTGTTTTATGGATGGCAGCATCGCTGCTTCCCGTGGCATCGGAAAAAGTATCCCTCCCACCGTTATCGTCATCCTGGGATCCTGTGTATTCCGTATCATCTGGATCTACACGGTGTTCGCACATTTCCAGACGATATCCGCGCTGTATCTTCTTTATATCTTCTCATGGGGGATCACCGGATTTGCGGAAACTCTTTTCTTTGCTATCAGCTTCAAAAAAATACGTACATAACGAACGCAATTCATCTCCACTCTTAATGGTCGGAGTCTTATTGCTGAAAGACGATAACCCGGCGTAAGCAGAACAGCCTTACGCCGGGTTTTTTCATATTTTTCTCCAATTATGTACATTTGTCTTTACAAGGCGGACAAAATTGTATATAATTGCTATATTGTGCTTTTACGTGATGCAGTAGTAATATTCTATTTCAAAGCAGTAAAATGCCCACTCATACAATAGGAAAGAGGAAAGTAGTTATGAAAAACCTGATTCAAAAATGGAACAGCATCAATCTGATCAAGCGTATCATCTGCGGACTGATCGTTGGTATCATCCTCGGACTTGCAATTCCGCAGGCGTCTGTGATCTCCATTCTCGGTGACCTGTTCGTCGGTGCTCTCCGTGGAATTGCTCCGCTCCTGGTGTTCTTCCTGGTAATGAGCTCTCTGTGCCATATGGGAAAGGGCCAGAAAACAAACATGAAATTCGTCGTTGTACTTTATCTTCTGGGAAATGTACTCTCAGCACTGGCAGCTGTTATCTCCAGCCGTCTGTTCCCGATCATGCTGACTTTTTCCGAGAATACAAATACTTCCGACATCACCCCGCCAAGCGGTGTTGCTGAGGTTCTTAAAAACCTTCTGATGAACATTGTTTCCAACCCGGTTGACGCACTTGTGAACGCAAACTATATCGGTATCCTCGCATGGGCTATCATCTTCGGTATTGCACTGAAGGCCGCAAGTGAAACAACCAAGACCGTCATCGAAAACATTTCCGAGGCAACTTCCACAGCAGTAAGATGGATCATCAACCTCGCTCCATTCGGTATCATGGGACTGATCTTCACAACCATCTCCGAGCAGGGACTTGGCGTACTCTTAAGCTATGGCCGTCTGATCTGTGTACTGGTTGGAACCATGCTGTTTGTAGCACTTGTACTGAATCCGATCGTTACTTTTATCTGCACACGCCAGAATCCATATCCGCTGGTTCTTCGCTGCCTGAAAGACAGTGGTCTCACCGCATTCTTCACAAGAAGCTCTGCTGCCAACATTCCGGTAAACATGGAGCTCTGTAAAGACCTTGGACTTGATGAGGATACATACTCCATCTCCATCCCTCTTGGTGCGACCATCAACATGGGTGGTGCTGCGATCACAATCTCCATCATGGCTCTGGCAGCTGCACATACCCTTGGTATCAGCGTAGATTTCCCGACCGCTCTGATCCTCTGCATCCTGGCTGCTGCAAGTGCGGCAGGTGCTTCCGGAGTTGCCGGTGGTTCTCTTCTTCTGATCCCGATGGCCTGCAGCCTTTTCGGAATCCCGAACGACGTTGCCATGCAGGTAGTTGGTGTCGGTTTCATCGTAGGTGTTATCCAGGATTCCTGCGAGACAGCGCTGAACTCTTCCACAGACGTACTTTATACTGCATGTGCCTGCAAAAAGAAAAAATAATTTCACTTACATATTTATAAAAAAGAGCAGATCTTCCATATTTGCGGACATCTTCTTCACTGGTCCTGTCCAGTGAAGAAGACTCACCACAATGGAAAATCTGCTCTTTTTTTATTGTCCTGCACAGTCAAGCGGATATTCTATGCATCCTACATCTGAAAAAACTTCCAGCTCTCACCCATCCGCACAGCCAGATACACGATCTCAAAGATTACCGCCACAGAGCCCAGTTTGAAAAGCAGAGAGTCCACAAAACCTCCTGCTTTACAGAAATCCAATGCAATCCCTCCAGGCAGAGGATACAGGATCCGTACCCGTTTCCGGTTAAAACAGTCCAGTACCAGATGGGACGCAAATCCCACCACAAAATAAGGTACCAGCTGTACAAATACCATAGAAAGCGCTCCGCTCAAAATAGCCATAGCCATGATCGAATGCATAAATGACCGGTGCGGCTGATTTTTCCCAAAAGCACAGACTGCAATAAAAATAATAACTCCCATAGCTACCGGTGCCACGGATTTGTCATTGCGGATCTTCTCCCAGATGGAAAAATTGCAAAAATAATTCAGTGCGATCTCTGCTGCCACGAGCAATACCGCGATCAATGTGATCCGATCCGCATCTTTATGGGACTTGGAAGTTCCCACATCAATGTCACTGATCAGTGCTCCAAGCATTCCCGTTCCTGCGGCAAGTACCAGACCGGAAACAGTGGAAGGCTGTGTAACTGCCAGCACTGTTCCGAGTCCGACTGCCGCGTGTGTTTTTCCTGTCATAATTCTCCCCTTAGTAAAAAAATCTGACGCATGCAAAGCAGACATCTCACCTGCATCCCGGCGTCTTTATAAACGAAAAAAGCAGCTGTCAGCCTCCCCCTTTACTGACAGCTGCCTTCACGAAACAGCATTATATCACACAAAAAAACACGATTCTATCTAAAATCTTTCCACTTTCCTCTACGTCCCGTTTAAACGGAATATACCTCACAAATATTCCTTTTAATCGGACCAGTTCATCCGTCCGTAGCGAAGTGCGATCCCGTGGATCTCCTTCTGAAGTTTCGCAGTCAGCTCTCTCCTGCGGATCCTCCATTTCCAGTTCTTTCCTACTGTGGACGGCTGGTTCATTCTGCAGCTGTTATCCAGACCCATGTAATCCTGCATGGGGATCACACAAAGCTTTGCGCTGCTTCTCATCACAAGACTGATAAAACATTTGTACAGATCTTTATCCGGTGTCCAGTTATCACAGAGATAATCTCTGGCAAGTTTACGCTCTTTTACAGTAATGCTCTTCCACCATCCGGCAATAGTCTCATTATCGTGGGTTCCCGTGTATGCCACACTATTCTCCGGATAGTTATGCGGAAGGTAATCATTGGCACATCCGGAATCCCTGGAATCAAAAGCAAACTCAAGGACTTTCATTCCCGGGAAACCACTGTCATGGACAAGCTGGCGAACAGAATCTGTCACATAACCAAGATCCTCCGCAATGACCTGCTTCCAGCCAAGGGCCTGCTCCACTTTGCGGAACAGATCGATTCCCGGGCCTTTTTCCCAGTGGCCGCCAATGGCATTTTCCGCACCGTACGGAATGGAAAAATACTCATCAAAACCACGGAAATGGTCAATTCTTACCACATCATAAAGGCGGAACACGTAACTCAGTCTGGAGATCCACCACTGATATCCTGTATTTCTGTGATAATCCCAGCGGTACAGAGGATTTCCCCAGAGCTGTCCTGTTGCGGAAAATCCATCTGGCGGGCATCCGGCTACAGCTGTTGGCACATTCTCCTCATCCAGCTGGAAAAGCTCCGGATGAGCCCAGGTATCCGCACTGTCCATAGCTACATAGATCGGAATATCCCCAATGATCTGGATACCTTTTTCATTGGCATATTTTTTCAGTTTCATCCACTGTTCATAGAATTTAAACTGCATATACTGCTGGAATTCAATGTCAAAATACAGCTCTCTGCGGTAATAGTCCATAGCGTTTTCCCAGCGGAGACGGATATCCTCCGCCCATTTGGTCCACTCCACACCGCCAAACTGATCTTTCACAGCCATAAAAAGTGCATAGTCGGAAAGCCACCAGTTATTCTCTGCCACGAATCTCTGATAATCCTGATTTTCGCTGATGTTGCTGTTCTCGTAAGCTTTGCGGAGAAGTTTGTAACGTCCTTTATAAATCTTCTCGTAGTCTACGCTGTCCGCTCTTTTTCCCCAATTGACTTTCTCGCAGTCCTCTTTTGTAAGAACGCCTTCCTCCACCAGTGCCTTCAAACTGATAAAATACGGATTTCCCGCAAAGGTAGAGAAGGACTGATACGGAGAATCTCCGTAGCTTGTAGGGCCCAGCGGAAGGATCTGCCAGTAGCTCTGTCCTGCTTCCTTCAGCCAATCCACAAAATCATAGGCACTTTTTGAAAAACATCCGATACCGTACTCTGACGGCAGGCTTGTGATCGGCATCAGAATGCCGGCTGCTCTTTTAT
>USDK01000095.1 GCA_900553355.1 uncultured Lachnospiraceae bacterium
CCCCGCCGATAATGGCAGGGATGGTCCGGATGTCCAGGCTGGCGCCTCCTTTTAACTGTTCTACTGCCGTCCAGCTTAAATAAGCTGAATTCACATCGATATGAAAAATGACACGGCTCATCTATCTTATTTCTCCTGGGTCTTTTCTATATTAGATTTCCCGCAGATGCTGCTTGATCCTGGCCGTCAGCTTTCCATTCTCGGCATCGATCAGGATCGTGTCGCCGGTTCCTACGTTTCCTTCCAGGATCAGTTTTGCCGCCAGGGTCTCCACATTCTTCTGCAGATACCGCTTCAGCGGTCTTGCTCCGTAGGTCGGGTCATAACCGCCGTCTACCACAACCTGTTTGGCTGCTTCCGTAAGGTCTACTTTGATCTCCTTATCCGCCAGACGTTTATTCACATCGTTGATCAACAGACTAATGATCGCGTAAATATTTTCCTTCGTCAGCGGACGGAACATGATCGTCTCATCCAGACGGTTCAGGAACTCCGGCCGGAAATGATTCCGAAGATCGTTCATAACCATCTCTTCTGCTTCCGGCTTGATGTTTCCTTTCTCATCAATGCCGTCCAAAAGGTATGCCGAACCGATATTGGAGGTCATGATCAGGATCGTATTCTTAAAGTCTACGGTCCGCCCCTGGGAATCGGTGATCCGCCCGTCGTCCAATACCTGCAGAAGGACATTGAACACATCGGGATGGGCTTTTTCGATCTCATCGAACAGGACGACCGAGTACGGTTTTCTCCGCACGGCCTCCGTCAGCTGTCCGCCTTCATCGTAGCCCACATATCCCGGAGGCGCTCCGATCAGACGGGACACGGAATATTTCTCCATATATTCACTCATGTCGATCCGGACCATGTTGTTCTCATCGTCAAACAGGCTCTGGGCAAGAGCCTTGGCAAGCTCTGTCTTGCCGACGCCGGTCGGTCCAAGGAACAGGAAAGATCCAATAGGTTTGGTAGGATCCTTGATGCCGGCTTTGGACCGGATAATCGCCTCTGTTACCTTCGTAACGCCTTCATCCTGACCAATAACCCGTTTGTGGAGTTCATCCGCCAGATGCAGGGTCTTGCTTCTCTCGCTTTCATTCAGCTTGGCAACCGGGATCCCCGTCCACCGGGAGACGATCTTGGCAATCTCATCCTCTGTCACACTCTCGTGTACCAGAGACAGATCCTCATCTTTGACCTTTTCTTCCTCTTCTTCCAGCTGTTTCTGCAGCTGCGGCAGTCTGCCGTACTGAAGCTCTGCCGCTTTATTCAGGTCATAGCTCTGCTGTGCGCTTTCGATCTCACGATTCAGCTGTTCAATCTGCTCACGGAGCTTCTGGACATGCTCTACGGATCTCTTTTCATTATCCCACTGTGCCTTCTGTTTTGCAAATGTTTCTCGCTCCTCTGCCAGCTCCTGCTGCAGTTTTGCCAGACGTTCCTTGCTCAGCCGGTCGTCTTCCTTCTTCAGGGCAGCCTCTTCGATCTCCAGCTGCATGATCTTACGGTTCAGTGCATCCAGCTCTGAAGGCATGGAATCAAGCTCCGTCTTGATAGAGGCACAGGCCTCATCCACCAGATCGATAGCCTTGTCCGGCAGGAACCGGTCGGAAATGTAACGGTTACTCAAGGTAACGGCAGCCACCAGGGCGCTGTCTGTGATCTTTACTCCGTGGAAGACTTCATACCGTTCCTTCAGTCCCCTTAGGATGGAGATAGCGTCCTCCACCGACGGTTCATCTACCATAACCGGCTGGAACCGCCGTTCCAGAGCCGCATCTTTTTCAATATACTGCCGATATTCATCCAGCGTGGTCGCGCCGATACAGTGGAGTTCTCCTCTGGCCAGCATAGGCTTCAGCATATTTCCTGCATCCATGGAACCTTCCGTCTTGCCGGCTCCCACGATGGTATGCAGCTCATCGATAAACAGAATGATATTTCCATCGCTGTTCTTGACTTCCTCCAACACTGCTTTCAGACGCTCTTCAAATTCACCACGGTACTTGGCTCCGGCTACCAGAGCCCCCATATCCAGGGCGAATAATTTCTTATCTTTCAAGGCATCCGGCACATCTCCCCGGACGATCCTCTGGGCCAGTCCTTCCACTGCCGCCGTCTTACCTACGCCAGGCTCACCGATCAGCACCGGGTTATTCTTGGTCTTCCTGGAAAGGATCCGGATCACATTCCGGATCTCCTCGTCACGGCCGATGACTGGATCCAGCTTCTGCTCCCTGGCTTTCTCTACCAGATCCTGGCCATATTTATTTAAAGTATCATAGGTTGCTTCCGGGTTGTCACTGGTCACCCTCTGGTTGCCACGAACCGAAGACAATACCTGAAGGAAACTGTCCCGGTTGATGCCGAACTCCCGGAAAATCTGTTTGATCTCTTTATTGGCATGCTTAATCATAGATAAAAGCAGATGTTCTACGGATACATACTCATCCCCCATCTGCTTTGCCTCATCCTCAGCATAGATCAGCACGTTATTTAAATCCTTGCCGATATACATCTGGCCGCCCTGTACCTTCGGACGCTTGCGGATGGCTTCCCCCACCCGATTTATAGCAGATTCTTTCGTAATGCCCATTTTTTCAAATAATTTCAGGATCAGGCTGTCATCGACAGTCAGAAGGGCATACAAAAGGTGTTCCTGCTCAATCTCCTGGTTCCCATATTCTGTTGCTATTTTCTCGCAGCCTTGCACTGCTGCCAGAGAACTCTGTGTAAATTTATTAATATTCATAAACCATACGCCTCCTCTGCTATGGATAGTTTCTTTGTTCTACATGTAATATAACACTTGTTGTTAGCAGTGTCAAGAGGTGAGTGCTAATTTTTTTAAGATTTTTTTAGAAAGATTAAATGAAAAAGTAAATGCAAGTTTTTGACAACCAAAATACCTTCTATTGCATTTGCTATTGCAGTAAGTCCTGCAAATTAGGGGTGGCATTTACTCCTGCAATGCCTTATGATACTCCTATCTGAACCTACGCCCGAAGCAGATTGGAGGTTCTTTATGAAACATTTGACTCTCTCTGACCGGATCCGTATCGAAGCCCTTCTGGAAGAAAGAAAGAGTTTCTCCCAGATCGCTGCAGAACTTGGCAGATCCACTACAACTATTTCAAGGGAAGTGCGCAGGCACCGCTCCGTTGTACACCATTATTCCACAGAAATGGCAAGGAAGCGTTCGGAATGCGAACATTTTGGAGCCTGTACGGTAAAAGGCCTATGCGGACGCACACAGTGTGAGGCCCTCTGCTCCAAATGCCGCAGCAAACGCTGTGCGCTTTCCTGCAAAAGCTTTGCTCCTAAAATATGCGCCCTCCTCAAAAAGCCGCCCTATGTCTGTAATAAGTGCCCAAAACTGCGCTCCTGTTCCCATGATTTCTTTTTCTATCGGGCAAAATATGCAGATGACGCCTATCATGAGGTCAAATCTTCTTCCCGCAGCGGCATTAACCAGTCCCCGGAATCCCTGGAACAGCTGGACAAGCTCATTTCTCCGCTTTTAAAGCAGGGGCAGCCCCTTTCCCATATCTATCTTTCCCACCAAGCGGAGATCGGCTGTTCCCAGCGGACTTTATACAACTATATCGACCAGAATCTCTTTTCCGCCATCAATCTGGATCTTCCCCGGAAAGTACGCTATAAGCCCCGGCAAAAACGCCGCGGGGACAGGGAAATCCCAGGTTACAGAAAAGGGCGTGCCTATGCTGATTTTGAACTCTGCCTGGCACAGCACCCGGACTTTTCCGTAGTGGAAATGGACGTTGTAGAAGGGGCCGGAGGAAAAGGCGGAAAGGTTTTCCTGACACTTTTGTTCCGTAGCTGCCTGCTTATGCTGGTCTTCCTGATCCCTGCCGACCGCAGGGAATACGTCAGAGAAGTTTTCGATTTCCTTTATGACGGGCTGGGAGCCGCATCCTATGGACGGCTGTTCCCTGTGATCCTCACAGACAACGGCTCTGCCTTTAAGGATCCAAGTGTCTTTGAAAGGGAAAATGAGAACGGAGAGTCTACACATGTATACTACTGTGACCCCATGGCCTCCTGGCAGAAGGGAAGGTTAGAGAAGAACCATGAGTTCCTCCGTTATATCCTTCCAAAAGGCAGTCATTTTTCGGGCCTTACCCAAGAAGACGCCACACGGGTGGCCAATCATATCAACAGCACAGCAAGAGCCAGTTTAAATGGGCATACCCCATTTGAACTGGCTCAGCTGCTATTGGACAGGAAACTGATAGAACTCTGCAGCCTGGCCGGCATCCCGGCCGACCAGGTAGCGTTAAAACCGTCACTTTTGAAATAAATAAACATCACCGGCTTCGGGCAAAGGCTCCATAAAGTATTGTCTGACGGGTAGCAGTTACTTCTGCAAAAGTAACTCAGCCGTCTCTTTATGATGCCTGAAAAGGGGAATCCCATCGCGTTTCCTGTTCCTTAAGTATAATAAAAATGCCAAAAGATAGCCAGCCCTGGATGCAATAACTTTTTCAACAACCGCTGACTTTGCAACGGTTTCTACTTGGCTGCATTTACTTTTTCATTCAACCA
>USDK01000096.1 GCA_900553355.1 uncultured Lachnospiraceae bacterium
TTCACTTGTCTACTTAGAAGGGAGCATATCATTGCAAAAAGTGTACGTCCCCGTTGGCATTTCTATTGATGAAAAGGTGGACAGATGCTATACTGCAAGTAGTGGTGCAATTGTTGGAATTTTTTTATACAGACAAAGAACAGAGTGGTTTTTTATGGAACAGACAGATAAAAAGATTGGTTTTCTGGTGAATCCGATAGCTGGACTTGGCGGACAGGCCGGGATGCTGGGAAGTGATAACCGTGAAAGGAGAAGGGAAGCTCTGAGAAAGGGTTATCAGAAGACTGCTTTTAAAAGGGCGCTGGAGTGTCTGGAGCAGATAAAGAGCCTGGGGAACGCTTGGGAAAATGGATATCAGATATATGCCCCGGAAGGAGAAATGGGGGGAGAAGTTCTGAAGGCGGCAAAGATTCCATATCAGTCGCTTGGAAACAGGACAGACGACAGAAGAGAAGGACAGGAAACTTCCAGAGAAGATACGTTGTATTTTCTGGAATTGTTTAAAAAAATCAAAGTAGATCTTCTGGTATTTTGCGGCGGAGACGGTACGGCCCGGGATATCTGTGAAGCGGCAGGGGAGAGTATTCATGTTCTTGGTGTGCCGGCCGGTGTGAAGATGTATTCTGCCTGCTTTGCGGTGAATCCCTGGCAGGCAGGGGAGATGTTGAAACGGTTTCTTCAGGGGAAACAAACTGCATTTACGCCCAGAGAGGTCATGGATATTGACGAGAAGGATCTGGATCGGTCATCGGTCAGTCCGGCACTCTATGGATTTCTGATGGCTCCGGACGACAGAGTCCGTCTCCAGAGAGCCAAGGAGGCCGGCGTATCTGATAAGGAGGAAACAGACAGTCTTGTCAGGGATATCCTGTCAGAGATGAGGGATCACACGCTGTACATTCTGGGGCCGGGGAGTACAACCTATCATATAAAGCAAGAATTAAGAGGGACTGGTTCGATCCGGGGAGTCGATCTTGCAGAAGACGGAGAGATCTTTTTGCGGGATGTAGATGAAAAAACAATATATTCATGTTTGAAAGATGCAAAATGCTCGGAGATTATCGTTACCTGTATTGGTGGGAACGGGTTTTTATTTGGAAGAGGGAACCAGCAGATCAGTCCAAGAATCATCCGGATGAACGGGAAGGAGCATATCCGCCTGGCCGTAACAAAGAGTAAGCTGGCAGGCCTGGGAGGAAGACCGATGCTGGTCGATACCGGTGACCCGGATACAGACCGGTACCTGTCGGGGTATTACAGGATCCGGCTGAATGCAAAGGAAGAGATCATTTACCGGGTAGAGACGGGAGCGAACCAGAGTTTCTGATCTGCCTGCCCGGCGATGATAAAGAGCTTGTCTGACCCACAGACAAAGACTGACAGAAGAGAAAGGAGCTGAAGAATTGTGGGAAAAGATTTTGTGCATCCCTATATGCCAGACAGTGTTCCTGAGATTAAAGAGGAAATGCTTAAGGAACTGGGGATCGGAAGTGTAGAGGAAATCTACAAAAGTGTGATTCCAGAGGATCTTATATATAAGGAGAGGCTGGATATTCCGGAACCGATCCTGAGCGAACATGAGCTGAAAAAGCATGTGATGGGAATCCTTGGAAAAAATGTGTCTACAGAAGAGTATACCAGCTTTCTGGGAGCCGGATGTTATAAACATCAGGTGCCGGCACTCTGTGACGAGATTAATTCCAGAGGAGAATTTCTGACAGGTTACTGCGGTGATACATATTCAGATCATGGAAAAATGCAGGCGATTTTCGAGTATACCAGTATGATGGGAGAACTTCTGGATGCGGACGTAGTAAGCTACACGAATTATGACGGAGGACAGGCGGTATCATCATCTTTAAGGATTGCGCTCCGGGTAATGGAAGGGCGGAAAACACCAAAAAAGATCCTGCTGGTTCCTTCCACAATGAATCCGGAAATTTATTCTCAGGCAGAGGCTTACTGCCGCAATGCCGGTACTCTTGTAAAGGTAGCTCATGAGCCGGAGACTGGTCTTATGGATCTGAAAGATCTCAGGGATAAGCTGGAAGCCGGGGATGTAGGAGCGGTCTTTTATGAAAATCCCTCTTATCTTGGATTTTTTGAGACCAGAGGACAGGAAATCGCAGATCTGGCACATCAGTATGGCGCCTTGTGTATTGCACAGCCAGAAGTAGCTGCACTTGGAATCATGGAAAGTCCGATGAATCTGGGGGCTGATATCGTGTGTGGAGATATCCAGCCTTTGGGAATGCATATCCAGTACGGCGGCGGACAGGCAGGGTTCATTGCCTGCGGACAGGATGTAGAGCTGATCAGGGAATTTCCTACTTACATGTATGGAATCGTCGAGACGGATCAGGAAGGACGGTACGGCTGGGGCCGGGCGATGAATTACCGATGCTCTCACGGCAGCAGAGAAAATGCAAATGAATATTTTGGTACAGAGACCGGACTGTGGGGGATCACTGCAGGTGTTTATTTGGCCAGCATGGGACCGCAGGGAATGTACGAACTGGGAGAGACCATCATCCAGAATGTAAATTATGCCATTCAGAAATTGTCTGAGGTGCCGGGAATCCGGGTAAATGTGTTCCAGAACAAAAATTTCCAGGAGTTTGTGGTAGATTTTACCGGGACAGGAAAGACTGTGAAGGAAATTAACCAGGCGCTGCTGAAGGAAGAGATTTTCGGCGGAAAAGATTTAAGTGAAGATTTCGAAGAGCTGGGACAAAGCGCCCTGTATTGTGTATCGGAGCTGACGACGGCTGATGAGACCGATCATCTTGCGGAAGCATTAGACAAAATTATAAGGGGGTGCCAGGATGGGATACGTTAGAAAGAACCGGGATTTTCACGAGGCAAGATGGGATGAACCGATTATCATGGAGCTTGGCAGTCCGGGAGAACGGGGCGTGCTGGTTCCAAAAGCAGACAGGAAAGTGGTAGAGGCTACCGGAAAAGCAGAAGATCTGCTTCCGGAAGGACTGAAAAGAAAATGCCCTCCAAAACTTCCGGAAATGTCTCAGATGCAGGTTCTGCGTCATTATATGAGGTTGTCTCAGGAAACGATCGGCACCGATATCAACATTGATATTGGGCTTGGCACCTGTACCATGAAATACAGTCCTAAAATTCATGAGCAGTTTGTACGTTCTGACAAGCTGAAAGAACTGCATCCATATCAGGATGAGAGTACAGTGCAGGGGATTCTGGAAATCATTTATCAGTTGGAGCAGTATTTGAAGGCAATTTCCGGAATGGCAAAAGTAAGTCTTCAGCCCTCAGGAGGAACCCAGGCCATTTTCGCAAATGTGGAGACGATTCGTGCTTATCATGAGGCGAGGGGAGAGGGAGAAAAGAGAAATGAGATCATTACAACAATTCTGTCCCATCCTGGAAATCCAGGAGCTGCCGCTACCCTTGGATATAAGGTGATCACTCTGTATCCGGATGAGAATGGGATCCCGGATATTGAAGCACTCAAGGCAGCAGTTTCAGAACATACGGCGGCGCTGATGATTACCAATCCGGAGGATACCGGGATTTATAATGAAAAGATCCGTCAGTTTGTAGACATTGTCCATGAGGCAGGCGGATTATGCGTCTACGATCAGGCGAATCTGAATGGGCTGTTTGGGATTACCCGGGCCCGGGATGCCGGATTTGACATGTGTCATTATAATCTGCACAAATCTTTCTCCTCGCCCCATGGATGCCAGGGACCAGGAGCCGGAGCGCAGTGCGTATCTGAGAAGCTGGCCGGATATGTGGCCGTGCCGACGGTTGAATATGATGGTGAAAAATACTATCTGGATTACCAGCGCCCGGACAGTATCGGGAAACTGCGGAAATATTACGGCGTTCCGGCAGTTCTGGTAAGAACCTACGCCTATATCCGAAGCCTTGGACCGGATGGCATCAAGCAGATTGCAGAGCTGTCCATTCTGAATAATAATTATATGCTGAAGAAACTGCTGGAGATCGACGGCCTGTCCATGCCGATGGCAGCAGGAAAATACCGGCTGGAGCAGGCAAGACTCAGCTGGGAAGGACTGACTGAGGAAACAGGAGTCACAACCGACGATATCTGCAGACGGATCGTAGATTATGGATTCCAGGATTATTTTACCAGCCATCACCCACGGATCATTCCAGAACCCTTCACGCCAGAACCCGTAGAAACCTATTCCAAAGATGATATTGACGAATTCGTAGCGGCGTTCAAGGCAATTGCAAAAGAAGCACGGACAGATCCCGGACTGGTGAAGACGGCGCCTCATAAAGCCGCGCTGGGAGCCAGAATCCATGAGGAAGACCTGACAGACTGGGAGAGATTCGCGACGACCTGGCGAGGATATCTAAAATACGTGAAGAAAAAGGGATAAGATGACAGGGGACGTACACTTTGGTGTGCTCCCCGTCAAGTAGACAGTGAAAAAAATATAAAGTTTTTTGGTTG
>USDK01000097.1 GCA_900553355.1 uncultured Lachnospiraceae bacterium
TATCCCCCGACGGAGTCCCTGCCCGGAGCGATGCCACCTTCCTCTGGCGTCCCTCAACCACATCCACCCCGGACTAATGCACCTTCCTCTAGCGTCCCTCTATACATCCGCCTCACGAGTCCACAAGCCCTTCCCGAACCCGCTCCGTAAGACTGTCTCCACCCTTACGATACCAATCTTCCACAAAAGAGTCAAAAGAGCTCACAGGCATCCTCCCCATAATGATCTGGATAAATGCGTTCTTCTCCAGCAAACGCAAAGTCTGAGGAATCTCCCCGTCACCATCCCCCAGATACTTCTTCTCCGGAGCACGGTAATTCGCATCCACCAGAAGCCCCACCGCCGAAATCCTGGACTTATACGCCGCCCAGGCCTCTACCGAAGGCACCTCCGCCTCAAGATACTCCTTACACGCATCAAAATAAGACGCCTCAATGGCACTGAGATCCTCCCTGGTCTTCTCATCGCCCGGACTGTAAAGAACCTCACGGATATGCTTTGTCACTATATAGGTAGCCTCATTATAATCTACATTGATCATTAGTGGACGCGCCGTAGGATCCACATTCAAGGCAAAATAAGTGTTCATCTCATCCGCATCCTCTGCCTCATATCTGGAATGGTCAAACAACACACTCAAAATCTTCATTGCGATCTCCGGATGCTCATACCCTTTACGCACAACTACATATTTATTATCTCGAAACGTAGAGTATACCTCCACAGTCCGCTTTACATCCGCAGTCAGATAATACGGTTCCCAGTCTGCCTCTTTATTCTTCCGATACTCATCCATAAGAGGATTATTCGGAGTCCACCAGAGCCCGAAAAACGCTCCGCATTTTCCATTCACCACAAGATCACGGATATTATTCTGTGCACGTAAAGCAAAATCCGAATCCAGTATTCCCTGCCTGTAAAGCTCTCTGAGACACCCCAGAGCCTCCTTTGTCTCCTCCGTCAGCGATCCATAGACAATTTCTCCATCTGCATTTTCAATCCACTGCTGCGGATATGCCCCGAACTTTTCAAACACAGAGTCCACCGAATAGCTGGTGCTGACCGTGCCCACAAGTCCCGGATCACAGACAAGTCCCACAGGATCTTCACCATCCTCTGCACCCATCCGGTTTTCCTGAAACGCACGGATCACTGAAAAAGCCTCTTCCAGTGTCTTCGGTTCTTTCAGTCCCAGCTGCTCCATCCAGTCATGTCTCAGCCATAAAAGCTGCTGCCCATCATCAATGGCAGTCTCCGGAAGTGCATACAGTTTTCCGTCAAAAGTCCCGGATGCCAAAAGTTCCTCTCCATAGCTCTCATACATTTCCTTTATTTTATCGGAAGCGCAGCTTTTGTATACTTCCGTCAGATCCTCGATAAGATCATTTTCAACCAGTTCTTCCAGAGTTTCCCTGTCCGACACCAGAAAAACATCCGGAAGATTCCGATCTTTGACCAGGATGTTCAGGGCTTCGTCATACCGCTCCTCACTCTCCATAAAAACATTCTTATTCTGAATATTCAGTGTTTTTTTCAGATACCGGGTATATGCATTGTCCTCATAAGTCTGCCCGTCCGGAAGATTAGAATTATTAGCCCCTTTCATCTGTCCCAGAGTATAAGTTACAAGCTCCGGATATTTCCCCAGAGGCGTGGTTTCTGCCTGTTCCCAGCTCTTACTGCTCTTTTCGGACAGAACATCTATATCTGTTTTTTCCATTTCTTCAGTTCCTAAAGAACACCCCGTCAAAAGTGCCAGGCTCAGTATCGTACTCAGAAATACCACTGTTTTTCCCAGACTAAGTCTCATCTTTTTTTACCTCTTTCGGGATCCTCATATCAACGCTTGTCCCCTCACCTACCTTGCTCAGGATCCGGATGGCATATTTCTCTCCATATAAAATGCACATACGGTCATTGACATTTTTAAGACCATAGCCTTTTGCCTGATATGTGAGCAGCTTTTCTGCCTGCTCCTGCTCCATCCCTATTCCGTTATCTTCAACCCGGATCACTACATCTCCATTCTCTTCAAAGAAATAAAGTTTCAGAAGCTTTTCCCCTTCCTCCTTCACATCCAGGCCATGCTCCAGAGCATTCTCAACGATGGGCTGCAGGGCAAGCTTCGGAACCAACTCCTGCTGAACAGACGGATCGATATTCCACTCCACCTTAAAATCATTGTCATGCATGATCAGCTGGATTTCCAGATAAGCTTCGATATTCCGAATACAGGTTTCCACAGTCACCATATCTGCTCCCTTACTGAGCGCTGTCCGGTAAAATGTAGATAATGCCAGTGTCACACGGCTGATCTCCTTCTGACGGCTCTTAATCGCCATCCAGTTTATAATAGAAAGAGAATTATAAAGAAAATGGGGATTGATCTGGGCAGTCAGCGCTTTCAGTTCAAATTCCTTCAGAGCGATCTTATTTTCATACACTTCTTCGATCAGTCGATTAATTTCATCCATCATATGGTGAAAGCTTCTCACCAGCTGTCCTACCTCATCTCCGGAATCACTGTAAACCGTAACTTCACGGCTTCCCTGGTTCACCTGTTCCATATTTCTGGTAAGCTGCTCAATCTTTCTGGTAAACAGCTTGGAAAACGTCATTCCAAGCACAATGATGATCACAACACAGAAGCCGATCAGTGGGATCTCACTGATCAATACTTTTGAAACCGAGCTCTCGATCACAGCCGGAGGTTTGTAAAAATAATAGGTCCATCTTGTTTCATGTCCGCTGCTGCTGACATAGGTATATTCTTCCCTCAGACGATCCAGCTTTTTTGCGGTTTCTTTCTGTGCTGAAATATCACTGGCCGCCAGATTTTCTCCATGATAGACGATATTTTGCTGATCATCCACCACAAAGCCTCCGGAATTCCGTTCAATAATATTAGCCAGAGGCTGGAATACTTTTCCGTAATCCAACAAAATACAGAGCACAGCCTCCCTGATCTTACCATCATATATTTCCCTGACTGCCGCGATCTGACGATTATCCCGGTCCACGATCCACTGAACCGTCACGGTATTATTTAATTTGTCACTCCACCATTCCCCATCAACCTCTGAAAGCGGAGCCAAGGTATATTCATGGCGCACGGGAATGCTTTCTGCAAAAAGATGTATCCCCAGAATTGCTTCGTGGTAGGATTTCGGCACCGTCAACAGCGGATCCACAACTTCCGTATACTGTTCATATGCAGTATAACGATCCATATCTTTGTTGAAGATCACCTCCTGGATTTCAGGAGAATAGGTAAGATAATTCAAAAGGCTGGCATAAATTTCGATCTGCCCGTCAATATTTTCTCTTGTCTGCTTTTTCATAAACTACGTATTTTCACCTTTCTAACAATATAAATAAAGACCGGAGCTCCAAGAATTGCAGTTATAATTCCAACTTCTAATTCTGCTGGACTTGCGATTACTCTTCCAATAATATCTGCACCTAGTAACAATATGCTTCCTCCCAATGCAGATAATGGAAGGAGATAATGCATATTCGATCCTATTAATAATCGCATAATATGGGGAACCATTAATCCAACAAAAGCAATAGGACCAGCTAATGCTGTTGTAGCACCGCATAATAGTACTCCTGCAAATGCTGCCATTGCTCTTACTTTCTTACTATTTATTCCTAAGCTTGTGGCTAATTCATCTCCTAACGCTAAGGTATTTAAATAAGATGATAAATAAAAAGATAGCAGTAATCCTAAAATGAAATATGGAAGCAGCACTAAAATCATATTCCACTTAGCTCCACCAATACTTCCTGTCTGCCAAAAGCGAAAACTGTCCATCACCTGTGAATTTGGCAACATGATTGTATTAACTAATGACATAAGTGCCATAGATACTGCAGCTCCTGCAAGTGCTAACTTAATTGGAGTAGCACCGCTTTGTCCTACAGAAGCAGTACCATAAACAAGTATTGCTGTTAACATAGCCCCTGTGAAACCAAGCCAGATATACTGACTTGGTGAAGAGATTGAAAAGAAAGCAATTCCCACAACCACAAAGAGAGAGGCTCCTGTATTTATTCCTAAAATACTAGGATCTGCAATTGGATTTCGGGTAATTGATTGCATCAGACAACCAGATACTCCTAAAGAAGCTCCAGCTAAAATACCAAACAAAGTTCGTGGTATTCTTGCCTGAACAACACTAATAGAAAAACTTTCTTTGTTTGTAAAGAATGCATCAAATAATATTTCCATGTCTACTGATTTAGAACCATACAAAATAGACAATACAGAAACAATAATAAGACAAAGAGAAAGAATCACAAACAAGAAATAAACATTCTGTTTTCTCATTCGTTTACCTTATCTGCAGCCTGCCCAATTAATGATAAATACTCATCAATTG
>USDK01000098.1 GCA_900553355.1 uncultured Lachnospiraceae bacterium
TCACTGTCCGAAGAAACAATACAATATCCATCCACATTTCCGGAATACAGAATATCCATGGCATCAATGATCATCGCCGAATCGGTGGCGTTTTTTCCGGTGGTATAGCTGTACTGCTGGATAGGAATGATGGAATCCTCCAGAAGAACCTTTTTCCAGGAGGAAAGCCGTGCACTGGTCCAGTCTCCATAGATCCGTTTGTAGGTGGCTATGCCGATGTTTGCCACTTCATCCACGATGATCTTGATGTATTTGTCTGATACATTATCTGCATCGATCAGTATTGCAATTCTTAATTCGTTGTCCATAAATCCAACCTTTTCTGTTTAATCTGTGCCGTCTCCGATGCGGATCAATGCTCCAGCATGATCTTGAGGATCTCTCTGTCTGTTTCCTTCATACCGTCTTTTCCGATCTGTCCCACACAGCTGATGGTCTCTGCGGTTTCTTCCTGGAGAATTCCTGTATAAGGTGCATAAGACTGCCCGTTCATGGCAAGATGATGCGCCAGGAAGGCTGCGTCAAGACAGGCTGCGATCTTGGCAGCACAGGAAATCTTGGCCCCATCACAGATGATTCCCGGAATATTGGCGAGGGTATTCTCGATCGTTTTTTTGATCAGGGAAATATCTCCGCCTACCATATAGGTAATGGCAGCTCCGGCTGCACAGGAGGCCGATACCGCACCGCAGAAGGCAGACAGCTTCCCTATATATTGCTTCTGATAAACTGTGAGGAGATTGGAAAACACCAGAGCCCTGTAGAGGCTGTAATCCGGCAGCTCCATCTCTCTTGCATAGACGATCAGCGGAACAGAGCATGCAATTCCCTGATTTCCGCTTCCGGAATTGATGACAACCGGCATATCACAGCCACCCATACGTGCCTCAGAAGCCGCTGCAGTAAGACTTCTCATTCTGGTGAGCATATCGTGAGAATAATTTTCACGGATCACGCGCCCGATACCCAGGCCGTATTTTCCGGTCATTCCCTCATGAGCAATGGCCATGTTGCTTCTGATCTGCGCATCCAGAAGCTCCTTTACATCGGAAAGCTCTACGGTATCTGCAAATTCCCGAATATCCTCCAGATTTAACAGGCCGCGGTCCGTCTCTTCCTTTTCTTCCACTGCTTTATCTGCATCAAGGAGGATCTCTCCGTTTTTGCTGATCCTGGTCACGTTGATATGATCGTATTTGATCTCCAGGCTGACGGCATCTTCACCGGCATACATTTCGATGATAATGTGAAGGACTACCGGCGTGTCCAGAAGCTCCACCTTACAGATATCTGCCTCCAGAAGTTCCCGGCAGCGTGCCCTGCCCTTTTCATCGACTTTGGAAAGAACTTCCATATTCAGTGAGGCATCTCCTGCCACCGCCCCAAGGATCACACCTGCAGGAATCCCCTTTAAGCCTCCTGAATTGGGAATGATCACACAACGCACATTTTTGATGATATTTCCGGAACATTTTGCTACGATACGCTCCGGCTCTTTCCCAAGGATCTCTCTTGCTCTTGCCGCACCATAGGCCAGAGCGATCGGTTCTGTACATCCCATAGCCGGAATCATCTCTTCACGGAGGATCGCCAGATAGTTTTTATATATATTTTTGTCCACTTTTTTATTTACCTTCCCGTATTTTATGATTATTTCTTTTCCTGATATTTATGACATGCTACCATATGTCCCGGCTCCACCTGACGAAGTGCCGGGGTTTCCTGTCTGCAGCGTTCCTCACACCACGGACAGCGGTTATGGAAGCGGCAGCCCCCGATAGATCTGGACTGTACTCCGGTATCCGTAACGATCTGATCCAGAGTTTTGACTCTCGGGTCCGGAACCGGAATCGAGGAAATCAGCATTTTTGTATAAGGATGCAGCGGATTGGAATAGAGCTTATCTGCATCTGCGATCTCCATGAGATTTCCAAGATAAAGCACCCCGATCTCATCACAGATCTTCTGGACCACCTGCAGCTGATGGCTGATGAACAGATAGGTCAGCCCGTATTTTTCCTGAAGATCCTGAAGCATCTGGACGATCTGGGCCTGCAGGGAAACATCCAGCGCAGAAATGGGCTCATCGCAGACTACAAATTCCGGCTGTACGGAAAGTGCTCTTGCAATGGAAATCCTCTGACGCTGTCCGCCGGAGAACTCATGAGGATACTTCAGAAGATCCTGTTCTTTGAGGCCAACCACGCGGATCAGTTCTTTTGCACGCTCCTTACGTTCCTTTGGAGTGTACATTTTATGGATCGCCATAGGCTCACAGATGATATCCTGCACTGTATGGCTTGGGTCCAGAGAGGAATAGGGATCCTGAAAAACGGACTGCATTTTTTTGCGGTATGGAAGCAGTTCTTTTTCCCCCATGGCTCCGATCTCTGTTCCTTCATAAAAAATCTCACCGCCTGTGGGTTTATGATAACGTAGGATTGCCTTTCCGATGGTAGATTTTCCGCTTCCGGATTCTCCTACCAGACCGAAAGTTTTCCCCTTTTCAATCGAAAAGCTTACCTGATCCACAGCCTTCAGTATGCCCGGCTTAAAGGACAGAAGCTTCGGAGATTTCTGTTTAAAATATACTTTCAGATCTTTTACTTCAATTAAGGGCTTGCTCATCTCTTCTCCTCCCTTCTGTGACAGAATATCCTGTGTCCCTCTGAAGCCTCATAATATTTCGGAAGACAGGCTTCACAGGTTTTGTCCGCATATTTACAGCGATTCAGGAAGGGACACAGATCACCGTTTCCGTCCGAAAGATCTCTCTCCAGAAACTGTTCAAAGGTACCTCCCACCCGCGGCATGCTTGCGATCAGTGCCTGTGTATAGGGATGTCCCGGATGAAGAAAAATCTCTTCTACAGTTCCCTCTTCCACCACGTAGCCACCACACATGACAGCTACCCGTTTACAGGTCTGCGCTACAACGCCCAGATCATGGGTGATCAGGATGATGCTCATATTGTTTTTTTTCTGAAGTTCCAGAAGCAGATGAAGGATCTGCGCCTGGATCGTAACATCCAGGGCTGTGGTGGGCTCATCTGCGATCAGAATCTTCGGATCACTGCTCATGGCCATGGCGATCATCACACGCTGGCGCATACCGCCGGAAAGCTCGTGGGGATAGCTGTTCATAGCCTTTTCCGGGTCTGTGATGCCAACGGCTGTGAGAAGCTCCAGCACCCGGGCCTTTGCTTCTTTTTTGTTCATATTGGTATGGCGCCGGATCAGCTCTACCATCTTATTGCCAACAGTGTAAACCGGATTCAGTGCGGAAAGAGAATCCTGAAAGATCATGGCGATCTCACCACCGCGGATCTCACGGAGCTCTGCTTCATTTTTCTTCAGGATATCTTCTCCCCGGAACAAGATCTCACCACCCATGATCTTACAGTTGGATGGTCCGAGACGGAGAATGGATTTGGTAGTCACGCTTTTTCCGCTTCCGGACTCTCCTACGATCCCGAAAAAATCCCCCTCACCGATGGCAAAGCCTGCACCTTTTACTGCCTGTGTCTCTCCAAGGTCTGTAAAGAAAGACACCTTCAGATCTTTTACTTCCAGTAATTTTTCCATATGTAAATGTCCTCCTTACTTGGGCTCGAATACTTTTCTTAATACTTCTCCCAGATAATTGAAGCTGACGACCGTGATCAGAATCAGGATTCCGGGGAAAATAGCCAGATACGGTGCCTGCTGGATATAGCGCTGTGCATTGCTCAGCATACTTCCCCAGGAAGCCGTAGGCGGCTGGATACCCAGGCCGAAAAAGCTCAGTGCAGATTCCATCAGGATGGCATTGGCAATGTTCATGGTTGCAGCCACGATAATGGTAGGCATGATGTTAGGCAGGATATGATGTACAATGGTGGAGAATTTCTTCTGTCCGGAGATCTTTGCATAGATGACATACTCTCTCTCGTTCAGGGAAATGGTCTCGCCACGGACGATCCTGGCAATGTTCATCCAGGTCAGAAAGCCGATGATCAGGACAATGTTCTGAAGTCCCGGTTTCAGGAAGGCATTCATAACGATCATGATCAGAAATGTCGGAAGGCTCATCAGTGCATCCACCAGACGCATCAGCACCGCATCCACCGTTCCTCC
>USDK01000099.1 GCA_900553355.1 uncultured Lachnospiraceae bacterium
TGTCTATCCAGTTCGGCGGTCTTCGTGCTGTTGACGGCTTTAACATGACCATTGAAAAAGGACAGCTCTATGGACTGATCGGACCCAACGGTGCCGGTAAGACAACGGTATTCAACCTTCTCACAGGTGTATACAAACCAACAGAGGGAATCATCAGACTGGACGGCCAGGACATCACCGGAAAAAGCACCATCGAGATCAACAAAGCCGGAATCGCCAGAACCTTCCAGAATATCCGTCTTTTCAAGGATATGCCGGTTCTTGACAATGTAAAAGTAGGACTTCACAATCATCATCCATACTCCACACTGACCGGAATCTTAAGACTGCCGAAATATTATAAGGTAGAAAAAGAGATGAACGAACGTGCCATGGAGATCCTGAAGGTCTTTGACCTGGATAAGGAAGCAGACACTCTGGCAGGCAACCTGCCTTATGGTAAACAGCGTAAGCTGGAGATCGCCAGAGCCCTTGCCACAGATCCGAAGCTTCTTCTTCTGGATGAGCCGGCAGCCGGCATGAACCCAAATGAGACGCAGGAGCTGATGGATACCATCCGTTTTGTGCGGGAGCATTTTGATATGACAGTCCTTCTGATCGAGCATGACATGAAACTGGTCGGTGGTATCTGTGAGGAACTGACGGTTCTGAATTTCGGTCAGGTACTGATCCAGGGTGAGACATCTGCAGTACTGAAAGACCCGACTGTTATCACTGCATATCTGGGAGAGTAAGGAGGAACGAGACAATGGCAATGTTGGAAGTAAAGGACCTCCAGGTCTACTATGGTGTGATCCAGGCTCTGAAGGGAATTTCTTTTCATGTAAATCAGGGAGAGGTTATTGCGCTGATCGGTGCCAATGGCGCCGGAAAGACAACCACACTTCAGACACTTACCGGAATTCTTTCTCCGAAGTCCGGAAGCATTGTGTTTGAGGGAAAAGACCTCACAAGAACACCGGCCCATAAGATCGTAGAGATGGGTATGGCACACGTTCCGGAAGGAAGACGAGTATTTGCGGATATGTCCGTTTATGAGAATCTTCTTCTTGGAGCCTATACAAGAAAAGACAAGGCAGAGATTGCAGAGAGCCTTGCCGGTGTATACAAGAGATTCCCTCGTCTGGAAGAACGTAAAGGACAGCGTGCAGGAACACTTTCCGGTGGTGAGCAGCAGATGCTTGCCATGGGCCGTGCGCTGATGAGCAAACCGAGGATCATTCTGATGGATGAGCCGTCCATGGGTCTGTCACCGATCTTTGTAAATGAGATCTTTGATATCATCCGTGAGGTAAGCGAGAGCGGCACAACCGTACTTCTTGTTGAGCAGAATGCGAAGAAAGCACTTTCCATTGCGGACCGTGCTTACGTTCTTGAGACAGGAAGCATCACCATGGACGGAAAGGCCGAGGATCTTCTGAACGATGAAGCGGTTCAGAAGGCATATCTTGGAGAGTAGGAGGAAAGACATGGATAATTTCGTAATTACCATTGCAAGACAGTATGGAAGTGGCGGACGTACCATCGGAGAGGAGCTTGCAAAGAAATTAGGGATTTCTTACTATGACAAGGATATCATCCGCATGGCATCTGAGGAGAGCGGCATTCATGAGGAGCTTTTCGGACGCGTAGATGAAAATGTCAGCGCAAAACAGAAGCTTTTTGCAAAGACCGGCATCTATAAAGGAGAGCTGATTCCGCCCCAGAGCAAAGACTTCACGTCTGATGAGAACCTGTTTAATTATCAGGCGAAGGTGATCCGCCATCTGGCAGAGACAGAATCCTGTGTGATCATCGGACGCTGTGCAAACATGATCCTCAAGGATTATCCAAATGTCCTTCGGGTGTTTGTTTACGGAGACTGGGATTTCCGTATCTGCGAGGCAAGCAAAAAGCTCAGCGGCAGCACAAAGGATATTGAGAAGTTCATGCATAAGGATGACAAGCGCAAGGAAGACCTGTCGAAACGCTTTATGGGCGTTGACTGGGCAGATATGACAAAGTACAATCTGTGTCTGGACAACGGTACCCTTGGCTATGAGAAATGCATTGAGGAGATCGAGAGCGCGCTTGAGATCCTGAAGAAATAAAAGAACAGACTGCGCGGATATCCCCGGGAAGAGAACAGTAAGAAGTCTTTTCCCGGGGATTTTTTCATATATTGTGGAAAAGTATGTTTGATCCGGCGGGAGATATGGATAAGCGAAAAAAATATTTCCGGGCAGTGACAGTGGCGCTGCTGCTGATCGCGTTCAGTGGATATGGAAAAAATTCAGACCGTGCGTTTCGGATGCAGGTGGTCAGGATGATCGCCGGTGAGGGGATGATCCGGCTGGTGGAGGCGCAGTATGTGGGAAAAAGCAGTGGGCGGGAAAACAGGAGTTATGAGGAGGCAGAACAAAAAGCAGGAAATATTGGCAGTGTTCAGAAAAAATATGGACAAAAAGCAGCAGACCCGGTGGCGGAAACTTTGTCTGACAGGAAGGACAATGAGGACCGTCCCAGGGCAGCACTCACCTTTGACGATGGCCCCCATGCAACATATACACCCTTGCTTCTGGATGGCCTGCATAAGCGTGGAATTCATGCCACATTTTTTCTTATGGGAAAAAATATCGAGGGAAAAGAAGAAATCGTAAAACAGATGCAAAAAGACGGCCATCTCATCGGCAATCACACTTACGACCATGTACAGCTTGATAAGCTTCCCGGTGACCAGGCCTGCCAGCAGATCTTAAAGACAAATAATGAAATCTATGAGATCACAGGAGAATATCCTTTGTATCTTCGTCCGCCCTATGGAGCCTGGCCCAAAAATCTGGAACTCTGTGTGACCATGCTTCCGGTATTCTGGGATGTGGATACCCTGGACTGGAAATCAAAAAACGTTCAGTCTGTGGAAGAAATTGTAAAAAGAGAAGTGAAGGATGGCTCGATTATTCTGATGCATGACAGTTTTCCCACTTCTGTGGAGGCAGCTCTGGAGATCGCGGATATGCTTACGGAAGCGGGGTATGACCTGGTGACAGCGGATCAGCTGCTGGTGACGTAAACAGTAACGGAACATCCTCTTTGCCGCAGAGCAGAAACAATTGCTTTTTTGTGTGCAAACAGGTAAAATTATAAAAATAAGAATCGATCAGCTGCCGGAGCAGAACCGGCGGCAGTTTTTTACAGAAATTACAGGAGTGAAAACCATGGACTTATTTGAATATGCAAAATCAAAAACTCTGGACCAGGAGTCTCCCCTCGCATCCAGACTGCGTCCGCGAACACTGGATGAGGTGGTAGGGCAGCAGCATATCGTCGGAAAAGACAAATTGCTGTATCGTGCCATTAAGGCAGATAAGCTGACATCTGTTATCTTTTACGGCCCTCCGGGAACCGGAAAGACTACCCTTGCAAAAGTCATTGCCAATACTACAAGCGCCAGTTTTACCCAGATCAATGCAACCGTAGCGGGCAAGAAAGATATGGAAGCAGTTGTAAAACAGGCTCAGGATGATCTTGGCATGTATGGGAAAAAGACCATTCTGTTCATTGATGAGATCCATCGTTTCAACAAGGGACAGCAGGATTATCTTCTTCCTTTTGTGGAGGATGGAACGATCATTCTGATCGGAGCTACAACGGAGAATCCATATTTTGAGGTAAACGGAGCGCTTCTTTCAAGATCCATCATTTTTGAGCTGAAGGCACTGGAAATACCGGAAATAAAAGAACTGATCCTGCGTGCAGTTAATGATCCGGAACGTGGAATGGGAAGCTACGGTGCGGTGATCGAGAAGGATGCCCTGGAATTTCTGGCAGATATGGCAGGAGGAGACGCCAGAAGCGCCTTAAACGCCGTAGAACTGGGAATTCTCACCACACCCCGTGATTCGGACGGTAAGATCCATCTGACCCTTGAGGTGGCTTCTGAGTGCATTCAGAAGCGTGTTGTACGTTATGACAAGAATGGAGATAACCATTACGATATTATTTCTGCCTTTATTAAGAGTATGCGGGGCTCAGACCCGGATGCGGCAGTTTATTATCTGGCAAAAATGCTCTATGCAGGAGAAGATGTGAAATTTATCGCAAGAA
>USDK01000100.1 GCA_900553355.1 uncultured Lachnospiraceae bacterium
TCTGGTAATTGGCGGTTCTGGTTCTGGAAAAACCAGATTTTTTGTAAAGCCTAGTGCGCCCGTAAGGGCGGTATAAATCCTACCTTGAGCAAGTAGTAGGTAAAAGTATCAAGCGGCATTGTGCCGCAACCTATCATTCCCCGTCTTACCCCAAAAGGGAAACCGGAGGGCGACCATAGCATGACGGAGGACACGGGGCGCTGAAACCTCAGAAGCGCCGGCGTGACGGAATGAAAATCCACGTATGAGGATGGAAGCTAAACTGCTTGAATGACAGCCTGAAATCGGGACCAAGAGCGTACCCCTGACGTAGAGAGGTTGTACTCGTCAGTGTTCCTGACAGTCGCATTGTTCGGCTATGCGGCTGCTGATACTCGGAGCAGGTTCAGCCACGGGAAAGTGGAAAAAGGCGAACGTCACATACCGACAACGTGGAACGCTTGTTTATACCGTACTAAACGGGGATTGCCTAAAGTGAAATGCCAAAAGGCTATGAAAACGCTGAAATGCGGGGTTCTGAATATTCACCATGGCAACAGAGTTCCCATAGTAGTCTGCGGACGGGAAAGCCGTCTACATGGCAAAGGGGAACAGTGAATCATTTTCAAAACAGAAAGGATGGTGTGTGAGACACTATGAGAAATCCGATTCATGTCTTGAAAAGCCTTGAAGAAAAGGCAAGTGTAAGTAACTACAAATATGAAAGATTGTATCGCAACCTATATAATCCAGAGTTCTATCTCCTTGCTTATGCGAACATTGCGAAATCGCAGGGAAGCATGACACAGGGGGTGGACGGGCAGACACTGGACAACATGAGCCTGCCGAGAATTAACCGGATTATTGAATCCATACGCAACAGGACATATCAGCCAAAGCCTGCAAAAAGAAAGTACATTCCTAAAAAGAACGGGAAACTTCGTCCGTTGGGAATCACTTCTACTGATGATAAGTTAGTGCAGGAAGTGGTCAGAATGATTCTTGAAGCAATCTATGAGCCGACATTCAGCAATAATTCACACGGTTTCAGACCAAAAAGAAGCTGTCACACGGCACTTACGCAAGTGAAGAAAAACTTCACAGGTGTTACATGGATTGTCGAGGGAGACATTAAGGCGTGCTTTGATAACTTCGACCATCATGTGTTGGTTGAACTACTGCGGAAAAGGATTTCAGACGAGGCTTTTATCGGTCTTATCTGGAAGTTCCTGAAAGCCGGATATATGGAGCAATGGCAGTACAACTGCACCTACTCCGGCGTTCCGCAGGGCAGCGGCATCAGTCCGATATGTGCAAACATCTACCTCAGCGAACTGGACAACTATATGCAGGAATACAAAGAAAAGTATGATTGCGAGCCAGAACGCAGAAGGACGACCAGAGAATACGAGCGGGCGTCCCGGAGATACAGAAAGGCACGTAAAGCGTTAATGGGCGCAGAAAAATCAACTCCTGAACTGGTAAAAGAATTTAAGGATTCCAGAAGGAAGAAGATGAATCAGCACTATTACAATCCGTTTGAGGAAGGCTTCAAGAAAATCCAGTACAACCGTTACGCCGATGATTTTGTAATCGGCGTTATCGGCTCCAAAAAGGACGCAGAAAAAATCAAGGAAGATGTAAAAATCTTTCTCCAAGAAAAACTGCATTTGGAAATGTCCGAGGAAAAGACGAAAGTCACCCATTCCAGTAAGCCGGTACGCTATCTGGGGTACGATTTCAAAGTAATCCATTCCAAGAACATGAAGCGGTGTAAAAATGGCGACATGAAACGGGTGTGGTATGGAAAAGTATTCCTGTATATGCCGAAAGAAAAATGGATTAAAAAGGCGATGGAACGGGGAGCGATACAGGTGAAACGCAACAATGACACAGGCAAAGAAATGTGGCGACCTATGCCGAGGAAAGACCTGATGAACCGCAACGACGCAGAGATTGTGTCTACTTTCAATTCTGAAATTCGAGGGTTATACAACTTCTATCGGATTGCAGAAAATGTAGGTGCATTGCACAAGTATTACTACATGGTGCGGTACAGCATGTTAAAAACTCTGGCAGGAAAGCACAGAACGAATGTCAGTGTTATTAAAAAGCGGCACATGGTAAACGGAGTATTGAGAATCCCCTACGATACAACTAAGGGGCGTAAATACTGCGAATTTTACCATGATGGATTCAGAAAGCACAGCGACGGCTATGACAATGTGGCGGACGTTATGCCGAGTTATAGGAAATATGACAGCAGGCACACGATAGTCAACCGCATAAAAGCCGGAGTATGCGAGATTTGCGGGGAACATGCAGACTATTTATGTATGCACCACGTAAGAACGCTGAAATCGCTGAAAGGCAGGGATATATTCGAGCAGAAAATGCTGAAAATGAGAAGAAAATCTCTGGCTCTCTGCCCTGACTGCTTTGAACTCTTACACGAAACCAAAGAATCAAGGTGATTCATGGAAAGCCGGATACGCTGAGAGGTGTACGTCCGGTTTGGGAGGCGGCTCCCTGAAACCTACTGATGAAAGTCAGCAAGGCGCAGGGGGCCTACCTCATATATAAACCGCCGGATACGGTCCAGGGAATGGAGACAATGGATCCCCTGTTTCCGGTGACCATGCCGGGGGATGAGACTATGATGCAGGAAGGAACAGCCAGTGATTAAGAGTTACGATTTTAAATCACCAAAGAAATTTACAAAGGAGCGCATGAGCACGGTGGAGAATCTGTATGACAGCTTCGCCCGTGCCCTTGCGCCGTATCTCACAGGTCTTCTCCAGTCGTTTTGCGAGATTAATATTAATGGTATAGTGGAGAAGCGTTACCAGGAATTCAGCAGTTCTGTGCAGGATCATTCCCTTTTTGGCATGATTACCATGAGTCCTGCAAATAAAGATTATAATGAGGCGCCTCTGACCATGGAAGTGGATACCAGGCTGGCGTTTTTTATGATTGAACGTCTTTTGGGCGGAGTCGGGTCAGAGTATGATTTATCCAGGGACTTTACGGATATTGAGAAGGCTATTTTACAGTATGTCCTGAAAAAAATCACTGAGTTTTTAGGGGAAGCCTGGGGACAGTACCTGGACATCGAAGCATCCCTGACAGGGCTTCAGACCAACCCCCACCTGCTTCAGATGAGCGCCCAGGAAGATGTGGTTATCCAGGTGGAGCTGGAGGTGGTAATTGAGAAACTGAGAGCCAGAATCAACATGGTGATGCCGGCCCCCAATGTGGAGGAGCTCACTTCCAAGTTCGGCTATTCCTTTGCGGTCAGCCAGAAAAAGCAGGATGAGGACAAACAGAAATCCAAACGGCACTATATTGAACAGCACCTGTTGGAATCGGAGGTTGAGTTGAGGGCCATACTTCACGAGTTTACCCTGGATGCCCAGGATATACTGCAGCTTGCTCCGGGGGATGTGATTCCCCTCAATAAAAAGGTGGACAGCGCCATATCCCTCTATGTGGAGGATGTGGCCTGTTTTGAGGCCAGGGCGGGTCAGACAAAGATGCGCAAGGCAGTGGAAATCAGCAGAGAATTGTAGCCAGGAGGAAAAGGCATGTTATCAATGGACAAAGAAGCCATAAAGGAGCTGACGGAGATGGAAGCAGTTCCTATATGCAATATATTAGGCTCCCTGCTGGGCAGAAGCGTGAAGATGTCGGTGTCAAAGGTGGAGGAGACAGACATGGGTTCGCTGGCAGAGGGCCTGCCCCACTTTAATGTGGCCATAGAGAGCAGAAAAGCTGTGGGGGGCATGTCGGCGGACCAGCTGTACATCTTTGCCAAGGAGGACATGATAAGGCTTACCAACTATATCATGGGTGTGCCGGTGGATGCCCAGAGCCCCCTGGATGAGATTGCCCTCAGCACCTTGAAGGAGGTTGCTTCCCAATGTGTGGGCGCTGCCATGGATGAACTCAATGACTTCCTGGGAAGGGATATGAGGGACACAATAACCAGGATATCGGCGTTTGACAACACAGAGAGGATCCAGGATATTATTCGCAGCTGGAATGCGGAGGATTCCGTGCTTTTAATGG
>USDK01000101.1 GCA_900553355.1 uncultured Lachnospiraceae bacterium
ACAACCAAAAAACTTTATATTTTTTTCACTGTCTACTTGACGGGGAGCACACCAAGGTGTACGTCCCCGTTCGTTCCCGTTCGTTATCCGATGTAAGTTCCGCCGCTTCCGGTGGTCATCTGGTCCATCTCTTTATAGCTTACGCTGCTGCGTTCGCCGCTGTCTACATTCTCGTATATTACATTTGTCTCATTATATCCTACCAGTATCACTGCATTTTGTGCATCCAGCATGGCGATCACGGGCTGACCCTGATTGATCACATACAGAAGTTCCTCTGTGGTGCATCCGGTGAAGTCCCGGCTTCTGCCGTTGATATCTTTCATGATGTCGACCGGAGCCTCATTCTGCGACAGCCGGCTGCGTATATTCTCGATCACGTCGTCTTTTCCTGTAATCGTATACTGGAGATCCCGGTTTCCTCTCTCCCAGACATACTGCTGATCTTCCGAAACCACAACACCGTTAATATCATTTGCCAGCCGGACTGCATCCCCGGCCTTTTCATAGCTTCCCTGCAGTTCTCCGAATCCGTATACATCATAGCGCTCTGTCTTTTCTCCGGATTCGAATGATATCTGCTGTGTATTTTCAAACAGTACCTGTTTTGGCTTCAGTACCTTTGGCTCTTTATCGGAAATGCCATCTTCATAGGCCAGCCGCATCTGAGTCCCTTTTAGCTCGGTAGAATATGACTCCAGGTAAATATTGCTTTCTTCTCGCTCGGTATTGTTGGTAATGTAGTCCGGCGCTACATTTGTATATGTCTCACCGTTCTTTGAAACGCGGTCGAGGGTAATCATATTGTCCTCGATCGTTACGTCCAGCACATACGTCCCGTCCGCCTGATAAGTCTCTTTGACATTGCCTTTACTGTCCTGAATTTCTACTTTATACATCGGCACAACATTTTCTCCGGAAACGGTCTGCCCTGTATCCTCTGTATGTGCCACTCCATAGACCACGTCTGTCTTCATAAAGCCCAGCGGACGGATGCATTCATTCTCCCCACAGGACACTTCCCATTCTTTCCCACTTTCCAGGTTCAGGACTTTCACGGTCGTGGCCGTATTAATATCTCCATCTTCCTGATATCCTACCAGCCGCCCGTCGGCAGAAACAACATACTGTCCTTCTTCCAGACCTTCGACTACGGTTCTGGTCCGGTCTTTTTCCACGTCATATTCATATAAAGTGCCTTCAACCATCGTATATAAAAGATTCTGGTCAGCGTTATAATACATTACTTTTCCCAGCTCATCTTCCGCATGACCATATGACTGGTCAATGGAAACAAATACCTTTTCTTCCACAGAATTCTGTTCCATATCATAGTAATAGACAGCTGCTCCCACTTCGCCTTCATGCTCGCCCCGGTTCATATACCCATATACAGCAAACATCGTATTTCCAACATCATCCATTTCCAGAAGCCGGATCTCATGCTGGGCAACCAGATTTCTTTCATCCGTATTTTCTGCGTCCATAAAACTGAACACCAGAGAGGCTTCGTCTGTATTTTTGTTATAATTCCACAATTCATCTGCCGTCACAAAGGATACGACCGATCCGTCTCCATTGACGAGATACGGGATGTCCGTATCAGTGATTCCCAGCAGGATCCCGTTTTCGTCCAGCACCTGTTTTGTAGCGTCAAATATCTGCTCCATTCGCCGGTCATAATCGAGAAGATATGTTGAGCCGGTATCCGATACGTGCCGTACCCGGAAATATTCTCTGGTCTGATAAAGATCCGTTTCATTTTCCTCACCAGTGCATCTTGCCAGGAACTGGATTTCCACTGAAACAGACACGCTGTTGATCTCTTTGATCATCCAGCGTTCGCCTTTTTCCACCTGAGGAGCCAGATTTCCCCAGGTCACATGGTTATAATCAGAATGGATCGTCACATGTTGATAGGTGGTATTATCGCCCTCTTCATTCGGCTCAATGGCTGATTCTATTCCTGCCGTGCTGTCCTTTGCCAGAGCTCCCTCATGAAATGTCTGAATATAATTCAGATTTTCCAGGATTCCTTTTCCGGCTGCATCTGTCACTCTCGTATAGTAATAGACTGGCTCTCCGTCCTCTGTCTGCAGGACAATTTCCAGCACGCCTTCCCGGTCAGTCAGTTTCCCAGGATCGATCTCCAGCGTTACATTTTCCGCCGGTTTCTTCTCTTCTCCGCTCTGAAGCTCTTCTGAGCCATCCAGAGAATATACCGTCCAGGAAAGACTGGAAATCACATTTTCATATGCCTTGATCGTTACATCTACTTTCTGATTCTCAATCGGCGTGATCGTATCCCGCATAGACGGAATATCCATTTCCTTCGCATATCCGGACAGTGTATTTAAACTATATCCCTGATACGAAAAGGATACCTGCGGATACGTGGCGGCCCCCATATCTGCCGTCATACTATCGTTGCCCCGGTTGGTAATATATGCAAACACAATGACTGCTGCCAGAAATATGGCAGCCAGTATTCCTGCATGTGTCAATCTTTTTTTCCACTTCATTTATGATTCCCCTTTATGATCCAGCAGGCGGCCCAGTGTGGGCGCAACATGTAAAAATTCCTCACAGCGCCTGACAGCCTCATGATTCTCCCCCTGTTTCCCGCTTCGTACTGCCCGGATCAATATATTTTTCGGTGTATGCTCCATATCAATAAACTCCAGGATCTGGACATCATAGCCCTCCCCCTCCAGATACTCAGCCCTGAGAGCATCTGTTACAAGCGCCGCCATACGCTCCTTGATCAGCCCGTATTTGAATACCGGCTCCAGGATCTCATTATGCATCTGACGGTTTAACTCATGCTGACAACAGGGAACAGACAGAATGACCCTTGCATTCCAGCCGACCGCCTTTGCCAGGGCAAAATCCGTGGCTGTATCACAGGCGTGGAGCGTTACTACCATATCTACCCGGTCTGCCCCCGTATAATCGGCGATGTCCCCTTCCAGAAATTTCAGCTTTTTATATCCATATTTCCGTGCAAGCTCATTACAGTGGGAAATGACGTCACTCTTCAGATCAAGGCCGATGATCCGGATATCATATCCTTCCAGCACATGCAGATAATAATACATGGCAAATGTAAGATACGACTTACCACACCCGAAGTCCAGGATCGTCAGTTCCCCCTCCTTCGCCGCCTGGTTCAGCTGCGGAAGAATATCCTCAATAAACTCCAGAAACCGATTGATCTGACGGAACTTATCATATCTGGAATGGACGATCTTCCCATCCTTCGTCATCACCCCCAGATCTATCAGGAATGGCACTACCACTCCCTCCTCCAGGATATATCGCTTCTTCCGGTTATGCTCCAGATCAGGTGCCTTCACATTGCCTCCTCTGCTCTTCCTTTTAATCGTCACCTTCCCCTTTTTACTCACCAGAACCGTATAAGACTTTTCCATCGTCTCCATCTGCAGCTGCCGCATATTCTCCATATGCCGCATCAGTTCCCCACATGCTTCCGCCGCTGGAAGATTCTCATGAAAAGCCTGGTGATTCCGGAACGTCTCGATCTGAAAAAGCAGCACGCCTTTCTTCAAAAGAGGCCGCACCCTCATCTTCTCCGCCTCATCCTTCCTGCGCGGATTACTTAGCACCGCCGACACAAACTCTGTATTTAGATTTTCCTGTAATAAAATTCTTAATTCGTCCATATTATCCTATATTTTAATGTTTTTTCAAAATAATCGCAATAGGTACAGGACATTTTACAAAAAGGGACAGGGGAAAATGCGGATGGGGACGTACACTTTTGCAATGATATGCTCCCTTCTAAGTAGACAAGTGAAATAAT
>USDK01000102.1 GCA_900553355.1 uncultured Lachnospiraceae bacterium
AGAGCACTCGGCTGTTAACCGAGTTGTCGTTGGTTCGAGTCCAACAGGGGGAGCTTACGAAACCTGTAAATTAATGTTTACAGGTTTTTTTGTGTTTCTTCAAAAGAAAAGTTGCGTTTTTCTATTATTTTATCATCCAATTTGCCTGGTCAGATAAGTTTTACTAATGAATACGATTCGAAACTGGAATTGCTGATTTTATAAAATGTATTAAACTTATAGTCAGGAAATCAAAAGGAGGAACTGGTAATGAGCAGAACATTGATTGTTTATTATTCCAGAAAAGGGGAAAATTACTGGAATGGAAGTAATAAGAACCTTGAAAAGGGAAATACAGAAATTGCGGCCGAGATGATCGCAGATATGACGGGAGCAGATCTGTTTGAGGTAGAAACAGTGAAGACCTATCCGGCAGACTATTATGCATGTATCGATGAGGCAAAAGCAGAACTTCAAAACCAGGATCGTCCGGAAGTAAAAGTATATGTAGACAATATGGATGATTATGATACGATTTTCGTGGGGTATCCCAACTGGTGGGGAACCATGCCTATGGCGATGTTTACTTTCCTTGAACATTATGACCTGTCGGGAAAGAAGATCATTCCTTTCTGTACAAACGAAGGAAGCGGAATGGGCGGAAGTGAAAGAGATCTGAAAAAGATCTGCAAAGGTGCCGACGTGAAGAAAGGCCTTTCGATTCACGGCGCAGAAACGGCCCAGTCACGTTCCAAGGTAGAAGAATGGGTAAAAAGGAGGATATGATCATGGATGTAATGATTTTAACAGGCGCGGGGCAGATCGGGATGGCTATCGCCCGGCGGACGGGATATGGAATGAAAATTGTGATCGGAGATAAGAAGCCGGAAAACGCGCAGGCGATTGCAAAAATCATGAATGATGCAGGGTTCGATGTGGAAGCCATGGAGATGGATCTTTCTTCCAGAGAATCTATCAAGAACCTGATCTCGAAAGCACAGGAATATGGAGATATCACCATGCTGGTAAATGCAGCAGGTGTATCTCCCAGCCAGGCGCCTATCGAGGCGATCCTGAAAGTGGATCTGTATGGCACGGCTGTACTTCTGGAAGAAGTCGGAAAGGTGATCAAGGAAGGCGGTGTTGGTGTGACGATCTCCAGCCAGTCCGGACACCGGATGCCGGCCCTTACTCCTGAGGAAGATGAACAGCTTGCATGCACGCCGACAGAGGAGCTTCTGAACCTGGATATCCTTCAGCCGGAGAATATCAAAGACACCCTTCATGCATACCAGATGGCAAAGCGCTGCAATGAGAAGCGCGTTATGGCGGAGTCCGTGAAGTGGGGGGAGAAAGGTGCGCGAATCAACTCCATCTCTCCGGGAATTATTGTGACGCCCCTGGCAATCGATGAATTTAACGGACCGCGCGGTGATTTCTATAAAAACATGTTCGCGAAATGCCCGGCAGGCCGTCCGGGAACGGCAGACGAGGTGGCCAATGTGGCAGAGCTTCTGATGAGCGGCAAGGGAGCCTTTATTACCGGCGCAGATTTTCTGATCGATGGAGGCGCGACAGCTTCTTATTTCTATGGACCGCTGAAACCGGAAGAATAAGAAATACATTCCTGTCTGTTTAAAACTGTGAAATTGGGTATTCTAAATATAGAGATGCGATAATCAGCAGGCAAAGCAGGAGGGAAACAATGCAATATAAGGAACCAGTGCTCGGGGCGGAAGAGTTAAATGAATTTACAGAAAAGACAAAGGCCTTTTATGAGGGTAAAATCCCTAAAAATGAATATAAGGTCTATTCTGGAAAGTACGGGAGCTATGCACAGAGAGACAGCAAAAGCAGCATGATCCGCCTGCGCATGGCAGGGGGACGTCTGACAAAGGATAAGCTTTTATATATGATAGAGTGTATTAAAAAATATCAGATAAAGCGCGTACATCTGACTACCTGCCAGACGATCCAGCTGCATGACCTGGGGATAGAAGCGGTCAGCGGCATTCTGGAAAGTTCTATCCGTCATGGGATCATTACGCTTGGAGGAGGCGGAGACTATCCCAGAAATGTGATGGCCCCGCCTCTTTCTGGAATAGAAAAGGGGGAATATTTTGATGTCCTCCCATATGCAGAGGAGGCAGAAAAATATCTGCTGTCTTTCTTGGATTCTAAGAAAATGCCCAGAAAACTGAAGGTATGTTTTTCAAGCAGTCCGTCCAATATCACTCATGCAACATTCCGGGATCTGGGATTTGCGGCGAGACCGGAGGGAACATTTGACGTATACAGCGCCGGCGGCCTTGGGCCAAAGCCGAAGATGGGAATAAAAGTGGCAGAGAATGTCGAGCCGTCTCAGATCCTTTATCATATCTGTACCATGCGTGAAGTTTTTCTGGAATATGGCAATTACGAACAGAGAGCCAGAGCAAGGACGCGTTATATGCGCGATCTATTGGGAGATGAAGGGTACAGACAGGTGTATCTTGAAAAATTGAGAGAGGTCAGGGAAAGAGAAGATCTGACGATCCGGGCAGAGGCGCAAAAGACCGAGAAGAAGGGGGATGGAAGCAGGGCTTTTGGGCTGCGTATCCTTTCCCAGAAGCAGGAAGGGCTTTATACAGTTTTGTATCACCCCATCGGAGGCTGTCCGGAGCCAGATATATTTAGTAAAATCTATGATGTGATTCGTGAAATGGATGATGTGGAGCTTCGGATCGGGCCGGACGGAACACTGTATATCATCAATCTGACAGGAACAGAAGCTGATGTGATTTTACAGGTGACCCGAAATGGTGCGGAAACGCCGTTTGAGGCCTCGGTAGCCTGTATTGGAGCAGACATCTGTCAGTCCGGAATATGCGATTCCCAAAAGCTTCTTAGAAATGCTATCAGGAAAGTAAAGGAAGCAGGAATATCTGCAGGGGCGCTTCCTAAGATGCATATTTCCGGATGCCCTTCTTCCTGTGGGACTCATCAGATCGGACAGATTGGTTTCCGGGGCGGAATGAAGAGAGTGGATCAAAAAATGGTTCCGGCATATGAAGTCAGCCTTTTCGGATGTGAAAGACAGGGAGAAGAAAGACTGGGACGGATAGCAGGAAATATGCTGGAAGATGATATCCCGAAGTTTCTGGTAGAGCTGGGAAAAGAAGTAGAGCAGTCTGGAATCTCCTATGAACAATGGAAAGAAAAGCATGGAGACAGGATACTGGAAATAGCCGGAAAATATACAAATTAGAAAAAAGAGAAACGTTGGTTTTGTAACGTTTCTCTTTCTTATAATTAACTGCCGCAGACCGGAATCGAACCGTTTTAAGTAATCAAAAATACTGATAGAAAGGG
>USDK01000103.1 GCA_900553355.1 uncultured Lachnospiraceae bacterium
AAGACGAAGCCATTGATCTTGTTCTGGGAAATAACCAGAAGATCAATATTGTGGAGGCACTGGCCGAATATGCGGAAAACAAACCGGGCCATGGTTCCCATGTGATCAAGATCAATCAGACAAAAGAGTATGAGGAACTTTCCATTGATCATACAGCAGAACATGTAAGGGCATATATCAAGGTTCAGGACGGATGCAATCAGTTCTGTACGTATTGTATCATTCCCTATGCAAGAGGCCGTGTCAGAAGCCGGAATATTGAAAGTGTGCTGAAGGAGGTCCGTGCACTTGCGGAAAAAGGGTATAAGGAAGTGGTCCTTACAGGAATCCATTTAAGCTCCTATGGAGTGGATTTCCCGGAGGAGAAAAAAGAGACGCTGCTTTCTCTGATCCGTGCTGTGCATGAGATCGAAGGGATCAGGCGTATCCGTCTGGGATCGCTGGAACCGGGAATCGTTACAAGAGAATTTGCGGAAGGGATCGCGGCGCTGCCGAAGGTATGCCCGCATTTCCATCTTTCCCTGCAGAGTGGCTGTGATGAGACCCTGGAGAGGATGAACCGCAGATACAGAAGCGGGGAATACAGAGAGCGCTGTGAGCTTTTAAGAGAAGTGTATGGAAATCCGGCACTGACAACGGATGTGATCGTAGGCTTTCCGCAGGAATCGGAGGAAGAATTCCGGAAATCCTATGATTTTGTGGACAGCATCCGTTTTTATGAGACTCATATCTTCAAATATTCCAGAAGACAGGGAACAAAGGCAGCTGCCATGGACGGACAGCTGACAGAGGCGGAGAAATCCTTCCGCAGTGAGAAGATGATCGAGCTGCATCATCGTCATGCAGGGGATTATGAGAAATCCATGCTTGGCAAAAACCTGGAGGTACTGATCGAGGAAGAGTATACAAAGGATGGAAGGACCTGGTATCTGGGACACAGCCGGGAGTATATAAAAACTGCTGTACCGAAATCGGAAGCTTATGGCGTAAATGATATCGTAATCGTAAAGGCAGAAGGCTTTCTTGAAGAACATATCATGACCGGTGAAGCCGTGGAGTGAAGAACGGGATCGTATGTTGAAAGGTTGTTTGTTCACTGGTAATATTTTGCGAAGCGTGTTACTGAGAATGGAGTGAACAGTAACGTTGACAGTTTGTATTCGCAATCCTCGTTAAATTTAAGATTGTAATTTATGTAAATATATATTAAAATAAAAAAGAATATATTTTAAGGACGTGAGAGACAATGGCAGAGAATAATCTGGGAAATACACAGTATTTCAGAACAAAACCGGATCAGGAGCTTCAGGTAAAAGAAGTCCTGGATCTGGTGTACAATGCAATGGATGAGAAGGGCTACAATCCGGTGAATCAGATCGTAGGATATATTATGTCCGGAGACCCGACCTACATCACAAGCCACAAGGGTGCGAGAAGCATGATCATGAAGGTGGAGCGTGATGAGCTGGTAGAGGAGCTTCTCACCGAGTATATCAAGAATAAGTCCTGGGAACGGTAATATGAGAGTACTGGGACTGGACTATGGCTCGAAGACCGTTGGGGTTGCAGTGAGCGATCCCCTTGGTCTGACAGCCCAAGGTGTGGAAACCGTATGGCGCAAGCAGGAAAACAAGCTTCGTCGTACTCTGGCACGTATTGAAGAGATCATTTCGGAGTATCAGGTTACGGAGATCGTTCTGGGATACCCGAAAAACATGAACAATACAGTAGGAGAGCGGGCCGAGAAATCTCTGGAGTTTAAGGAAATGCTGGAGAAACGTACGGGCCTGCCTGTTGTTATGTGGGATGAGAGACTGACTACCATGGCGGCAGACCGTACTCTGGAGGAGACCGGTGTGCATAAGGAAGACCGTAAACAGTATCTGGATCAGGTAGCAGCAGTCTTTATCCTGCAGGGATATCTGGATGCTGCCGCATACAGAAGAGAGCAGCAGGAAGGCGTGGAAGAATGATCGGAAACGCAAATAGATATTTTGAGCGGATCAGGTAGCAAATGCGGATTGTGAATATCCGCTTGACAAGAACGGATAAGGAAGAATTAAATATGGAAAAAATAATATTTCAGTCAGACGACGGCACAGCTGCTGAGTTTTACGTAGAGGAGCAGACCAATATTGCGGGTGTGACTTATCTTTTGGTGTCCGATTCACAGGATGAGGAAGCAGACGCATATATTCTGAAGGATATTTCAGCTCCGGGAAGCACAGAAGCCTGTTATGAGATGGTCGAGGATGATGACGAACTTCAGGCTGTATATGCAGTTTTTCAGCAGATGCTGGATGACGTGAATTTTGAATGGAGGAGCGATTTTTGAAAAGCGAGAACAACGAGGACAACAGAAACGCAGAGAGCAGAACAGTAAGTTCCGCAGGCGGCGCCAGAAGACAGGTGCCAAGACAGAAAAATGCCGGATCAAGGACAAGACAGTATCGTGGAGGTAAAAACCGCCAGGATAAACCATTCCGCCCGTCAGTGAAGAAAACAGCCGCAGGCGGTGCTGTAAAGAACAGCAGCAGAAACACACAGAGACCGGTTAAGAACAGCGGCAGACCATCCGGACGGAAAAACAGCCGCAGATCATCCTCAAAACTTAAGATCATACCACTTGGCGGTCTGGAACAGATCGGAATGAACATCACCGCTTTTGAGTATGAAGACAGTATTGTAGTGGTAGACTGTGGACTTTCTTTCCCTGAGGATGATATGCTGGGAATCGATCTGGTCATCCCGGATGTAACCTATCTTAAGGAAAATATTTCCAAGGTTAAGGGATTTGTGATCACCCACGGACACGAGGATCATATTGGAGCCCTTCCTTATGTACTGAAAGAGATCAATGTTCCAATCTATGCTACAAAGCTGACACTGGGACTGATCCGCAACAAACTGAAAGAGCACAATCTTGTGCGTTCTACGAAACTGAAAGAAGTAAAACACGGACAGGTGATCAATCTCGGAGATTTTGCTGTGGAATTTATCAAGACCAACCACAGTATCCAGGATGCATCCGCGCTTGCCATTTACTCTCCGGTAGGAATCGTGGTACACACAGGAGACTTCAAGGTAGATTACACACCGGTATTCGGAGATGCCATCGATCTGCAGCGCTTTGCAGAGATCGGAAAGAAAGGTGTACTTGCACTGATGTGTGAGAGTACCAATGCAGAGAGACCGGGATTTACAATGTCCG
>USDK01000104.1 GCA_900553355.1 uncultured Lachnospiraceae bacterium
CTGCCTTGGGATCACAGCCGATCTGCATCACTTTCATTCCTTTTTCCGCAAGGGCGGCTGCCACATTGGAAACTGTGGTGGATTTTCCGATGCCGCCCTTTCCGTATACCGCAACTCTTATCATTTCCTGTCCTCCGCTTTTGTGATCACATTGGAATATGCCGTTTTTGCGGAAACTCCCCTGAGACGGCCAATCTTTCCGGATAAAGAGCTGATCACATCCTGTGGCGCATCAATGGCAATGCTGATGATGTTGATACCTTTTTCCCGGTAGGGGATTCCCATTCTCCCGATAATATATTTTCCCGCTTCGTGAAGAAAACGGTTGATGTCATCGATCACCTCATTGTTTTCCACAATGATCGAGATCAGTGCCACTCTTGTATCCATAAGATCCGCCTCTCCTTTCCAGTGTCTGTTTTACTGTCCGTTTTATTGGACTCTGTTTTGTTACTGATAATTTTCCAGGCTGAAATCGTTTTTTCTTTCCGCTCACCTTCTGTTTCCTATGCTGTCTGTATCTGTCAGCAAATCCTCGGCAGAAGTTCCCCGCCTGGCTGCGGAAGTAATGCCTGAGTTCCGATTTCCGTAGTCATGACAACTTTTCCAGGCTGGTCCTCGGTAACCTCACCAATAATGGCAGCGTCTTTGGAATACGGACATTTACGCAGTGCTTCCACGATCTTTTCCGCCTCTTCTTTTGGCGCCATGATCACCATACGTCCCTCACATGCCAGATAAAGTGGCTCCAGGCCCAGCATACCGCAGACACCTTTTACTTCCGGAGCTACCGGAACAGACGACGCATCCAGACGGATTCCCACGTTACTCTGGCCTGCAATCTCATAGAGAACGGTTCCCACGCCGCCTCTTGTGGCATCGCGGATCACATGAAGGTTATGGGTGGCATCCATCACTTCTTTTACAGTTCCCCAAAGCGGTGCACAGTCACTTGTCACATCCGCGTCGATGCCAAAATCCTCTCTTGCCAGAAGAATGGTGCATCCATGTCTTCCCACATCACCGGTCACAATGATGGCATCTCCCGGTTTTGCCAGCTCACCGCCTACCTTCACGCCATCCTGGATCTCACCCATTCCGGTTGTTGTGATAAACACACCGTCAACCTGTCCTTTTCCTGCCACCTTGGTATCTCCGGAAACAATACGCACGCCGGCTTCTTTCGCTGTTTTTTCCATGGCTGCGGCAATTTCTTCCAGCTTCTCCATGGGAAAACCTTCCTCGATCACAAAAGCACAGGTGAGATACATCGGTTTCGCTCCCATGCAGGCAAGGTCATTAACTGTTCCACAGATGGAAAGCTTGCCGATATTTCCTCCCGGGAAAAATGCCGGAGAAACAATAAATCCATCGGTGGATACGGCCATTTTTCCTGCAGGCGGGACCAGCACTGCCGCATCATCGGCTGTAAGATCCGGGTTTGCAAAATGTGCTTTAAATACTTCATCGATCAGTTCTGAGGTCTGACGGCCTCCGGCACCGTGTGCCATGGTTACTGTTTTATTATCCATAATTTTCATCTTCTTTCTACGATCGTTCAAACGGATATCAGATCTGTATCATATAGTCCGATCTTCCAGATGTGATCCTTCGTTTGTATGACATGTATTCCTGTATTATAGTCCATTAAACCGGACAGTTGATCAATCAGTTCCCATACATAAAATATGCGGAACAGGCTCCTTCATTGGATACCATACAGGCTCCTACCGGATGCTGCGGGGTACAGACTTTTCCAAATACCCTGCAGTCCGACGGTTTGCATTTTCCCTGAAGCACATCGCCACAGCGACAGGCCGGATTTGGTTTGCCTTTGATCGGCGGCACCGCATATTTTTTTCTGGCATCAAAAGCTTCCCATTCTTTCCGGAGCACCAGTCCGGATCCCGGGATCACACCCAGTCCACGCCATTCGGAATCGCAGGGTTCCATCAGTTCCTCGATCAGTGTCTGTGCCTCCGGGCTTCCTTCGCTTTTTACCACGCGCGGATAACAGTTTACAAAGAAAGGTTTTCCCTCCTGGAAACGGACCAGTGCAACTGCCAGCGCCGTAAGCAGCTCCTTCGCTGTAAATCCTGCCACTACACCACTGACGCCTTGCTCTGCCAGACGTTCGCAGAGTGCAGTCCCTGTAATGGCGTTGACATGTCCCGGGTAAAGGAACACATCCGCACTGCCTTTTAATGCCTGATAAGCCTGTGGCATGGTCTTGTTTGCCACAAGGAGAGAGTAGTTGGAAAGGCCATCTTCTCTGGCTTTTTTCACGGAAAGACAGCCTGCAGGTGTCGTCGTCTCAAAACCAACAGAAAGAAATACCACCTGCTCCTTTGGATGTTCTTTCGCATATTTTTCCGCATCTGCCGGTGAATAGACGATACGTATCCTGGCTCCTTCTGCCCTGGCATCTGCAAGGCTTTTCTTTGTCCCCGGTACACGGACAAGGTCACCGAAGGTACAGATGGTCGCCTGTTTTTCCAGAGCCAGATAAACCGCCTCATCAATAAACCCTACCGGTGTTACACAGACCGGACAGCCCGGGCCTGAGATCAGCTCCACCTGCGGTGGCAGAAGCTTCCGGATCCCCAGGCGGAAGATCTCGTGGGTATGGGTTCC
>USDK01000105.1 GCA_900553355.1 uncultured Lachnospiraceae bacterium
AAGTTGCTGCCGGAAGTCCGGTTGCTTTCTTAAGGTCACGTACCAGCTGCCAGCCATTAAAGGCATCCAGGAAGTTGATGTATCCTGGTCTTCCGGAGAGTACCTGGATCGGAAGCTCACTTCCATCTGCCATATAGATCTTTGATGGTTTCTGATTTGGGTTACATCCGTATTTTAACTGTAATTCTTTCATGAAAAAGCTCCTCCGTTCTCTGTGATATCCCTATTTTCTTATTTATTCTTGTTTACGATCCTGGATTCATATTTTCCTGTCTCAATGTCAATAAAACGAACAAAGAGAGAAACTTTATTATCCTGGTTCAGGCTCTTCCAGAGGAGATCCGTAAACTCATCAATATCGCTTGGGATCTCTACCAGCTTCGGCTCTCCCTCGAAACTTGGAAGTGGATTTCCATCGCATTTATAAGTATGGATAAAACGTCCCTGTCCTGCCGCCGCATTCTCATAGGCAAATGTATAACGAAGACAGGAATCCGGATTTCCGTTATTGCTCTTTAAAATAGACATCGCATAATTGAATTTACCGTCTTCAACATGAAGAACACCTGAAATACGAGGTGTATAGTTCGGCGCATCCGGCTCAAACTCTCTGCTGCGGAGAGACTGTTCAAAGGTGAGCTGTCTGTCCATTCCCTCATAGATCGTATCTGTCTGATCACCGTTTGTTACGATGGTCTTATTTCCAAGGACACGTACCGGTGCATAAATGATCAGGCTCGGGTCTGTAAGCTTGGACGGATCAAAAGCCTGTGTACGGATTCCTTCCCCATCCTCAACAAAAATACGGTTTCTGCTGTTCTCGCTTCTTCCCATAATAAAATATGCAGTAACTGCATGTTTCCCGTCAGCGGAACGTCCGATCACAATTCCTCTTCCCGGATAGGAATTTTCTTTCAGTTCTTTTTCAAGTGAAAATGTCGTCATTTTTCACAGTCCTCCTTGTCTAATGTAAGGCCCGGGGCTTATCCCAGGATATGAACGGTAACAAAAAACCGCCTAGACACCCCTTATCAGGCTGCCCAGGCGGTCGGCTTCTCACTTCACTGCACTCCCTGTAGGTAATCCTACTTTCCGCCAGTCATGCAGCTTCTGCTGTTATACTACAATACTTCTTCTTAATTTTCAAGCCCCTATTTTCAGAAATTATTTTTCCAGACTTCTTGTTGCTCACAAAATAAACAATAACACTTTATTTCCCCTGTAATGCATAATCTGTCTGGATCTGTGCTGCAATGTCTGATTTCATCTGGATCCATGCATCGGGATTTTCCACGTAATACTTCGGACAGTCTTTACCTGTGACATCATAATGACGGATCACCTGATCCGAAGTCAGTCCAAAGCGTGTACAAAGCCACGCTGTCAGCTTTACCGCCGAATCATAGGTTGCTGTATTAAACTGCCCTGTTTCATCCGGATGGCAGCATTCAATGGATATGGTATCTACATTTCTGGAATTTGTGGCATAGGATATTTCTGAAGTGGGAATACATTGTACCACTTCTCCCTCCAAACCTATCACAAAATGACTGCTGACTTTGTTGTCCTGCGTTGTCGCAAGATTTTCAAAATAATTCCGGTTGGATATGGCAGTAGATCCCGGATTGGCCGTATAATGAATGGCTATATAATTTACCTGTTCGATAGAAATCTGTGGTCTGGAATAGGAATTCGGTGTCAGAAGCTCCACATCAATAAAAGGTGCTCCTTCTGCCTGCCATTGTTCCGGTCCGCCATTTCCGCTGGCATTCCCGGATATTTCTTCCTGTCCGGACTGAGTTTCACTCTGTTCCATGCGCATCTCAAAAAATGCGTATCCTAACGCACACGCAGCAAAAGCAACGATCACAATGATACATATCAGCACAATCCTCTGTAGGATCTTGATCGGGTTCTTTTTTCTCAAAGACTTCTTTTTTCTTCTGGAAGACCCGGAGGAAGTTTTCTTTACGGAAACAGGCCGCCCGCTATGGGACGGCCTGGGTGACTTTTTACCGGTCTTACCTTTTTTTCCTTTATTATTCATCTACACTGTAGTTTGGAGCCTCTTTTGTGATATGGATGTCATGTGGATGTGACTCCTTGA
>USDK01000106.1 GCA_900553355.1 uncultured Lachnospiraceae bacterium
TCCTAAGTGACAAGTTTTTATTATTTCACTTGTCTACTTAGAAGGGAGCATATCACAAAAGTGTACGTCCCCTGTTATTTTTTTAACACACAACAACTACTTTTCTTGGTGTGGTCTGGGCTGGGATACTTCTGGTAGTATTGCTGTAGTACACGATAAGGGTGTGCCCTCCGGGAGAACACTGGAAGGTCTGGCCATTGGCGGTCACTACGCTGGTGGAGGCATCAATGTTTAGCTGTAAGGAGGCATCAGCAGACATAAGGTTTTCATCAAAGTATCCGGCATAGACATTTTCGCCGGGATTTCTCCGGCCGATGAGAACAGCCCGATACTGGGGCGGATAGATCAATGGCACAGCCAGATCGGCATCATAGAGGGCGGTTACGTTCATGCCCGGACGCAGCCGGACATTGTTAAGGACGTAGGTTTCCGGACCTACAATAAAGTTATTGATCCCGTTGGAGGTGCGGATACTGACCTGTTGTTCACAGCAGTCATTGCCAAAGGGAGAGATGTTTAAGATGATTCCGTTTACCGGAACCAGGTTCATGGATGGCATAGTCAAAACTCCGTTTTTGATTAGTATATGATAATTAGTCTGGAGTGTGATTTTTCCCGGTGCTGTTTGACTGTTGTCCGGAAGGTCTGGAAGAGGCATCCGGCTGAATCGTGGATGCATCGCCGTCCGGGGGAAGAAACTGATAGACATCCGCATAAGATTCCAGTTCGGCTGTGGACGCAGGCGCAGAGGGAATCAGGCCGGTCAAATCCTGGCTGGACGCGGCATTGGAAAGATAGTCGTATGCATCTATGATTCTCTGGTTTTCTTTGTCTTTTTTCATGAAAAGTCCTCCTGTTTTACGAAAATATAACCATAGAATATGTAGAAAAAGAAAAATGTATGCAGTATAATATTCCTGAAATGTGACAGAAGGAAGGGCAGACATATGAAAATTGGAATCGACACACATTCGCACACAGTGGTCAGCGGACATGCCTATAATACGATGAAGGAAATGGCATCCATGGCAGCTGAAAAAGGGCTGGAAGGCCTGGCGATTACAGAACATGCGCCGGAGATGCCGGGATCCTGTCAGTTGTACTATTTTCAGAATCTTCGGGTAGTTCCGCGTACCATGTACGGAATTCATCTTTTACTGGGAACAGAGTTGAATATTATGGACAAAGAGGGAAGGGTAGATCTTCCGCAGGGAGTGATCAAGGGGCTGGATATTGCAATCGCCAGTATGCATACACCTTGCTTTAAAGACGAACATACGCAGGAAAATATCATGAGTGCCTATCTTGCGGTGATGGAAAATCCATACGTGGACATCATCGGCCATCCGGATGATGGAAGATTTCCAGCAGATTATGATGTTCTGGCAAAAGAAGCAAAAAGAACCGGTACGCTTCTGGAAGTGAATAATTCCTCGCTCCGCCCGGATGGATACCGTGAAAACACGGCAAAGAATTGTCTGAAAATGCTTGACGCCTGCAAAAAAGAGGGTACGATGGTGGTGTTTGGCAGCGATGCTCATGTAGATGTAGATATAGCCGGATATCGTTATGCTGAGGAGATATGTAAAAAGGCAGAATTCCCGGAAGAGTTAATTGCAAATATTTCTTATGAAAAACTGATTTCGGTTTTAAAACACAGGAAAAAGGTATAGACTTTAAAAATTCACTGTGTTAAAATGTAACAGTAATGAATTTCTGTTACAAAGGAGAGTAGGATATGAGTAAGAAGATCAGGAACGACGCAGTAGATTATCTGTTTTCTGCAATACTGAGCTTGAAAGATAAAGAGGAATGCTATACATTTTTTGAGGATATCTGCACAATTAATGAGCTGCTATCGCTTTCGCAGAGATTTGAAGTTGCAAAAATGCTAAGAGAACATAAAACATATCTGGAGATTGCAGATAAAACAGGGGCTTCCACAGCAACGATCAGCCGTGTCAACCGTTCTCTGAATTATGGAAATGATGGGTATGATATGGTGTTCGGACGTATTGATTCTCCTCATGAGTCTTAGAAAACGGGGCTGTCGCACTAAATAATTAGTGCGGCAGCACTTTTTTGCAGAGAAT